>NZ_JACGWC010000003.1:0-283225 GCF_014077545.1 Colwellia sp. BRX10-1
ACCTTTTTGTCTAGCGACAATAGCACTGTGGCACCACCTGATCCCATTCCGAACTCAGAAGTGAAACGCAGTAGCGCCGATGGTAGTGTGGGAGTTCCCATGTGAGAGTAGGACATTGCTAGGCTCCTAATTAAGTTTAATAATAACCACTTAAATGGTATTGTTAAGCGGCTGTTTAAGATGATACAACTAACAAGTTGAATTATCGGCCCCGTGGAGGGGTTCCCGAGTGGCCAAAGGGACCAGATTGTAAATCTGATGGCTCAGCCTTCGGTGGTTCGAATCCACCTCCCTCCACCACTTTATTCAAACATAAATCCTTACTATTTAATAATATTAGCGCTTAGCTAATTTTTATCATATCTGAATACTTATCACTTAACTTTTTAAACCTAATATAAAACTCACTATTAGAATCGATCAAGGTTAATGCTTTAATTAATATCTCAGCCTGTGCTAGATCGCCAACCCTCTCATTATCTTTTTCAAACGAAACAAGTAACACTTGCAATAAATTCAACTTAATCCCAGTGTGATTAGGAAAATGAACCAGTGCATCATTGAGTTTATCAATCGCCAGACTGTATTTATGCTTCTTATATAGACTAACACCTAACTCTAATGCGCTTTGTGCCGCAATCCTTTCATGGTCAGAATAAGGCTTATCTGCAATAGTGTTTATTTGTGTCAGTATTGGGGAATTATCTTGATTTACATGAGCTAGCTCAGTTAGTAGGTTATCAGCATAAGACTTCTTTCCCATAGCCATGAGTGATTTGGCTATTGCAATTGTACCTACTGATGATATTTGATGTTTACAGTTTATTAGTAACAACTCAGCTTCTTTTAGTGCTTCTTTAGCAAGCCTTGGATCTTTAATTTTATCATACAACCTTGCTGCTAATAATTTACTATGAATCTTAATCTCTATGGTATTAAAGTCCCTGACCATATCAGTAAGTAATTTAAAAGCTTTGTTACTTAGTCTGCGTGATTTTTGAGGTTCTAGATCTGTCATGGACTCAAGTAGCGCTTCGACAAAATGTAAGGTGTTATCAGGTTTTCTATGAACAGAGTGAAAGGCAAGCGCTGCAGTTTTAGCAAAAGCTTGTGTTGCTTTATCGAAGTTCTGATTTGTTAAACATAAGTCTGCATATTTCTCTAGACGTGGTACAGAAAGAGGTGAAACAACCAAAGCATTTTCTAAAATTGCTTCTGCTAACAGAGGTTCTTTATTTAATTGGTAGGTATTGGCTAGCCAATCGTAAGCTGACAAATAAAGTGGATTATTTTCTATTACCGTATTAAAACAATCAGCGGCCAAGTTATAATCATGATCGAGTAATGCTATCTTTCCTAGGCCAATTGCCGCCCACTGACAATTAGGAGAACAAGCGTAAGTCTCGTAAATATCTCGGGCCCTATCAAATTGTTTTAACTCAAAGTATTGTCTAGATTGAATTCCTAAACATTCATTTTTATAAATTGAATTTATGGAGATAATATCTTGGCATAATGAAATAACTTGTTGGGAGTCGTTGTTATCCATAGCGTTATATATATCAAGCATAGCTGTTTTTTTAGCGAAACATCGCGCTAATCGAATGTTAAGATCGTTAAGTGTATATGGCTTAGCAAGGTATTCATCGGGTTTATGTTCGAGGGCAGCTAACACCATAGCTTGTGACACCTCAGCGGTTATCATAACGATAGCGCAATGACGTGAGATAAACTTTTTAGACCTTAATTCTTCAAGAATATGTTGACCATTTTTTTTATCTTCGCCCAGGTCATAACCTAATAATATAACGTCAAACTGAATTTTTTCACAAAGTATTAATACATCTGAGGCGCGGTTACTCGTATCAACACTAAGAGCACCAAGCGTGTAAGCGAATAATTTCAATGCATCACGTGATTGGCTGATACTTTCAACGATTAAAAAACGCATCTTGCTGTATGCAATCTTGTTCATAAACTCCCTTGAATATTCTTTTATCTGTAGAGACTTTTAGCGGAATTAAAACCACTTGTCTAGCTTTGCAACTGACAATAATTAAATATTAGGATATATAGCTTATTTGCTTGCAGATAACCCTTCTCGTAATTGCACTTATAATAGCTATACTGTATTCTGCAACGCCGCTGTACATTGGCTAACTTCCACTTTTTATAAAGAGATTTATCTATGGGTTTTACCTCGTTGGGCTTATCTGCCCCGATTCAAAAAGCGATTGCTGAAAAAGGTTATACCGAACCATCACCAATTCAAGCACAAGCAATTCCCGCCGTACTAAGTGGGAAAGATGTCATGGCAGCAGCACAGACGGGAACCGGTAAAACAGCAGGGTTTACACTACCAATATTAGAACGTTTATCAGGTGGCAACAAGCCACAGGCTAATCAAGTACGCACACTAATCTTAACGCCAACACGAGAGTTAGCGGCACAGATATATGAAAATGTTGAAATGTACGGTAAGTACTTACCTTTAACTGCGACAGTGGTCTTTGGTGGTGTGAAAATTAATCCACAAATGATGCGCCTTCGCCAAGGTGTCGATATATTGGTGGCAACACCAGGAAGATTGCTTGATTTATATAATCAAAAAGCAGTCAGCTTTAAGCAACTTGAAATACTAGTGTTAGATGAAGCGGACCGTATGTTAGATATGGGCTTTCTTCGCGATATTAAAAAGGTATTATCGGTCTTACCTAAGCAACGTCAGAATCTTTTATTCTCTGCAACCTTTTCAGAAGATATCCGTGATCTTGCGCGAGGGTTAGTAAATAATCCTGTTGAGATCTCTGTTAGCCCACGAAATACCACCGCTGAAAAAGTTGAACAGGTAATTTATCCTGTTGATAAAAAGAAAAAGCCAGCCTTGTTAACAGCACTCATTAAAGATAATGAATGGCCACAGGTCTTAGTGTTTATGAAAACTAAACATGGAGCAAATAAGTTAACCAAACAATTAGAGGCTGAAGGTATAAGAGCAGCGGCTATTCATGGTAATAAAAGTCAAGGAGCTAGAACTAAAGCATTAGCTAACTTTAAAGATGGTACAGTGAATGTTTTAGTTGCTACCGATATTGCAGCGCGCGGTATTGATATTGACCAGTTACCACAAGTTGTTAACTTTGAATTACCTAACGTTGCAGAAGATTATGTTCATAGAATCGGTAGAACTGGTCGAGCGGGTGCAAGTGGTAAAGCGGTTTCATTAGTCTGTTCAGAAGAAATTGATTTATTAAACGATGTAGAGCATTTAATTCAAACCCATATACCTCGTGAAATAGTGCCAGGATTTGAACCTTTTAATTTTTTATTAGAATCACGTCCTTTAAGACCTTTAAAAGCAAATAAGCCTAAAAAAGCAAAAACTGAACATCATGACGGACAACGTTCTGCCGATAATGCACGAGGTCATAAGCCGCAAAGTAAAAATCCTCGTCATAGAAATGACAGTAACGCGAATAAAGATTCGAATGCAGGTGGTCGTCGTAAAAACCCAGCAAGTACAGCACCAAAAAGTAATAGCGACCCATACTCTGCGTCACGCTAGTTTAGAAAATTAAATTAGGGCTCTTAATGAGCCTTATTTAATTTTGCTAATAGTTGATCTAAGTTATTTGCAAATGCCTGTCTGTCAGCTTGACTGATCGGGGGTGCACCGCCAGTTTGAATACCGCTAGAACGTAAAGTATCCATAAAGTCACGCATGTTGAGTCTTTGCCTGATGTTACTCTCGGTATAAAGTTCGCCACGAGGGTTTAGGGCTAAACAGCCTTTCTCTACAGCTTCTGCTGCTAAGGGAATATCTGCTGTGATCACTAAATCATGCTTTGCTGAACGCTTAACTATTTCATCATCGGCAACATCAAAACCAGCATTAACCTGTATAAAAGAAATAAATTTTGAGGGTGGCGTTTTAATGAAATGATTAGCGACTAAGATTGTTTCAATCTTTGCACGTTCAGCAGCACGAAATAATATTTCTTTAATAACAGTTGGACAAGCGTCGGCATCGACCCAAATTTTCATTATATTCCCTATTACATTTATTTTTTGCACTCGTTAGGTGCAAACTATTGCTATTTTAATCTGATGATTGCTGTTATACCTAATAGATTTCAGATAATAATATATATACCAAGCTGGAACGATACCTGCTTAGTACGATAAAAATATTTAACAAGAGAGTTAACCAATGAACAAACCACAAAGAGATATTACCCTAAGATTTCTAGCTGAACCACAAGATGTAAATTTTGGTGGTAAAGTTCACGGTGGTGCCGTAATGAAATGGATCGATTTAGCCGCTTATGCATGTTCAGCCGGTTGGAGTGGTCGTTATTGTGTAACTGCTTATGCAGGGGGGATACGTTTTATTGCCCCAATTCATGTTGGCAGCTTAGTTGAAGTAGAGGCTAAAGTCATTTATACCGGTAATTCATCAATGCATATCGCGTTAGAAGTAAATGCCTGTGATCCAAAGTTACTTAATCGCACATTAACAACCCATTGTATTGTTATTATGGTGGCTGTTGACGAAAACGGTAAGTCAGAAAAAATCCCTAAATGGATCCCTGAGTCGCCAGAAGATATTAAACAAAATGAGTCAGCGATAAAATTAATGGAAATGCGTAAACTCATCGGCGAAGAAATGCAAATCTTTGTAGAATAGTATGTAACCTAATACAAATCTGATAGGAATATTTTATAGTGCAAGCTCTAGACGAACAACAAATCAAACTTGTTTTAAATTACGATGATGCTCAACGAGCCAATTACTTTCTGAAAGAAGTTGTCGTAAATAATGAAATTTGGATATTAAAAGACGAGCACGGCTGTGTGATGCTTAATACCGAAGATGAAGATTGCGTACCTGTCTGGCCAAATAAAGAATTTGCCCAGGCTTGGGCCACAGATGAATGGCAAGAATGTCAGCCAGAAGCTATTTCATTAAGTAAATGGTTTAGTCACTGGTCGCATGGTTTGGCAGACGATGAATTAGCCTTAGTGGTGTTTCCTAGTCAAAATGAGCAAGGGTTAGTTTTTTACCCAGATGAGCTTGAACAAGAACTAAAAAACAAACAAAAAAATCAATCAGCCAAAGGTCAGCGTTAATTACATGAGTTTTACTTCTTTAGCATTAGATAAGAGCCTAACCAACGCTGTAAAAGCACTTGGTTATGATGAAGCCACCCCTATTCAGTTAAAAGCTATTCCTGCGATCTTAGCTGGAAAAGATATTATGGCTGGAGCGCAAACAGGAACAGGAAAAACAGCGGCCTTTGCTTTACCTATTTTACAAAAGTTAATGGCAACACTTCCTGAAAATCGTCCTGTTCGAGCTTTAGTGTTAACGCCTACACGTGAACTTGCTCAACAAGTCTATAAAAGCTTTGTTAGTTATGCAGAAAACACAGAACTCAATATTGCCGTTGCTTACGGTGGTGTCAGTATTAACCCACAAATCACGGCATTAAGCAAAGGTGTGGATGTATTAGTGGCAACCCCCGGACGATTGCTTGACCATATTATTAATTGCTCTTTAGCGTTAACGGAACTGGAATTTTTAGTCTTTGATGAAGCTGACCGTATGTTAGATATGGGCTTTAAAGATGAGATAGACCGTATCTTAAATCGGGTACCACTTAAGCGCCAAACCCTCTTGTTTTCAGCAACTTTCGACGATGCAATTTTTAAACTGAGTAAAAACTTATTAACCGATCCTGAGTTAATTGAAGTCAGTGAGCGAAATGCAGCGGCAGCAAAAGTAGAGCAAATTCTTTATACCGTTGATAGTGATCGAAAGCGTGAATTAACCTCATTTTTAATCGGTTCAAAGAATTGGAAACAAGTACTTATCTTCACCCGTACTAAGGTAACTGCCGACGCATTAGCGAAAGAAATGTGTAAAGACGGTATTAAAACGCAATCGATTCATGGCGATAAATCTCAAGGCGCAAGAGAAAAAGCCTTAGCAGAGTTTAAAGAAGGAAAAACCCGTGCCTTAGTGGCTACCGATGTTGCCTCTCGTGGTTTAGATATTGCAAACTTAAATTATGTTATTAACTACGAACTCCCTTATATTGCTGAAGATTATATTCATAGAATAGGAAGAACGGGTCGAGCAGGTAATGAAGGGGTAGCTGTTTCGTTGATGAGCCCTAGCGAAGAGTGGTTATTAGAAGCGGTTGAAAAGGTACTCGATACGCGCTTATTGCAGCAATGGTATCCTGGTTATGAACCTGACTTAACAAAAACAGAAAAGCCCGCCCGTAAAGGTGGCCAAAAACAGCGCGATAGAAAAAAAGCGTTAGGTGAGCATAGTGACGCTAAAAAACGCTCAGGACCGAAAAATAAATACACCAGAAGATAATTAGTGTATTAAACGCCATATCACTGCAATTGAGTTTCTAAACAATAGATTCTTAATTTGCAGTGAATATTTTCTAGGTCTTCTTTACATATTACAAGGTAAAGAGGTGCGCGACTAATGCGGTGTAGTCAGCGAAAAAGTTTTTATCATCAAGGGCTTTAGAATTTATCAAATATTTACCATTAACCACCATAGTCGGAACACCGGTTAATTGACGAGCCGCTGATAACTTATCCTGAGTCTGCTTATTACGCTTAGCTTCACTAATAATGCTAAAGTTTTTCATGCCTTTATCAAACTTAGCACCATCTCCGCCACTCAATACAAAAATGTTACGAATATCTTCTTCGCTATTTATCGTTGCACGCTCGGTCTGTAAATAGTTAAAAATGGCAGGAGAGAATTTTTTAGCAACAGCCGTCTTCTCGGCAATAATAAGGGCTTTACTTAGCATAAACTGAATTTCTGGCGCAGTTTGTTGCATAAAGTCCACGTGCGTTTTTTCCAGCTTCACCCCTTTGGGCAATACCTTTTCGAATTCATTTAAATAAGGCTCATAAGCGCGACACGCAGGACAGTAATAAGAGAAGTATTCACGCAGCTCAGGTTTGTTGGTAGTTTGTTCAGATATAACCGTATAGTGCTTACCTTCTTCAAATTTACTGTCTTGTGCTGCAACCGCTGTCGCAGCGAATAAGGTCAAGGCGATGAATCCGCCAAATAGTGTTTTAAGAGCTTTCATGGTTATCCTCAGAGAATCATTTATTAATTTTTATTGTTGCGAGTATAGACCAAAGTAAAAAGCGTCGGTTCATCGTAAAATGTAAAAGTTTATTACGAAAATTTTTTATCGAAAGTCATTATTTAAAATGAATTAAAAGACATAAGTTTAAATTATTTGAAATAATAGCTAAACGTCGTTGAATTGTAGCTGTTTTATTTTTTAGTATATTACTGTTGTTATCAATAAATGGTTTGTTAATTTCATTATTATCAGTGGTTAATGTTTTTGTTGGCTTTTCCATTATCTATCCTTATTTGTGGGTGTAAGACTATTCTGTCAAAACAAAAAATGACAAACCAACGATATAAACTTACACTTAATATAAGTAAAACTTATGGCAAATAAGTAAAGATGGATCAACGACTCAAGTATTTAAATGCAATGCGTACCTTTGAAAGTGCTGCTCGACATAAAAGCTATAGTCAAGCGGCAGAGGAGTTGTTTGTTTCTCAAGCGGCGGTTAGCCAACAAATGCGGCAATTGGAAAACGTTTTATCCGTAAAATTATTCGTTCGTACCGGCCGTAAAATGTTGTTAACGCCAAGCGGTGAGACTTTGTATGAGTCGACACATCAAGCGCTTAACACATTAATAAAAGGGCTTAACAGTATTCAACAAGAAGATATTGCTGGCGATTTAACGATTACGTCAACACAAGCATTTTGTTCTTTATGGTTAATGCCTCGTTTATATAAATTTTCTCAAGTACATCCGGATGTTAATGTACGCATATTAGGCTCAAATCAGAAAGAAGATTTACAACAAAAACATATAGATTTGGCGATACGCTTTGGTGTTAAAAAACAAGTGTCCAACGCTGACAATCTCGTCATGGAAGATTTTGGTGAAGACGTTGTTTATCCCGTTTGCTCCCCCAAGTTATTACAGCACATGTGGCTTCAAAGCCCCAAAGACCTCCTAGACTGCACCTTAGTTAGCTTAGCTAATGAGCAGGTAGTTACTTGGGATAAATGGTTTGAGCATGCAGGCGTCAAAGGCTTTGAAAACATGACTAAGAAAACAGAAGTTACCTCGAGCGACATGGCCTTAAATGCGGTATTAAGTGGTCATGGCGTTACACTTGCTGCCAGTGCAATGTTTTCACAATACATTCAGACTAAGCAATTAGTTGTGCCTTTTAAAATTAAGCATCCAGTGATTTGGAAACGCTATTTGGCCTACGATCCCAATTCAGCCAAGCGCAAACGTATTCAGGTTTTTATTGACTGGGTGCGCGCCGAAATGGCAAGCTCAGCACCGAAAGTATTATTAAGATAATTTTGCTTTCGTTACATTTATCTAAGGAATATCAGTAGATGCCCTGTATTTTAGTTATTGATGACCGTCCAGATATCCGTCTAAGTTTAGCGGTATTGTTAGAAGATCATCACTACACCGTTATTGAAGCCGACAACCCTCAAGTTGCACAAGTGAAATTAAAAAACCATGCTATATCCTTGATATTGCTTGATATGAACTATCAATTAGACACAACGTCTGGTGAAGAAGGTTTAGCTTTTCTTACCTGGTTACAAAACTCTTCATTTGGACATACACCAACAATAGCAATGACCGCTTGGTCGAACACCGACCTAGTCGTAAAAGCAATGAACTTAGGTGCCAACGACTTTATTGAAAAGCCTTGGCGTAATAAACACTTATTACACACCGTGGCGCAGCAGCTCAATCTTTTAAACCTTTCAAGTCAAAATAAAAAATTAAAACAACAACTTATCAATGAAAATTGTGACGACTATGTCTGGCAATCACCCGTTATGACGCAATTATTGAAAAAAGTAAAAGCGGTGGCACATACCGATGTCAGTATTTTATTAACCGGTGATAATGGCACAGGTAAAAGCGAACTTGCTCGTTTTATTCATCAAGAATCACCGCGTAATAACGAAGCTTTTATTGCCGTAAATATGGGCGCTATCAGCGAGTCACTGTTTGAAAGCGAGATGTTTGGCCATAAAAAAGGCGCTTTTACTGATGCCAAACAAAACCGTATTGGGCGTTTTGAACTCGCTGAAAATGGTACTTTATTTTTGGATGAAATCGCCAATATTCCACTTTCCCAACAAGCTAAACTACTACGTGTATTAGAAAATGGAGAATACGAAACCCTTGGGTCAAGCCGGACACAAAAAACAAATACTCGTATAATATCAGCGACTAATGGTAACTTTACTCAGTTACTAAGTACTGAGCTATTTAGAGAAGATTTATATTACCGTCTTAATACTATTGAATTTAGAGTACCGTCGTTAAAAGAACGCACGGAAGATATTTTATTGTTAGCGCAATTCTTTGTTGATAAATTCACTAAAAAATATCAACGGTCTGTTCGCTCTATATCGCACGGTGCACAGCAAGCTATGCTTGATTACCATTGGCCAGGAAATGTGAGGGAAATGAGCCATTTAGTTGAACGAGCGGTATTGTTAGCTGAACATGAACAGTTATTGGCAGAAGATTTGCACATTAGAAATGTCAGTCCTATGGGTGCAGTCGAAAACTTAGCCAATAATGCGCTTGAAAATAATGAGCCGAGCAATCAATTACCATTAATGACATTGGCTGAAGCGGAAGTTGCTATGGTTAAATTAGCGCTCAAACAAAGCGCAGGAAATGTACCTCAAGCGGCGTTATTACTGGGTTTGACAAAAGCGTCGATGTATCGACGTGTGGAGAAATATGGCCTTGCTAAAAACTAATTCTCTAGAAAGCTTTATACAAAAAAAACTTGCTATACTCTGTACTGTTATTTTGTTGTTAAGTGGTTATATTTTATGGCTTTTAACGATAAAGTGGCAGTGGATCGTTATTGTTGAATTAGTGCTTTTTACGATTTGTTTTGGCTTTACTTTGTCAATAAAGCAGCGTGTGATGCGATCTTTTACTCGTGCTTCTTTACATATAGATGCCATTACTCAGGAAGATTATAACCAATTTGGAAAATCAACTTTCCCAAAGGGTAAAGTTAGCGAATTTCATCAGCAATTGAAACAACTGAGTGAAAAGTTACAAACACAAAAGTCTCATTATGATCAGCAGGCTTTTCTGGTTTATCAATTGATCTCACAGTTAGATACACCAGTTTTGATATTTAATGAAAAACAACAGCTTACACTTGGTAACGAAGCGTTTTATTATCTGTTTAAGCAACCATGGCAAATGTTTCGTCACGCCACTGCCGATTTATTGGGTTTACATTACAATGACGGACACTGGAAGTTCATAGAACAAGCGAAACAAAACCGCTGGCAAATACGTCACAGTGAATTTATAGATGATGGTGAAAATCATCAACTGCTACTTTTTATTGATATTGAACCCGCATTGCGAGAAAGCCAATTAAATGCCTGGCAGCAAATCATTCGCGTACTCGGCCATGAGATCCGTAATTCATTAACACCAGTATCTTCGATGGCAGAGACACTAGCAGACAAAGCAAGCAACGAAAGAGACAAAATGGTGCTTGGTGTTATTACCGAGCGTTGTTTGCATTTACAATCTTTTGTGAACCGTTACTCGTCGTTATCACAAAAGTTACAAATAAATTGCCAGTGGTTGTCTGTAGAGCACGTTATTAAGTCTGTTTCGGGTTTGTTCTCCGATATAAATATTACCCTCAACGCGCGTGTTAATGAATTTTGGGCAGATGGCGAATTTATAGAACAAATTTTTATTAACTTATTTAAAAATGCTAAAGAGGCCGGCGCCACTGAAATAGCGGTTAGCCTTGCTTTAGAAGATCAATATTACATTATTGAAATTACCGACGATGGCCATGGTTTCTCTAACATGAACAACTTATTTGTTCCGCTCTATTCAACTAAACCACAAGGGCAAGGAATAGGGTTAAGCTTTTGTCGTAATATCATTGAACAGCATCATGGGGTAATGGAACTGCATAATAATAACGAGAGTGGTCAACTGCAATCAGGCGTTACCGTAATGATGATTCTACCTAAGCCCAACATTAACAGGGGTTAGCAACGAGTTCAATTATGAACTAGGTAAAAGTTCGAAAATGAACTTTTGTTTATCTGAGTAAGCTTAATCAATGAAACTGGTTTAACAATATGTTGATTTGTAAATAATAATTATTGTCATTTAATAGTGAAGTTTTGCTATAGTGATAAAAATTACCATAAGGACAATAAATAAAATGAAATTATTTACAAAAATAGTAGCCGCGAGTATTTTTACTGTATTAGCTACAGGTGCAATCGCTAACTCAGCAAGCTCTTTAAAACATGCAGAAAAAGCGACTGATTTACGCCAATCAATATTTAGTTTGTTGGGCAGCAACATGGGTCCTTTAGGCGGTATGGCTAAAGGAAAAATTGAATTTGACGCGGAAAAAGTATCAACGCATGCTTTACGCATTAATCAATTATCACTGATGATTGCCGACTATACCCGTACGAACACTTCGGCACATAAAGTGAAGACTGAAGCACTCGACAAAATTTGGGAACAACCTGATGCATTTTCAAAACGTATTGATGACTTAACACAAGCATCGGCTAATTTGCAAAAAGCAGCTTTAAGCGGAGATGAAAGTCTTATTAAAAAAGCGATTGGTGGTGTAGGTAAAACCTGCGGCGGCTGCCATGATGATTTTAAAGCAGAATAGTGCTTAACCCGTCACCATTTAAACGACTTTAGTACTTTGAAGTCTGATGGTTTAGGGGTTTATTAACACAAATTAATAAGTGATTTCAGCGGTGTAAAACATCCTGTAATCACCTATCGTTAAAATAACAAATGTATTAGTAGTAATATTCTTCTATAACCGGTGCATTCAGCACCACCAGCCAATAAACAAAAACCACAGCCACTATCACCACTAAAAGCGCAATCCATAACTTAGAGTGTTTGATCACATTTGTTTTATCTACTTTAGCGGCAAGCTTTTTTCCTGTGATCATTGGGAGTATTATCGATTGCTTTTTCACTCGCTCATAATAGGCGATTGCCAATAGGTGCATAGCAATGGCTGCAATCATAAAATCAAAGACATTGTGATGTAAAAACATCATCACTTGTTCGACTTCTTTGCTAACACTATCGTAGTAAGGTCCAGAAGAAAATACATCGTCATTGATAAACAAACCACTTATTGCCTGTAAACTGATGAGAAAAATCATCAAAAAAACCATCAAACTGCCTAATGGATTATGACCACTACTATTTTTAACTTGATTGTTTTTTAGATCACCAATGTAGTTAATAAGGCGCTTAGGTGTTGGAAAAAAAGATCTAAACTGCGAGTGTTTAGTACCGAAGAATCCCCACAAAGTTCTGAAAACAAGTAAGCCTAAAGCGAAATAGCCAAGTTTCATATGAATATCAATCAGGTCATTGTCTTGATCAGAAGTGTACCAAGAGGCAATAACAGTAAAGGCAAATAGCCAATGAAAAAGTCGTAAAGGTAAATCCCAAATAAGAACATGTTTCAGCAAGAGTCTATCCCAAATAGAAATAAAGTATTAATTGTAATGGCTACAAATTATGAAGTAAAAAGGAATCACCGAATTACTTCACATCAATAACGAAATATTTTGAGTTCATTATCGAACTAGTACGAAAATAAGGTTGTCGATTTAATGTTTTACATTGATTTATATAGGAAATATTATTGGCACGAAATTAGCTATATCAATATATAGAAAGACGGTTAAGCAACAACCAAGAGAATAATGTGGATATTTTAAAACAGAAGCCTAAAAAAACATTGCTCAATAACAAAGGACTAATAGTAACGATCGCCGTTGTTATTGTCATTGTATTGGTAAGTTATGCAAAAGCGTCACTTAATAGTGTCAGCCTAGCAAGAAAAGATTTATTGCTTGCAACGGTAAAGCAAGGAAATATAGACGTTACCGTAGAAGGATACGGCAAGTTAACCTCAGATAAATTGCAATTAATTACTACCCTCACCAAAGCAACGGTTGAAGAAATCGTATTGAAACCTGGCGCTACTGTTACCAAAGAAAGCGTAATCGTAAGATTAGCAAACCCAGAACTGCAGCAACAAGTGCAAAGTGCTGAATATTCAGTAGCTGAGTCAAGAGCCAATTTACGCCAACTAAAATTAAACCAAAGACGTGAAACACTCACCGAAAAGTCAAATTATTTAGAACTTGTATCACAGCATAAAGGGGCTCGTTTAACGTTAACGGCACAAAATAAATTGGTAAAAAGCGGTATTGTCAAACAAATAGACTATCAAGAAAGCATATTGCGTGAAGATCAGTTAAAAGAACGAATTGAAATTTTTAAAGAACGTAATGAACAGCTTAAAGAAGTACATAAAGAGGCGATAAATATACAACTAGAACGAATTAAGCAAGTTGAACAAAGACTAACAATCGCTAAAGACCGGAAAAATAAATTAGTGGTAAAGGCCGGTTTTGACGGTGTGCTACAACGTTTATCTGTAAATTTAGGGCAAAGCTTGTCTCCGGGGCAAGAAGTTGCCTTAATTGGTAGTGTTACTGAATTAATTGCGTTGATCCGCGTGCCACAAAACCAAGTGCAATTAGTTAAAATTGGTCAGAACGTTATCGTTGATACCCGACAAGAACTCATTGAGGGGAAAGTTAAGCGTATTGACCCTATTGTTGACCAAAACACCGTCGAGGTTGAAATATCATTCCCTGGGAAACTACCTAAAAGTGCAAGGCCCGAACAAAACATTGATGCGGTGATCACGGCTAAAGTACTCAAAAACATTTACTACATCGACCGACCTGCCAATGTGCAAGCGCAGAGTGACACTTCGCTGTACCGGCTTAATAAAGAAATGTCTGAAGCTATAAGAGTCAATATAAGTTTTGGGGAAAAAACGGGACGATTTATTGAAATAAGTGCGGGAGCCAACTTGGGCGACCAATTTATTATTTCAGATTTAAGTAACTATAAAACAGCCAAAATTTCGATTTTATAATTGAGTCATAAAATTACAAAAGGATAGGTACATGAGCACAGCCATTTTATTATTAAAAAATATCGGTAAAATTTTTGAAACCGAAGAACTTGAAACACATGCTTTGAAATCAATTAACTTAACCGTTAATAAAGGAGACTATGTTTCAATATCTGGTCCTTCTGGCTGTGGTAAATCAACACTTTTATCAATTATGGGCTTACTGGATGTAAGTAGCAGTGGAGAGTATTTCATTGAAGGTGTCAATGTTACTGACCTATCCCTAGATCAAGCTGCAGAAGTTAGAAATGCAAAGATTGGTTTTATATTTCAATCGTTTAATTTAATAGACGAGCTTTCAGTTTTCGACAACGTGGCTTTGCCACTGCGCTACCATGCCGACAAGCCTAATAACGCGACAATCAAAAAACGTGTTATAGAATGTTTAGAAAAAGTAGGCCTGTCACACCGTATTAGTCACAAACCAAACCAACTTTCTGGCGGTCAACAACAACGTGTTGCCATTGCTCGTGCGTTAGTTGCTAATCCTGCAGTGCTATTAGTGGATGAACCAACGGGTAACCTTGATTCAAAAAGTGCTGACCAAGTTATGGATGTACTCGACCAATTAAATAAAGCGGGTACAACCATTTGTATGGTAACGCATGATCCGCGCTATGCAGATATGGCACGTACTAAAGTACAGCTTCTTGATGGCGCTATTTTACACTCGCCGGGTGTAAAACTAGTCGGTTAAGTCGGCTAACTCAATAAGTACTTTTTACCGTCATACTGAATTTATTTCAGTATCTAAAGTTGTTGAAAAGTTTAAAAACCAGATTCTGAAACAAGTTCAGGATGACGCTATTTTAGACCCGCTGGGTGTAAAACTAGCGAGATAACTCACCCTGAACCTTATTCAGGGTGATGGTCAGAAGATAGGGTCATGAAAAATGAACAGTTATTTAATCAAACAAGCGTACTTAAGCTTAAAGCAAAAACCGATTTTTGTGCTTAGTGTGGTTTCTACCATGGGCGTAACCTTAGGTGCATTATTATGTGTGCTGACCTTAGCGTATGTCATGTTAATAAAACCCTTACCGTATCCTGACCAAGAGCGTTTATATAATGTTGAACATCAATTGATCAGTAATGAAAATGCTATTGATGGCCGCGCATTTACCTACCCTAATCTAATGCATTTATATAACCAGCAATCGTTATTTGAGCAAAGTGTTTTAATGTATGTTGATGGCGGGGTCATTACTTCTTTGCCAAGCGAACCCATGGTGGCAATATCATTTATAACGCCGCAATGGTTTTCATTGTTCTCTGCAAAAATGGAGTTAGGGAAGGGATTTGCAGAAAGTGAAAAAGTTAACAGTTATAACCCCGTTGCCGTTTTAACTTATGAAACATGGCAAAATAAGTTTAATGGCGACATTAATGTGCTTGAAAAAAGCCTGACGTTAAGCGGAAATAACTACCGAATTATTGGTGTACTCGCAGAAAATAACATTGAAGCGCCACTCGCCGGCGCTGGTTTTAAAACCGAGTTATATCTTCCATGGGATTATAATTCGGTAAGTGAAAGAGAACGAAAACGTTGGGGAAATGATGATAGCGGTTTGATATATGTTGGTAAGCTGAATAAGCAATATGCGGAATATTCCAAGCCACAAATTGATCAAATACTAACAAAGGTCGTCAATGAGAATTGGCAAAGTAAGGTATCGGGTCATGACTTTTTTAAAAATTGGTCGATCGTACTTGAAACACAAACATTAAAATCTTTTATTGTTAGCGATGGTGAACGTAGTGTTTACTTATTATTGATTGGATCATTAGGTTTACTATTTATTGCTTGCGCTAACATCGCCAATTTATTTGTTTCACGAACAGTAGAACGTCAACAACAACTTGCTATTTCTGCAGCTGTTGGGGCTTCAAAAACACAATTGTTTCGCAATATTTTAGCTGAAACAGGGCTGTTAATGTTTGCCGCTATTATACTCGCGCAGGTTGTTATTTTTGTTGGTTTTAGTGTTTTACAATATTACCTTGGTGATTTTCTACCACGCATTGATGAACTTGAACTCAATGCATTTTCATTTTCAGCTTCTATTTTACTCTTAGTCTTGTTAACACTTACCTTCTCACATTTATGTTTGAAAATGATCAACTATCATGCACTTAACGCTACGTTGCAATCAGGTGGCAAAGGCAGTGGTATTCAAGTGTCAAAGCGTGTGCGAAACTTCTTAATTAGCAGTCAAATAGCGACAGCAACCGCCTTAGTCTTTATTAATGTCGTTTTGTATAAAGACGCCAATGAATTAGTAAACCAACCTTTGGGTTATCAAACAAATAACATTACTTCGGTCGTATTGGCATTACCCAATGTTGAAAGCGAGATAAAAGCACAAAAACTTACTGCCCTTAAAGCTGAGTTATTAGCCCATCCGAAAATAAAAAAGGTAAGCCAAGCGATGCGACCCACAGGCTTTGGTACTTTGGCATTAACAGCTATGGAAACAGACAATCGTTATACTGTGCTAGGGAAAGATATTGACGATCAATACTTTAGCATGCTCAAACAAGCGATTATTGAAGGTGACAACTTTAGTGCTGCAGATATTAAAGACGACAGAAAAGTGATGATTGTTAATGATGTTTTTGCACAAAGATTAGCGCCAAATGGCAGTGCGATTGGCTTTAAATTTAAAAATGGTGTTGAAGTTATTGGTGTTGTAAAAAGTATTAATATGCCTGGCATACAGAGAGTAGAGTCTCGTTTTTATTACCCCGCAAGTTTGGCAAGAAATATGTTGCTAATAGAACAGCATCAAGGGCAAATATTTAATCGTGATGAAATGATTAGTGCGATGAAAAGCGTTGATAAAAAATTAAGTTTATTCACCTTCACATCACTCAATGAATATAAAGACCGTCGATTATTTTCTTCAGTAACTACAGCCGTTACGACACTAGTATTGGCTATTTTAACGTTATTACTATCAGGTTTAGGTTTGTACGGTATTCTTAACTATTCTAGCCAAATGCGTCGTTTTGAAATTGGTACTCGTATGGCTATTGGTGCAAAGGGTAAAGATATTGTTAGCTTAGTCTTTAAAGATAATGCTGGCGCATTAGGCATTGGTTTAGCGGTAAGTTTTGTTGTATTACTTGTTTTGTATCTTGGTTTTAGTGACAGTTTAAATACTTATATTAGTTTAGAACTTTTGCCGTTATTTATTCTCACAGTGGGAGCAATATCACTGCTTTCATCACTTGCCTGTTATGTGCCGTTACGCCCGTTTATTAAAAACCCTGTTATTCATGCCTTAAAGGGGAGTGAATAATGAATTTATTTATCTATCAGTTAAAACAAGCCTTCTTAAGCCTTAAGAAAAAACCAGGCTTTGTTTTTAGTGTTGTTTCAACCATGGGCGTTACGTTAGGCGCGTTGTTATGTGTGTTAACACTAGCCTATTTATTGTTGATTGAGCCATTGCCATACCCTGAGCAAGATCGACTTTTTGTTGCTGAGCATAAGGTTCTTGGCGATAAAAAAGAGACCAAAACAGTTGCTTATAGTTATGCTGGCTTGGTGCATTTATACCAGAGTAAAGCCGCATTTGAACAAGCGGCCATCATGTATTATGACCAAGATGTGATCCTCTCTCACCTTAACCAACCACTCGTCAATACCACTTATACCACGCCGAAGTTACATCAACTGTTAGCGTCGACTATGGCAACAGGTCGAATGTTTACGGCTAGCGAAGCTCTGGATACCAATAATCCAGTAGCTATGCTCAGTTATAATACTTGGCAGCAAAAATATGATGGCAGTGCAGATATTCTTGAACAAAAAATCAATATCAGGGGTGTTAGTTATCGCATTGTTGGTGTATTGGCAGAAGGTTTTGTTGAACCTGAATTAGCTGAAATTGGGCGTGAAACGCAAGTTTGGCTGCCATGGGATTATAATCAGACTGACCAAGTAAGCAGAAAAAGTTTTTTGAGCATAAAAGGTAACTTTAAATTTATTGGTCAATTGAAAAAAGGGCTTAGCAAAAACCAAGCACAACAACTTTTAACCCCTTTAGTGAGTAAACGCTGGCAAGAAGGTGTTGCTGATATGGAATTCTTCAAGGATTGGTCAATCGAAATGCGAGTCCGCTCAGTGAAGGACGTTATGCTCGGGGATAGTGAGTCTATTGCGGTAATGCTGTTAGCGGGTGTGATTGGTTTAGTATTGATTGCCTGCGCAAATATCTCTAATTTGTTTATCGCACGTACTGCAGAAAAGCAACGTCAAATGGCGATTCAAGCAGCGATTGGTGCCACTAAGAAACATTTATTTAAAGCGATGTTGGCTGAAACAAGTTTACTGATGTTGATGTCGATCATACTCGCCTTGATAGTTGCTAAGGGCGGGTTTTATATTATGCAGCAATATTTGGCCTCGGTATTACCGCGAGTTGACGAGCTATCTCTTAATCCGATAACGCTTAGCTGTGCGGCGCTAACAACCATTATTTTTGCATTATTTTTTGCTAAATTAAGTACTCGTATTATCAATTATCGTGCACTCAATGCTAGCTTACAAAGTAGTGGTAAGGGCAGTGGTTTACAGGTATCAACAAAGACACGCCAAGTCTTAATCGCCAGCCAAGTGGCATTAGCGACGCTATTAGTATTTGCCAACTTGAGCTTACTTAAAGATGCCGTTAAAACCATTAATGCACCGATAGGTTTTAGCACCAATAATATCTCGATTTTAACGCTAAACTTTTCTTCAACCCAATCATCTAGCCAGGAAGAGGTCATCGCCATTATGGCTGAGATCATAGAAAAGCTTAAAGCCTTACCACAGGTGAAAGCCATTGCGCATGCGAGTTCACCTTTAGATGGCTTTGGTATTAAATTGCTAACCAAACTTGATGATAATGAAGGGCATTCACCGTATTTAAAAAGAATTGATCATAGATATTTTAAACTAATTGAACAACCGCTATTACAAGGTGAAAATTTTACCAAGCTAGATAGCCGAGATAACAACTATTCGATGATTGTTAACCAAGCGTTTGCTAAGCAGTTAACACCTGACGGTGATGTCATAGGTATGCGGCTAGTATCGATAAATGAGCCTGAATTTAAAATAATAGGTATTGTTAAAGATATTGCCATTCCTGGCGATACTCCGTTTGGCAGCGAAGATGTAGCTGCGCCTATACCAAGAGCCTATGTGCCTGATAATCTAAACGACAACAAATTTATACTTAAAATAAAGGCTGACCAGTCTATTAGTCGTCAACAGTTGGGAAAATTATTAGCCGAAGTTGACGCTAGATATTCTGTATTTAGCTTCAAATCAGCAGATAAAATGCTTACTCAAAGCCTGTTTACTCAAATTACTACCGCGGTGACAACGACAGTTTTAACGTTAATCACTTTTTTCCTCGCGGGTATTGGTCTCTATGGCATTTTAAGTTACAGCACCCAAATGCGCCGTTTTGAGATTGGAACACGTATGGCCATTGGTGCTAAACGTGGTGACTTAATATTACTGATTATTAAAGACAATGCCAGTGCAATATTATTGGGCGTACTGCTGAGTGTTGGCGTGTTGTCTCTATTAACCATTGGTTTTAGTGAACAAGTCAGCCACTACATCACCTTAGAATTACTGCCGGTGTTTATAGTGACCTTAGCGATGATCAGCATGCTGTCGTTATTTGCCTGCTACTTTCCTTTGCGTCAATACATTAACAAACCTGTGATCCATGCATTAAAGGGTAGTGAATAATGACGTTCACTATCACGACTTTATTTCTATATGCGTCTACTAATCTTTTCGTAATTAATGCTTGTATGATTTTTGTACCAATGGTATAAAAAATAATGGAATAAAAAAAGAGTATAAAATGGAATACAGTGAATCAATGATTGAAGGTAGTATAATCAATGAGTTAACTTGTCCTGATTGTGGTTGTAAGCATCATCAGGTGAAAGGCGTGATTAAATATGCCTTCTTTTTTATTGAGTCTATTCCATTTTACCCGGTTAAAAAAAGTACTATTATTGAATGTCAGCAATGCTGGGTTCAAACCGATGCAGCGACTTTACCAAAACAGCGTGTCAAAGAATTGTCAAAAAATCTATTTCCCGCTTGGCGATTGTTCAGTAAATTTTTAGGGTCGCTTTTAACGTTAATGTTCCTAGGTTACTTAGTACAAGGTGAAATCAAGCAACATCAATTGTCTGATCAGTTTATCGAAAACCCTGCTGTTAATGACTTCTACCATGTTGATTTTCGGTATCTTTCTAGTGAGTTACGACCCAATGAAAAATACCGTGTTGGGAAGGTTACTGATATTACCGGTGATGTAGCAACCGTGGTCTATAGCCGATTATTTTATCGTATGCAGCATGGTGCAGATGAAAGCATTAGAGTCGGGCATGTAACCCACTTTAGTTTTTTTCAAGAAAAGAATATCATTACAGTTTTGCTGAATTACATAAAATTCGCACGCAAGGTGCTATTTATCGGGTTGAAAGACCGATTAAAAATGAATTAAGGGGTAAGCCCGTTGTAACCGCGAAAAAGCGTTTTTTAAGTAGTACTTACTTCCCTGGCGCAAGACAGAACAATTCAGGTTTAGCTTTTTTAGAAGCGAGCTATATAGATAACCATATCGAATTAGCCTTTGAAAAATTCAACCTCTCAGCTGAAAGAGGCTATAAGCTTGGGCAAGTTAATTTAGCTGAACTTTACATCACAGGTAAGCATGGTGAGCAAGACTTAAACCAAGCACTATTTTGGCTACAAGAAGCGGCCTTACAAGACCACCAACCCGCCATAGATAAATACCTTATTGTTTGCCAGCAAGTTGCACAGTGCAGTAAAAGTGACTTCATCAAGGTATTATCAGAGCAAGGTGTTAATTTTCATATAGACAAATAGAACCTAAATAGATCGGGTGGGTATAGATTTAAAAGTAAGAGACTGCAATATCGGATTTATTGTCGATGTTCATTAAGAAAACATATTCTTTATGCGGCTAAGGAACTTTCCATCACTTTGCGCAGACTCATCGTATTCGTAAGGTGAATCTAATACGGCTAAACGCAATGAATACGTGCCTCCGTGTCCCCAAGGCCACCATAACGCTATAATCGCTGGTGTTGAATCTGTGGCAGGTCGAGCTAAAATAAGTTGATCTTTGTTAAGTTTAATTAAGGGACCTAAGTATTCTTTAATTTCTTGTGGTGCTTTTTTTGCCGTTTTTTTATTCCATTCATGTTGAAATTGTTGGCGAAGTGCGTCTAGCGTTTTATCTTTTTTATCACGAGAGAATTCAGACAGCATAGCGGAAAATCTGTCTTCCCAGCGCCATGTTAATTGCTCGCCTAATAAATGAATTATGGGATGAGTAAACTCTTCGATTTTTTCTTGGCAATATGACACAAACAAGTCCTATAAAATACGCTAAAAAGAAACTAGCTCTTAGCATAACAACAAATTATAGCCGATATATTACAACTGAATCACCATAAAAATAAAGCCTTTATTGGTAATAATTATCATTTGTAATAAATGTAATATAAAAGTGATAAAAATGTAAACTTACAATAAGCAATTGAAAGAAGTAAAGTTAATGGTTAGGTTAACTTTACTTCTCGCATAACTTTTACAGGTTAGGAGTCAGGACTCTATTTATTTTTATCGCTATTTTCTTCTGGTTTATCTGCGCCAAGCCATGCCAATAAAAATGCTTTTTGTGATTCACTTATCTCTTCATCATCTAGGGCTATTACTTTCACTTCTGGATTTTCAATAAAGGTAATCGTGGTTGATAGTTTTTCGCCACGTTGAATGTATTCAATCGTTGTACTTTCACCCGGTTTAAATTGCTCTAATGCACTTGTCCATTGACTGTCGTTACCTATAGTTCTTCGACCTACTTTAACTATTTGGTCAGTACGTTCAAGACCTGCTTGATAAAGAGGAGAGCCAATTTTTATTGGTTTCTCAATAATGGCAGCTTCGCCACTAAAATTAAATTTAACCTGACCTAAAAAAGCATCACCTGGGTGAGCACTAACTATTTTTAAGCCAGCATGAGTTAATAGTGATGCGTAATCAGGTTTTACTTGTCCATAAATATATTGCTCAAAGAACTGCTTAGCAAAGG
Source organism: Colwellia sp. BRX10-1 (assembly GCF_014077545.1). NCBI lineage: Bacteria > Pseudomonadati > Pseudomonadota > Gammaproteobacteria > Alteromonadales > Colwelliaceae > Colwellia > Colwellia sp. BRX10-1. Next base: position 22,317 of record NZ_JACGWC010000003.1, read on the forward strand.
TATCATTATTTAATAAAGTCCCTAAGGTGTGGCGCAAATCTTCACGGGTGTAAGGAATTTCTGGTTTACCAAAATCTGTCCACATTTTTCTCATAAAATCATCAAGTGATTTTCCTGGAAATTGCTGGCGAATAGATAAATCTAGTGCTAATGCCATGGCACTGCCATAGCTGTAATAGCTGAAAAAGGTATTACTAAAATTAGTTTTATCAATAGCAGTACCCGCATCAGTAAACGTTGCCAGCATACTCGCACCTTCAGGGGTGAAAAATTTTCGACCAGGTACTTGCTCAACCTGATTAACCGTCTTGGTAACAGCTTTTAAGTATTCATCAACCGTAGACTCTTGCGCTCTGCGGATCATTAATTTGTCATAGTAAGAAGTAAAACCTTCGGCGAACCATAAGTTTGTTGTCATGTTATGAGCACTGAAGTTAAAAGGTTCTAATGCTTTAGGTCTTATGCGTTCAACATTCCAAGCATGAAAGAACTCATGTGATAAGGTGCCTAATTGTGAAAAATTCCCTTCATCTAATGATTGAGTATTAGTGAGAATTGTTGAGTTTCTATGCTCCATGCCATCGCGATTGACGTGGGGTAAATAACAGGCAATAAAAGTGTATTCTCCGTAATCAAAAGCAGGTAATTCGCCATAAACTTTAATTTGTTCAGCAACTACAGCTTTAGCTTGACGGGTAAATTCAACTAAATCTTCCTCTAGACCATTGTGATGCACAGCTAAGTTAATTTGGTAATCTTTGCCACTTGAGTGAACAGTCCAGCTTTTTACTTGGTGGTCACTAAGCTCTGTTGGGCTGTCCATAAAATAGGCTAAGTTGGGGGCAGTGAAGGTATATTTATCTTGGGTTTTTTGTAGCTGAGTGGCCACTTTCCATGTTGAACTAAAAGGTTCAAATGTTACTTTTATAGGACGCTTCTCATGGTTTGATGCCCACATAAACGTAGCAGGAATATTCAAGTGAGCATGTGTTCTGTCTATTTGAGCATAAGTACCATCAGCGCGGTCACCAAATAAGGTGTACGTTACGGTTACCTCACCATCGTGATTGTCGATTGCCCACTGATAAGGGTTAGGTCGCGTAATTTCTAAGGACTCGCCCATACTGTTTACAGCAGTCACGTTATAAACGTTTTTAGCAAATTCATGTAAAGCATAGCGCCCTGGAGAGGTGCGGCTCATTTGAACGGTCAAAACTTGGCTTTCAATGTCTGGAAAGGTTACCGAAATTCGCGCTTCATGATGAACCGCGTTTTCGAAAGTCACTTTATAATGTATAACGTTGTCTTTAACAGGTAATGAGTGACTTGAAAAAGCCACTATTAATGCTAAAAGAACTGTGGGGGCAATTCTCATTTTTTAACCCTAAGCGTTTTATATTGTATAATTATTGGCTTAGTGTAGAGAATTATTACTATTTTTTACAGTAGTACTTTTAACAATAATGAAAGTAAGCAACCCATATCATTAAAAAAAAGCTCATAATAAACAATATTATAGCGTTAGCATTTTATTGGTGGCATTAATTAACTGATCTCTTGTTTCCGGTTCAATTGAAGCATGGCCAGCAATTGTACTGAACAATGTAGAATTTGGCAGTTGTTGATGTAAGAGCCAAGCATTGTCAAAAGGGCAGACAATATCGTAACGGCCATGAACAATAACCATAGGAATATTTTCAATCTTATGACAATTTTTTAGTATCTGATTTTCCGATAAAAAGCAGCCATGCACCATATAATGAGCCTCATGACGAGAGAGAGTCCAAGAAGAATCATCGCCGGTGAGTGCAGCAACAAACTCTTCGTTAGGCTTTAGCGTGCAACAACGGATCTCCCATTTAGCCCATGCTTGTGCAACTCGCTCTGCGGCTATTCTATCGTCACCTGTCATAATGTCGTAGGCTGTTTTAACACCGGTCTGAATTTCACCATTAGGCAGAGCATCAAGATACTCTTGCCAATAATCAGGAAAAATTCGAGTACCACCTCCTCCTTCAAATGCCCATCGAGTATCCTCGGCACGGCCTAAAAAAATACCGCGTAATACCAAGCTGATCACTGATTCAGGGTGAGTTTGTGCATAGACTAAAGCCAGTGTTGATCCCCAAGAACCACCAAAAGCATGCCATTTTTTAATCTTTAGCTTTAGACGAATTTTCTCAATATCGGCAACTAATAACTGAGTATTATTATTATCTAAACTACCAAAAGGCAACGAACGACCACAGCCACGTTGGTCAAATAATATAATGAGATATTTCTCAGGATCAAAGAAACGTCGGTCATTGGCTGAACATCCAGCTCCTGGTCCACCATGAATAAAAACAACGGCTTGTCCTTTTGGATTACCACATTGTTCTACATAGAGTTTATGTTGGTCACCAACGGGTAATAAAAAATGATCAAAAGGTGTGATTTCTGGATAAAGTTCGTTCATTGCTACGCTCATCGTTAATAATGAAATGAATTAATCTCACTAGGGTTAATGTTATCGCTATCTAGCTAGTTCATGAATAAATACATAGTTACACTGGAGTATAAATTATTTATAAAGTGCAGGTAAATCGGAAGGTAAATACCACCGCTACTATAGCGTGATACACCTAAAATAATGGCTAAAGGCAATAATACCACGAGTATGTTTATATCGTACTGGCCCGCATGAATTAAAGTAAATAACACACTGGTTATAATAATCGTAACAATAACACCTAAAGGCGAGCTTGCTAATCCTTTAAAGATAAAGCCCCTAAAAAGAAGTTCTTCAAAAAATGGGGCGGCTATCACGACGGCAATAAAGAGCAATAATAGATAATCAGTAGTGTTATAAATATTTATCATACTTTGTGGCGTTTTTATACCTAAGGCATCTGAGGCAAAGTAAGAAAAGATAAAATAACCTATTAGGGCAACATTATAATTAATGAAGTTGGCTTTATTTGGCCATTTGTCAAAACCTAAATAGGCCGCAGCTGTTGTTAGCTTTCTTCTTGCTGCGCAATAAAAGATCAAGGGGGTTAAACATAAAGCCGTGATCAGATAGTTAATCGCATTAAAGTCACCATCGAGTGCTAACCTTTGACTTATTTTTACCCCAGCGGTTAGGACGCGATCTATACTCATTGCTGGTGCGGCGACTTCTATGCCTGCGGCTATAGCAAGAACAGTAATCGAAATAATAAAGTAGAGGATGAAAAACAGTAAGGTTAACCCTAACGTTGCTGTAGCGCTCCACGGGCGACGAGTTTCAGTTAATGTTACCGCTATTTTTTGTGCATCAGCTAACATTGCTTTTCCTTGGTATTAGGACATAAAGAGAAAACATTCAGTAGTATCATTTACAGTAAATAGGCAAAGTGTTTTTTCTCTGCTGATTAAGTGCTTGCAGTGCTAAATATTTAAAAGATTAGCGAGTTGAGAATTTCGTTAAAGTGCGGTGAAGTTATCTTTTTCAGTTAAATTAAATTTTCTAATACACGCTTGGCAGATACAACTTTTACCCTTGGCTTTATCAGGAACTTGTTGAATTAAGGCTCTGGGCACTTCTTCTAAAGTGCACCAACATTGCTCAGGTGAATCGACATCACAACGGTTTTTTTGTTGGCAAAGAGGGCAGTTGCTGGTCTCTATATTTATAGTCATAGATTATTTACGCTTGAATTGTAGGGCGACAGTGTAGCTCGACAAGCATAGCAAGAAAAACCTAAGCTGACTTTACTTTTATGGGTAGTGTAGTTTTTTGATTCGCATGGCTAATGTTGTTAAAAATGTTGCTTTATTGACCTCATTAAAGGCAAACTAGCTAGATAATAAAAACAAAAAGGATTTTTTTTGCGTATTTTCAATTCTTTACCCCCAATAAAAATATTTATCGTTAGTGCCTTATTACTCTTACTGAGCGGCTTAACGCACGGCGAAAAATATGATGACATTTATATTGAAGCAGCCCCTACTTGGGTTGAGTCTCGTGATATCACACTAGCAAAAGACATTCCCGTAGACGAAATAACCGATGGTGTATTTTATCAATTACTGGATTCACAAAGGAAATTATCTGAAAAACAACAAAGTGCTTGGTATTCTCGCTATGTTCAAACAGTTGTAAACCAAGCTGGTGTTGATTATATCTCGCAAATAAATCTCGATTTTGACCCTACTTACCGAAAGCTGGTACTCAATACCTTGTTCGTTATTCGAGATGGGCAACGTATTGACAAATTGTCGAGTGCAAAGATTTCATTATTAAACCGAGAAACCGAATTAGAAAATCAAATTTACAATGGCTCCTTAACACTCAATATCCTTATTGACGATATTCAAGAGGGTGACACCATTGATTATAGTTTTACGCGTTATGGCGACAACCCGGTTTATAAAGGTATTTTCGCTTATAGCCGAACACTGAGTTGGAGTGTACCAATACGAGATCAATTTGTTCGAGTGCTTTGGGGGAAAAGTAAGCCTTTATTTTCCAGCACGCGCAATGTGTCAGTGCCAATTACAGAAAAAAAACTGGGTGAGTACACCGAATACCAAGTGCATATGCATAACGCTGAAACACTGTCATCAGCAAGCGAAGTGCCGGGTTGGTATGAACCTTATGGCTTAGTATCATTTAGTGAAAGTAAAAACTGGGGCGATGTTGCTGTCTGGGCTGAAACCTTATATCAACCGAGTGAACAACATAAAACGATTATTGAAATTGCTAATGAGCTTCAGCAAAAAAATAAAAGCCAAGCAGAGCAAATTGCAGCAGCATTAAAATATACGCAAGACAATATACGCTATGTTGGCTTAGAAATGGGGGTTAATTCCCATTTACCGACACCGGCCCATGAAACCTTAGCGTTGAAATATGGCGACTGTAAAGACAAAGCCTTATTGTTTATTACGCTGTTAAAGGCATTGGGCATTGATGCATATCCCGCCTTAGTTAATACCGAAGAAACTAAATTTCTTGTTGAACAACTCCCTGCGGTTAATTTGTTTAATCACGTTATTGTTACCTTAGAATTTAATGGTAAACGTATTTGGTTAGATCCGACGTTAAGTTATCAAGAAGGGCGTTTAGCCTACCTTTTCCAACCCGATTATGGATTTGCGTTGGTAGTTAAATCGGGAGAAACAGCTTTAACATCAATGGCTAATAGTCAGTCAAATTCTTATACTCATGTTGAAGACCGTTATGTTATTGGCGAAAATGTAGAGCAAGCAGTACCCTATTATATTGTCAGTGAATATTTAGGTGATACCGCGCAAACTAAGCACAGTCAAATTGAACAAGCGGGTAAAAAGAAACTTTCCACAGACTATGAAACCTTTTATCAAAGTACCTATCCTAAATTAACAGCCACTTCCGCCGTTGATATTACAACAGATTATTCAACAGGCGTGTTGAAATTGGCCGAAAGCTACACGATTAAGGAATTTTGGAAAAAAGGAGAGGTTGATTATGAAAGAAGCTTCTATCCTACGGATATCAGAAATGCTGTTTATAAGCCCAAGCAAGTCGCAAGAGTAGCGCCGCTTTGGTTCGCTTACCCAAATAATATCATTAATAAAATCACCTTAGAATTCGAAGAACAAAACTGGGAATTTGATGATGAAAGCTTCGTTGAAGACAACGACTTTTTCTTTTTTAAACGCGATGTTTCCTTTACCGATAATATCTTAAACTTAACTTTTGAATACCGCTCTAAGACTGATCATATTCCGGCAAATGAAGTGGAAAGTTATCTTGCTGCAAGAAAAACGTTAAGAAGTAAAGCTTACTATGGCATTACTAAATATGCGAAACAGACAACCAGTATGGTTGACGTTGACGATGAAGAAAGCCCTTTAGCGAGTTGGATGCTTATCGCAATGTGGACTTATGCTATCGGCTTGGTTGCACTTCTTGTTAGCTGGCGAATCGAGTCTAATAAACGACCGGTATTTGCTAATAGTCATTTTTTTCCAGTAGCATTAGTTAAATTTATTACCCTGTCATTTTTTACCTTTGGACTTTATAGTGCCTATTGGATGTATCGAAATTGGCAGGTTATTAAGCAAAAACAGCAAAGCGATATCATGCCAATCGTACGAGGTTTCTTTTCTATCATTTGGTTCTATCCACTATTTTTAGCATTAAAAAATGACAGTATTGAACGTTTTGATAAAAACAAAGTGATGCTGCCTTTTATAGCGGTAATTTTTGCATTGGTGTATTTAATACTCTCATTAGTGGGTAACTATACAGAGCAAAAGGTTTTGAATGTATTGATAATGCTATTACCTTTACTCTTCATTCCTTTTGTAAAATACATTAATAGTATTAACGATCGAAACAGTGAGGCCATTCAGTACAATTCAAGATGGAATATACACAGCATTGTTGCGATTATATTATGTTTACCACTGCTGAGTTTAACCGTCGCCCAAGAAACGCCTTTTTTGCCAAGTGATTCGGTTATTTCGCAAAATGAAATTATGCAACACGACATGAAATATCTTTATCGACAGAATGTTGTTGCTGCCGATGAAACGATCCATTATTTTTATAGTGATGCTTTTCTAACTATTCGTGATGACGGAAATGGCTTTACCGATAAAGAAGTTTTCTCTTATTGGCAAGATGACAATGATGGTTTCCAGCTTGAAAAAGTCCAATTTCATGAGATTAAAGACATCAGTGTTACTTATGGCAAAGCAACAGATGAAAATACCATAGTGACGGTTACTCGTCTTGATGACACTAATTTTAAACTGTTTGTTGCTTCGACAAATGCAGGCGATAAATTATTTGTCGATAAGTTAACGGCACTTTGGGAGTTAGCTAAGATACGTTAGCGGTATCTTTGTCATGGGATAAGTAAATGATGGACATTTCAATTGAGAAGATAATCATTGAGTCTTTAGCATTAACTAAAGATGGAGTAGGAATTTTCAATAGAGATGATCGTCTCATTTATTGTAATGATGCTATTGGTCGATTATTTGGTATGTCTGCTAAAGAGGCGCTTAACAAAAGCTTTTCTGAACTAAGTGCAGACTGCTTCAATAATTCAAAAGGGATTAATATTGAATTTACAACTTTAGAAGCTTGGTTATCTCATGCCTCAGCGAAGAGAAGAAGTTGTCCTTATCGAGCATTTGAAGTCGATACCCAAGATGGTAAGTGGTTTCTCGTTACCGAACAGATTGTTCACAATGATTACCTTTATATGTACATCACAGATATTACAGAAAAAAAGGCAAACGCGAGAGCGTTACAGCTAATGTCTGAACAATTTCAAAAGCTTGCTACTACCGACTCTCTTACCGGTATTTATAATCGCCGTTATTTCTATGAAAAAGCTGAGGCCGAGTTCAATCGAAGTAGCAGGAAAAACAAACTATTTTCAATAATGTTTTTGGACTTAGATAAGTTCAAGCATATTAATGATAAATTTGGTCATGCTGCCGGTGATGCATTTTTAAAGGGTTTTGCAGACAATGTTCAGACGCACCTCAGAAGCTATGATACTTTTGCTAGGGTGGGTGGGGAAGAATTTGCCATATTATTACCTAATACCGACAAAAATAATGCCAGTATCATTGCCGAACGAATAAGAGCATCAATAGAAACCCTTATTATTCCTTTTGAAAATCAATCATTAAAGATCACAGTATCAGTGGGTGTGGTAGAAAATTCAAATGAGATCAAATCGATTGACCAAATAATGAATAATGCAGATAAACGCTTATACCAAGCGAAATGTAATGGTCGTAACCAGATTTGTTAAAAAGGGGTTTAACAAAAATCTGCATAACTACTGATGAGTAGTGGTTTTATAGGTCGTAGTTCTTAGTAGACGTTAGAATCACAACCCGAATAGCGCAGACTAAGATACTATTATTTATCACACTACCGCCAAGCCGGTCGCCACTCCTTGAGCCCAGCACGCTTGAAAATTATAACCACCCAACCAACCCGTAACGTCAATCACTTCACCAATAAAATACAAATCATCGCTCTTTTTGGCGGCAAAAGATTTTGAAGATAATTCGTCGGTATCAACACCGCCAAGTGTAACTTCCGCTGTTCGATAACCTTCAGTACCATTAGGCTTGATTTGCCATTGGTGAATAAAAGCATGAATGGCTTGAATTTCTGCATGGTTGAGTTGGTTAACCGCTTTGTCAGGAATGTCTTTGCTTTCAATTAAGCACTCAATGAACCTTTTTGGTAGTAAGGTCGCGAGCAAATTTTTAAGCGATTTTTGCGCTTGATGCTGGCGCCATTCAGCGATGATGTCATTTAAGCTGTGATCGGGTAACAAATTAATGGTTACTGCTTGACCTGCTTGCCAAAAAGAGGATATTTGCAAAATGGCGGGGCCAGACAAACCTCGATGGGTAAATAAAATATTTTCTTTAAAGGTTTCGCCGCTGTCACTAGTGACTTCGGTAAATATACTTATACCAGATAAACCATCAAAGCGGGTTTTATCGTGATCATGTAAAGTAAAAGGCACTAATGCCGCTGTTGTTGGTAATACATTCAAGCCAAACTGTTCTGCTATTTTATAGCCAATAGGACTTGCGCCAAGCTTCGGCATTGTTAAGCCACCAGAGGCGACCACTAATGATTTACAGCTATAACTCGCTTCTGTTGTTTGGACTTGGTAACCACTGTCAGTTTTAGTGACTGAAAGTACTTCATTACGCATTTTAACTTCAACGCCTGCCCAATCACATTCGGTCATCAAAACGTCAACAATATCTTTTGCACTGTCATCACAAAATAACTGCCCTAATGTTTTATGATGATAATTTACGCCATGGCGTTCAACAAGTTCAATGAAGTCTTGTGCTGAATAACGACTTAATGCTGATTTTATGAAGTGAGGATTTTGGCAAATATAGTGTTCAGCACCGGCATTTTCATTAGTGAAATTACAGCGTCCGCCACCACTGATCAGTATTTTACGGCCTGGTTTTTTGCCCATATCGACGACAACGACTTTCTTACCTCGATAACCCGCTGTTGCGGCACACATCAATCCTGCAGCACCTGCACCAATAACTAACACGTCAATTTGCAAAGCATTTTCCTATGATTTTAAGTTTACTTTATTTCTTATAAATCATTATATCTTGAATAGTCGTGTTATTACACGAGATGTTGCCTAAACAAAAAGCCGCCAAGATAAAGAAATGCAAAGATTGTGTAAAGGTCAGAACTAATCAGCAGCACGTGACTCTATTGCCATTGAAGCTGCCAAAATTTCATTGGCAATATTTAAACGGCTAATAAAGCGCAGACAACAATAAAGAGTTAGGTGAGTCAATGAATACTAAAAAGTACATACTTTGCATTAAAAGAATAAAGTTTTTAATGGTAACAACGGTAATATTAAGTCTTTCAGCCTGTGGTGGGTCTGATAGTGACTCTAATGCAGAAGGTTATGTGAAGCTCTACAACACCACGAAGAATTCTCCTGCGATCTATTTAACGATAGATGAAGATTTTTCGACCAGTGACGATGACATTGAGTTTACTTATAACGGTGTCCCTTATGGCAGTGCATCAAACGCAAACATTGTAGACAATGGTTCTTACTTCTATGAACTGGCGTGGCAAGATGGCGATAGCACAGACAGTAGCGACTTAACGGTCGTTTATACCGATAGTATAAAAATTAACAATGATGCGATTCAATTGATTGTCATCGGAGAAGATATTTTAGCGCCTTCAGTGACCACTTACGATATAGATATTATTGATGATGAAGATGATGATACCTACGATCGCTTCAATTTTAGAGTGCTGAACATGCATGACGATAGCGAAGGAATCGATGTCTATTTATCTAAAGCCGATGAAACCTTCAATGAAGCTAACTTTATTGGTAGCTACAGTTATCAAGAATTATCGGTTAATCAAAAATTTGACCAAGATGATTATATTTTTTATATCACGACACCAGGAAGCACTGAAGTTTTGTTTCATTCGAATGATATAAGCTTTTCATACAGTAGCCAATATATCATCGCAATACGTGAAAATGATGGTGTGGGAAGCTCACCATATATGCTTGATAAAATGTCTAATTCACTCATAGAATCATTTATTGATTCTGACTCAGAAGCAAAACTTAATGCGTACAATGCGATTGGTAAGCATGACTTGCTACCTGATTATCAAGGTGAATTTTCCTTATATTTAAATGGTATAGACGACTCTCCAGAAATTGAAGCCTTATCGTTAGGTGTGTTAAGTCAGCCTATTGAACTTGCTAAAGGAGACTACAGTGTCGATTTGGTTGTCGGTGATGGAAATGAGGTATTGTTGAAAAACCATTTACTTTCTTTAGGAGAAAATAGCCATAAAACCGCTTTCTTTTATATTGATGAAGTGGCCGTCGATGACGATGGAGATGGTGATGTTGATGAAGACGGTGATGGTAATATTGATGAGATACAGCTAGATGTGCATTCGTTAGTTGTTAGTAATAGTAGTAGAACAAGTATTTATGATCATGAAATTAAAATGGTTAATCTTGTCGACAGTACTGAATTTGGTGCGTTTACTATTTATTTTGTCCGAAGTGATGAAACCATTGAGAGTGCTTTTTATAAAACAGCCGTTAGCTTTGCCAACAGCGAGCTCGTGTATTTAAAAAATAATACCTACCAAGTTTATGTGGTTGCTCAAGACAACAGCAGTGAGATCATCTTAAATGCTTTTGAACTTATCCTAGATGAAGAATCTAAAGAGCAATTTATGGTTGTTGAAGTTGATGATACTGCTCCTACTGGTTATAAAGTGAGTTTGTTTGATCAAACAATATAATGTTGATATCTGATAAAATTATAATCGCCGATGTAGAGATTTTTCTGGGTAGTCGAGAAGTTTATTGCTGCAACCAGTTGGTTACACTGACCGGATTAGAATTTAATTTATTGTGGTTGCTGATGAGTGATTTTCCACAACTAGTTACTCGTGAAAATATCGCTGAGCATATATTTAAGCGTAGCCTGGTCGAGTCTAATCGAAGTATTAATATGCATATTTCAACCATCAGAAAAAAATTACTGGTGAACACTGACAAATCACGAATTAAAACTTTTCGTGGTGAAGGGTATGTTTTTTAACGAATAATGATAGGTTATTATTTAAAAAGGCTTCATATTGAAGCCTTTTTTATACAGTGTATTATTGATTGTGACTAAACGGGTGCGCCCGTCATGATACTTGTAGTACCTACTTTAGCCATTTCAGCTAAATCTTTATCAACAAAAAATAAAGCATGGCCGTCTTGACCTACTAAGTTAATTTTATCTAAGACACTTTTAAACAAAGTCTCCTCTTCATGTTGCTCAGCTACATACCATTGCAAGAAATTAAACGTTGAATAGTCTTGGTTAGTAAAGGCTTGATGCGCTAAAGAATTGATACGTTCGGTAATTGAACATTCATGTTCATAAGTTTTTTCGAAAACGTCAGCTAATGACTTATATTCGTGTGGCGGCGCATCTATGGTACCTATAATAGGTAATGCCCCTGTTTCACTGACATAAGTAAATAAGCGTGTCATGTGGTCCATTTCTTCTGCCGCATGTTTACGCATAAATATTGCTGCACCTTCAAAGCCTTTTTCTTCACACCAGGCACTCATTTGTAAGTACAAGTTGGAAGAGTAAAACTCTAAGTTGATCTGTTTATTTAGTTGTTTGACCATTTCAGGTTTTAACATGTTGGTACCTCATTAAAAAATATCAGTAAATTTTGCCTGTTCTATGGCTGGGACACAAGCTATAAAGTGTAACATTTTTGATTTGTAAGATTTAAAAGTCATAAAAAACAATATGATAAATAACACAAATCATTATCATTACATCTCATCTATAGTGTTTTTAGAATAGATTCAGCGGTACTTACTTCAAATTCTTTAGGCTTTTCAATATGTAAATTTGTTACTGTACCGTTTTCAATGACCATAGCATAACGCTGAGAACGTAAACCACCAAATCCTGCGGTCTCCATACTTAAACCAAGTGCTTTAGTGTAACTGCCGTCGCCATCAGCAAGCATCATAATATTTTCAGCATTTTGTGCTTCGCCCCACGCATTCATTACAAAAGCATCATTTACCGATAAACAGATAATGGCATCGACACCTTTAGCTTTTAATTCATCCGCTGATACCACATAGCCGGGTAAATGAGCGGCTGAACAAGTTGGGGTGAAAGCACCGGGAACGGCAAATAGCACCACTTTTTTGTTGGCAAAAAGCTCATCGGTATTATGGGTAATCATGTTGCCGTCTTTTAACTGTGACAATTCGCCTGAAGGCATGGGTTTATTTTCTTCAATCATAAAATTCTTCTCATTTAACGTTAACTATGTTGATGGGGTAAAGGCAGTATTATCGCTTTACATAAAAAATCTTTGCTGTTTGCAGAACGAGCACAGTCTTTACAAATAAAACATGGTTTATCAACAATACGAGCAAGTTCGTGAAGACTTTTTTCTATGTCTTTTTTTTTCCACTTACAAAGCGCCTTTGCCATAAACTATCCTAAAATGAATATCATTACTTGTTTCATTTTAGGATATAGCGCACCGACATGCATCTATTTATCGTTAAAAACGGTTAAATTAATTAGCAGCATGATTAAGTGTTATGCGCTTTTATCGAGCGTTAAGCCAATATCGCTAACATGGTTATTCACATCAATTGAAATGATATTAGCAAGCTTTTGAGAGTTGCTCACTTCTTCATCAACATTACTCATCGCTTGCTCAAAAGCGATAAAATGTTGGCGTTGCAGCGTTATTTGCGTCAGAGAGTCTTGTGCGACCGTGGCGGATATTTTAGCCTGTCCGGTCACTTCTAACGCAGTTTCTTGTAATTGGTCAGCAATTGTTTTTTGATTGAGGGATGCTGTTTCTATATCAATAATTGTTTTTTCAATTGAATTACTGGCACTTTGCAGTTGGTCTAAGCGTTGTGATATCTGTTTAAGTGAATCTTGAGTTTTACCGGCTAGTTGCCTGACTTCATCGGCAACGACAGAAAAACCTCTGCCGTGTTCACCCGCTCTTGCGGCTTCAATTGCCGCGTTTAAAGCCAGTAGGTTAGTTTGGTCGGCAATGGCACTAATAACGTCAACAATAGAGGTAACACTATCAACAGATTGAAAGAGTGAGGTTATTGCGCTTTTACTTTGTTGTGCCGCGATGCTGGTTGAGTCGCTTGCGGCGAGCACTTGTGCAACTCGGCTTTGACTTGTTTCCATTGCCTGTTGAGTCGCTTGTGCGTTGTTTACAACCTGCTCGGACAACGTGTTTACCGTTTCAGTCGCTTGGCCTAATGCATTCATAATTTCACGAGCACCTTGCACATGCGTGCTGGTACTATTTGACGATTGATAAATGTTTTTAACTTGGCTTTCCATGGTTGTTAATGCTTTGGCGACCAAATCAAGCTGTTGTGCTTTTGCTTTATCATCTTGTGCAAGTTTGTTGACCATTTTATTAAAACTGGACGATATTTCTCCAAGCTCAGTTTCCGCCGAAATATCAGTAATGTTATCAACCTTTCCTTGTTCAACAAGTTGAACAAAGCCATTTCGTAATTTACGTAACGGATTTAAAATAACACTGCGTTGCAACCAGTAATTGGCGACTAAGAAACAGATTAAAAAGGATAGCAAACCAATAACTATTCGATAAAGTTGCTGATTCAACACTTGTTGTTTTTTTAGTATTTCTGTTTCAGCGATAAGAATAATATCTTCTAATGCAGTAACATTTTTCTTGAGTAGTGCTAAGCCAGCGGTGCGCTGATTCTGTGAGTTTAGGGTGTTTTCAAACTCACTTTGATAACGATTAATGAGTGAATTGAGTTCATCAATCGCTTCTTCACTGATGTCTTCTTTGTCATCGTCATTGGAAAAAAAGTCATCTTCATCAGTATTACCGTCGCTTTCAAGGAAAATAGCCAATAAAGGATAATTTGTTAATTGTTGATGCCGTTGTGCTAATTCTTGTAAAGCATTTTTAAAGCCGGTATCGCTAATGTTTTGGCTAAGGAACAACTTTTCACGCGTGTTGATTAAATGGTTTAATGCGCGAGCAATATTGCTCACTGTTACTAAATAATTTATGCGCTGCTGTTCGTCTAGCGCCTCACTTTCAGAGGCATATTTTATCAGCGAGTGAGTAATAGCTACCATATTCTGTTCGCTGTTACGAAGCAAAGCGAGTGGGTTACCACTTAACTTACCCATGGCACGATACTTTGTTTCAATATTTTTATTAAGTTTGCCCGCTTCTTCAGTAATGTTATGGCTTAAGTTACCAATATCCAAGCTTGTTGATCGTGTAATTATTTCGTTGAGTTGCTCTTGTGCGGCATTAAGCATGCTGGCATCACCAGTTTGTAGATAGGTTGCAATGGTGCGATAAAACTTAACGGTGGTTAACGTTTTTAATGCATGATATTCAGCGTACTGGCCCCGACTTGATGTAAGAGAAGTTCCAACATGATACATAGTTGCAACGAATATAACGGCAAAAATACTAATGGCAATAACAGACAGTCGTGAAAAACTTGATACTCGCATAGTCAATCCTTGAAGGGTATTCACAGATAAATTAATGCCGATTCTTACTGATCTTTGTTGCGGTTTTATGACAAATGTTTACTGAACAAGTATGAAGTGTGTTGTGGTTAGATTTTATTAATTTTAACTCAAGAGGCTAAAATGTACCGCAAGCCCAGTGAAAGTCGTTTCGAGGGCTTGCGTAAATACAGCGTAGTCCGTTATTCATCTTAACGACTGTTTAAACGAGGGATACAAGGTTAATTGTTTTTAGGAATTGCCTGATTCACATAAACATCAAAACGATTTTTTTTCATTTTTATACTGGTTGAAGGCGATTTGTTATTTAATGGTGGCGCATAGCTTGGACGTTTAACCACAACACGGTACTTTGCTAATTTCAATGCCGGTTCAAGCAAATCATCCGCATCTAAGTCTTCACCGACGAGTGATTGGAATACGCGCATTTCTTTTTTCACTGCGGCCGATTTTTCACGATGTGGATACATAGGGTCGAGATAAATAACATCAGGTTGTTGAGTGAATGACAACTCTTCAATCGTTGCCGCATGAACTAGTGACATACGACTGGCAATATCACTGACCTCACTGTTCAATTTAGCGCGCTCTAAGCCATTTTCTAGCAGTGCTGCGACAATAGGCATACGTTCTTTCATGGTTACTGTACAACCTAAGGTAGCCAATACAAAAGAGTCTCGTCCTAAGCCTGCGGTAGCGTCTAGTACATGTGGAGTAAAACCATGTTTTAGTCCAATCGCTTTAGCTATATCTTGGCCGCGTCCACCACCAAATTTTCGTCGGTGGGCAACCGCGCCATCAACAAAGTCTACTTTAATACCACCGAGTTTAGGCTCATCAAGCTTGATAAGTTCTAATTCTTGAAAGTTGACTTGTAATAAAAACAGTAAGTTTGGATGCTTAGTAACTGAAGCGCTGTCACCGATATAGGCTAATTGCCATTTTTTAGCAATTTTTTTAGCTAAATCAACATCGGTTTTATCAAGGTACCCAACCGCTATTCTAGACATATCCATTAATCAAACTCTACTTGAACATTGTTATCGCCGGTTGCATAGGCAACTAAGCGGCTGAGTTGACTCAGTGATAAGTCACTTTCACTTTGCCATTGATTAAAAGCATTTTGAATGGCAACTAAGCTTTTTTTACTTTGCAGTCCGCCGTCAATAATTTTATTGGCACGGAAATAGGCTTCAATGTCACGGGTAAGTAAAAAGGTATCTTTACCGATAGCACGTAAAGCGTAGGGGCCAGTATTGCCCCCTAAACGTTGACCTTTTTTCTTTAAGTAATCCCATAAACCTATCATGTCATTGCTTGGCCATGCCGCAATAAATTTAGCAAAACTATCGTGCTGGCTATTATCGCTATGTATTTCATCAAACATCATATGGGCATTAGCTTGAATAGTTTTTACTTTATTAAAGTTGCGAATAATTCGCGCATCTGCCGCTTTACGTTCTTGCATTTCCTCAGGCATCATTAAGACTTTAGCGAGATCAAAATTAAAAAACATTTCTTCAAAGTTTGGCCATTTATTTTCTACTACACGCCAGACAAAACCACTTTGAAAGATCTTTTTGCTAAAGGCCGATAAAATTCTATCGTCTCCTAACTTGGCAACTAAATGATCTTGTTGGTTATCACCTAATAAGAGGTTGAGTATAGCCGCACCACCTTTACGTTCGGCGGCGCGTTGATAAAGTGAGTCAAATTTTTCCATTATTTAGGGCCACTCATTATCCTTCAATACCACAATGTCTGAGTAAAGCATCAATCTCAGGCTCACGGCCACGAAAGGCTTTAAATAAGACACTGGGTTCTTGAGACCCGCCTTTTTCTAATATATTAGTTAAGAAATCATTACCCACTTTCGGGTTAAAAATGCCTTCTTCCTCAAAACGACTAAAGGCATCTGCAGATAATACTTCTGCCCATTTGTAACTATAGTAACCGGCTGAATAACCGCCACCAAAAATATGACCAAAACCATGTTGAAAGCGATTAAAGTCGGCGGCTTTCAATACTGAATATTCTTCACGCACTTGATTTAATGTTTGCTGAATATACCCAGAGTTATCTTGTGCAGGTTGGTAATCTTTATGCATTTTAAAATCAAAAATACTGAATTCTAATTGACGTAACATTTGCATCGCAGATTGGTAATTCTTTGCCGCTAACATTTTATCAAGCATAGCTTGCGGTAGTGGTTCACCCGTTTGGTAGTGTCCTGAGATAAAGGCTAATGCCTCTGGCTGCCAACACCAATTTTCTAAAAATTGGCTAGGCAACTCTACTGCATCCCACGGCACACCATCGATACCTGAAACGCCACTGGTGTTGATTTGTGTCAGCATATGGTGAATACCATGGCCAAATTCGTGAAATAAAGTAACCACTTCGTCATGGGTAAATAGCGCAGGCTTATCACCAATAGGCTTATTAAAATTACAGGTTAGGTAGGCAACAGGGTATTGAATATCACCATTGGCTAATTCACGACGACTTTTACAATCGTCCATCCATGCGCCACCACGTTTGTGGGCGCGGGCGTATAAATCTAAATAAAAGCGGCCACGCAAATTATTATCGCGATCGTATACTTGATAAAACTTCACATCTTTGTGCCAAGTGTCGATGTTAGCTACTTGGTTGATTGTCATGCCAAATAAACGATGAACAACTTCAAATAAGCCAGCTACAACTTTTTCTTCTGGAAAATAAGGGCGACATTCTTCGTCTGAAATAGCATAACGGCTTTGCTTTAATTTTTCACTATAGTAGGGCAGATCCCAAGCTTGTAAGTCTGTTTGGTTAAATTCTTTTTCAGCGAAAGCTTTAACTTCATCTAAGTCTTGTTGACCTTGAACCTTCGATTTTACCGCTAGGTTTTCTAGAAAGTCTAAAACCTCAGTGGTTGATGATGCCATTTTGGTAGCAATTGATTTCTCAGCAAAGTTATTAAAGCCCAATAGCTGTGCTAATTCATGACGTAGTAGTAATAGCTCGTTCATGATGTCGCTGTTATCGAATTTTCCGGCATTGGGACCTTGGTCTGAAGCGCGAGTAACAAAGCCACGATAGAGCTGTTCACGTAATGTCGCATTGCTGCAGTAAGTCATTACGGGTAAATAACTAGGGATGTCTAAGGTAAATAGCCAGCCTTGTTTTTCTTGTTCTTTTGCTAGTTCTGCTGCGGCTTCTATAGCGCTGTCAGGTAAGCCAGTAAGTTCACTTTTATCGGTAATATTAACGCTATAAGCGTGCGTAGCATCGAGTACATTATTGCCAAAGGTTGAGCTTAACTCCGATAAACGAGTAACGATTTCACCGTATCGTTTTTTATCATTATCGTTTAATGCGATGCCCGACAATTTAAAATCCCGTAAGGCATTCTCAATGACTTTCTTTTGAGGAATATTTAATTGTGAATATTCATCACTGTTGGCAAATTGTTGGTAGGCTTGATATAACCCTTGATGCTGGCCCACAAAAGTACTGTATTCAGATAACAGTGGTAAACATGACTCGTATGCGTCACGTAATTTGTCACTATTAACCACCGAATTCATGTGGGATACCGGCGACCACAGCTTACTTAACGTATCGTCAGCTTCGTCCGTAGGCATAACTAAGTTTGCCCAGGTAAATGTTTTTTCTTCAAGCACTGCTGCAATCACTTTTTTGCATTCTGCTATCGCATGCTCAACAGCAGGCTTGATATGTTCAGGCTTTATTTGAGAAAACTGGGGTAAATCTGAAACTGTTAATAATGGATTGCTCATAATGCGGTATTCTTTATTAAATGATGATGTAGATGTAAGACCATAATGGGAAAGATTCAAGGTGTAGCCCTTTTTGTTTTCAATCTATTTTACTTAAAATTGATCACCTTAAAAAAATAAATGCTACTGTCTATGTTAATACGGTGTTTGTTATTGTTAATTAGGCTCTTTATTTACCCTTTTAGTTCGGATAAATATTTATTTTTATTGTATTTTACTTATACTAAAAATATATGATTTGTCTTCGTCATGAGTTTCTCGAGGTGTTATGTTTCGTTTTTTTGCTGTGAATTCCTTATATTCACTTTTTTTACTGTGCGCTATGCTTTTTACAAATACAGCACAAGCAGAGGTGAATAATTTATATTTAGAAAACTTGTCAGTTGAACATGGCTTGTCTCAAGGTTCGGTTAAAGCTATTTTTCAAGATGATGAAGGCTTTATCTGGGTTGGCACTGAAAGTGGCTTGAATATGTATGACGGTTATAATTTTCGCAGTTTACCTGGGCCCGATAATGATTTTGAGAATTATGAAACGTACCGGATTATTCAAGATAAGGACAAACTACTTTGGTTCAACATCGTTGATAAAGGGCTAATTACTTACAACAAAAAAACAGATACCTACCAAAAGATTCTACAAACAGATC
This sequence comes from Colwellia sp. BRX10-1, assembly GCF_014077545.1. Classification (NCBI taxonomy): domain Bacteria; kingdom Pseudomonadati; phylum Pseudomonadota; class Gammaproteobacteria; order Alteromonadales; family Colwelliaceae; genus Colwellia; species Colwellia sp. BRX10-1. The sequence goes on from NZ_JACGWC010000003.1 coordinate 41,386, forward strand.
CGATCAATAAAGATTATTATATAGCTGATATGGTCGAGGGCAACAATAATGACTTTTTTATTGCCAGTGCAAAAACTATCATCGTGTATAACAAAATATCTCAAAAAAGTACGCGTCTATTAGATTTATCAAATGAGCTTGCTGCGGTTAATAATATTTTCGAATTATTGTTACATCAAAACATCTTATACATTGCGACACGTGTTGGTGTTTTTGCGCTGAATACTGAAACTAAAGCATGGAAAAAGTTACCTGCGGTTACGTCGACTGAAATTAGTTCGGACAGCTTTAGTGCTGTCGGTGCAAATAAAGTGTACAACCTGAATATTAGTGCAACCAATGATCTTTATTTAGGGACAGATCATGGTGTTTATAGTCTAGCCGTTAATAAAGTGAATAATTATTTAGCCGGCGATTTTCAATTGCCTGCTTATAAAGTGATCACTGATGCCGTGTCAAGTTGGCAGCTTTATGCTGATGGCGATCATTTATACCAAGGCAGTCACTTAGGGTTGTCAGTCATTAATACCACCACCGACACCACCGAATTTCTTTTCTCATTTAATGAATTTTTTGACCATATTAAAAGCAATGATGTTGTTTCTATTATGAAAGACAAACGAGGTTCATTTTGGTTAGGTTCAACGGCAACGGGCCTGTATAAGTGGGATCCTAAGCGGAGCTTAATCAGTAATTATGGTTACAAAAAAGACAATGCAAATAGTCTAACAGACAATGTTATTTGGTTTATTACCGCACTACGTAGCGATCCTGAACAGCTATGGGTGGGTACAAGAAATGGGCTTAATTTACTTAATACGCGTGACAAAAAAATATTACACTATTTAACAACAAGCAACCCCAAAAGCACTTTTAATATTAGCCATATACGAGGTATCTATGAAGATTTACAGCAACGTATATGGCTTTCTACTGCAAAAGGCGTGGTGTTATTTGATATAGAAAGTAAAAAACTTATTGATATTCCGTACGACGATAAAGTCAAAGAACTCCTTGCGTTAGAGCAGTATTCTTTCTTTTATGATCGATATAATACGTTGTGGAGTATTACTGAAAAAGGTGTCAATCGTATTTCACTGACAACGGGGATTATTGACCCACTTGATGAGATGAGCGAAAAAATAGCAGAAGATAAAATTTCTAGTATTCTAGGCTATTTACCTAATAGTGACAAAATGCTTTTTGCTACCAATAATTCCCTTTGGTTTTTTGACCTGAAAACTCGCACAAATACATTTATATATCAAGAATTTAACATTAAAGAAACCGAGTGGACCTTTATAGAAAGCTTAGCCTTTGATAAAAAAGGCATGCTTTGGTTTAGTTTTTCAGGCAAAGGGCTTGTTGGTTTAGACAGTAAAACCTACGAACAAAAATATTTCTACCACAAAGGTAATTCTATTATCGGCAATAATATCTATGGCTTATTGGTAGACCCTGAAGGTGACCTTTGGTATGCCAGTCATAATGGCATTTATATGATAGATATTAAAACACACCATATTCGTAACTTTGGTATAAGTGACGGATTAATTGGCAGAGAGTTTAATGGTGGCGCTTTCTATGAAATGGATAATCACAATTTTGCTTACGGTGCGATGAATGGCGTAAGTATTTTTAACCCTCTCAGCTTAAAGAAGAAAAATTATGAAGATCAGCTTAGTGTTCATGCCACCAATATTGATGTGTTATCACGTGATTTAGCTTTGCCTTTTGTGCTGAGTAATGGTGATACCGTTCAGTTAAATTATGATGATGTCGGTATTCGTATTGACTTCTCGCCATTATCTTACAACAACACGAATAATTTCCTGTTTGAATATAAGTTACAAGGTTCTGATAACATAAGTTATCCATTAACCACTGAAAATCACATTACTTTTCCGAGCTTACCTTCAGGGGAGCATTCGCTGGTAGTGCGTATCCAATCAGCTGAAACTAAAAAATATTCTGAAGCTTTTGTTATTAACTTCGTGGTGAAATATGCTCTTTGGTCTTCGCCTTTAGCTTACTTAGTTTATATTGTGCTCCTATTGACTTTATTTATGCTGTGGTATGCAAAACGCCAACAAAATACGCGTTTATTACTTGCCGCACATGAAGAGGTAAAATACCGAGAAAATAGATTGCAGCTAGCCTTAACCGGTAGTAATAGTGAAGTGTGGGATTGGCAAAGCGATAATAACTTAATGTTCGCTAAACGAGCCTCTGAAGAGTTAGGTTATAGCGACCTTAAATATTCTTATAGCTTTAATGAGCATTTGTCGTTAATTCACAAAGATGAACGTGAATTGTTTCATTCACGATGGTTACAATTTTTGGCTGCGGCTGATGTTAAGGTAAGCTTCTCGTGTAGTTACCGAATGAAAAAATCCAATGGTCATTGGTTGTGGTTTAAAGACCTTGGAAAAATTGTGGCAACTGACACTAAAGGCAAGCCAACCAGAATTACCGGCGCGTATACAAATATTACCCAGTCGTTAGCCGACGCCGAACGTGCTCACTTCTATGGTGAAGCTTTTAAGAAAACCAAAGATTGGGTCTTAATTATTAGTGACAACTTTAGTCGGGTCATCGCGAATGAGTCCTTGCGTGAGGTTTTTGCTTGGCAAGATGAAGAGTTCGCTTTCGATGCGAAATTATTTGGATTAACAAACGATCGCTTTGAGTTTTATAAGACCTTATTTTCTCATTTAAAGGCTGGGGATGATTGGCGAGGTGAAGAGCTAATAACAACAAAGGCTGGTGAAGAATTCCATGTTATTTTAACGGTCAGTGCCAGCCTTAATGAGTCAACGAATAGTATTTATTTTGTTTGTATTTTTACCGATATAACCGCGCAAAAGCATGCAGAAAAAGAGCTGCGTTATTTAGCCAATTATGACCATTTAACGGATTTACCTAATCGTTCATTATTGCTCGACAGAATAAAACATGCAATGGACTATTCTGCCCGCATGTCACAATCAATTGCTTTGTTTTTTATTGACCTAGACAAGTTTAAACAAGTTAATGATTCATTGGGTCATGACTGTGGCGATTTGCTCTTACAAGAAGTCACCAGGCGTTTAAAAGCAGTTCTGAGGGTTGATGATACCGTTGCTCGCATTGGCGGTGATGAATTCGTTGTTCTGCTAGAGTCTTTTCGCGGCCATGGTCAGCTGGGTCGAGTTGCACAGAAGGTGATTACTGCCGTTGGCGAGCCGGTGCTATTAAACGGCAATACCATCAGTGTTGGTGCTAGTATAGGTATTGCACTTTTCCCCGAAGATGCCAAAGATAGTGATGAGTTGCTTCGTCACGCCGATGTCGCTATGTATCATTCTAAGCAACTTGGCCGTAATACCTTTCAATTTTATACACCCCGTATGAATGTTGAAGCAAGTGAGCGGTTACTTGCTGAATCAACGCTTAAGTTGGCTTTTGAAAACAGCGAATTTATTAATTATTATCAGCCTATTGTTGACTCATATAAAGGTAAGGCCGTTGGCGCCGAATTATTATTACGCTGGCAAAGTGGTGACAAGTTAATTCCACCCGATAATTTTATTCCACTTTCAGAAGATCTTGGTTTGATTATACCTATGACTGAAGCGGCTATTTTACGTGGTGTGATAGATTTGAAAAAATGGCGGGCAATTCGCCCGGATATCTATTTATCAATTAATTTGTCTGTTCAGCACTTTCTTGAAGACAATTTAATTCATTATTTAAAAAATATTTTACAAGAACATGATTTACCTCCAGAAGCGCTTAAGTTTGAAGTCACTGAAAGCATGCTTATTTCTGATCCTGATAAAGCTATTGCAACTATGACCGCGCTTGATAAATTAGGTGTGGTACTTGCTTTAGATGATTTTGGTACCGGTTACTCATCCTTGTCTTATTTAAAGAAGCTACCTTTAAAAATATTAAAAATTGACCGGAGCTTTATTTCTGGCATTGGCATTAACTCTGCTGATGAAGCGATTGTTGCTGCGACGTTAGTCTTGGCAAAAAACTTGAAAATGATTTGTATTGCCGAAGGTGTAGAAAATGAAATACAACTGAAATTTTTAGGCGAAAAACACTGTCACCTTATCCAAGGCTACCTTTATAGTAAGCCAGTTGGAGCTGCTAAAATTGAACAATTTTTGCATGATGACATTATCGCGATAAAAGTGAATAAGCCAGAATAGCTAATTGGCTTGAATAACGCTTGTTTAGCCACATATATAACTCATACATTTTTTTAGGAATAATAACATGACTCAACATTTTGACTTTCTTGCCATTGGCGCAGGAAGTGGCGGTATTGCTTCTGCAAATCGCGCAGCAAAGCTCGGTAAAAAAGCAGCAGTAATAGAAGCTAAGCAAATTGGTGGCACGTGTGTCAATGTGGGTTGTGTGCCGAAAAAAGCCATGTGGTATGCCGGGCAAATTGCCGATGCGTTACACTACTCTGCTGATTACGGTTTTAATGCGCCGTTACAAGGTTTTAATTGGAGCACGTTAGTTAAAAACAGGGAAGCTTATATAGAGCGCATTCATGCAGCCTATGCTCGTGGCTTTGCCAGTAACGGTGTTACTGTCATTGATGGTTTTGCCAAATTTATCAATAAAAATACTGTCGAAGTTAATGGCGAACAAATTACCGCTGACCATATTGTTATTGCTACCGGTGGTCGTCCGAGCATTCCAAGTATTGAAGGTGCAGAGCATGGTATCGATTCTGACGGCTTTTTCGCATTAACAGAACAACCGAAAAGTGTTGCGGTTGTTGGGGCAGGTTATATTGCCGTAGAACTTGCTGGCGTATTTCATGCTTTAGGCACCACCTCACATTTATTAGTGCGTAAAGAAAAGCCACTACGTGGTTTTGACGATATGCTCAGTGACACGTTAGTCGAACAAATGGCAAAACATGGTCCAACACTGCATACCCACAGTACACCCAGTCATGTTGAAAAACACGATAATGGTCAACTGACCATCCATTTGGAAAATGGTAAGTCTGTTGGGCCTGTTGACTCTTTAATTTGGGCAATAGGGCGAGAGCCAGCAACAGATAAAATTAATCTTGAGTTGGCTGGCGTCGCAATGAACGAACAAGGCTTTATTTCAACAGACAAATACCAAAATACCAATGTTAAAGGTATCTATGCAGTGGGTGATAATACCGGTCGTGCACAATTAACACCGGTCGCTGTTGCCGCAGGTCGTCGCTTATGTGAACGTTTATTTAATAATAAACCTGACGAGCATTTAGACTATTCAAATATTGCCACGGTTGTGTTTAGTCACCCAGTTATTGGTACGGTTGGTTTATCAGAAAAAGAAGCGCTTGACGAATACGGCGTAGAAGAGGTTAAGGTTTACAATTCACAGTTCACTGCTTTGTATCAGGCGATGACTGAAGATTATCGTGATCCTACGCGTATGAAACTTATTTGTGTTGGTAAAGAAGAAAAAATTGTTGGCATTCACAGTATTGGTTTTGGTAGTGATGAATTGTTGCAAGGGTTTGCGGTTGCCATGAAAATGGGCGCAACTAAAGCCGACTTTGATAACACTATTGCGATACACCCAACAAGTGCAGAAGAGTTTGTTACCATGAATTAAGTGGCGTTAACCACACCATACAAAGTTGTGTTGGCGTCATCTTCTGGCTATTAATGATGACGCTCGACACTACTTTAACTAGCGCTAATAAATCCGCCGCTTAAAGTGTAAAACGCTCTACTGAGCTGGTTAGAGAATGCGCTAAAGTACTGACATCTTCACTTCTTTTGTGCATATTACTCGCTTCCATAGCATTCTTATTTGCCGCATCAGCCGTTTCATTCATTGTTTGTTCAATTTGCTCACTATAAACCAACTGCTCTTGTGCTGCAGTAGTAATACTTTTGCTCATCGAGTCAATTGCTTTTAAGGTGTCCTCAATTTGGTTAATGGCATGGCTTAATTGCTGACTTTGAGCCACACATTCACTGGCTTGTGTTTGGCCTTCAGAAATCGCCTTGACCGCAATAGTAGTATCTTTTTGTAAATTATTAATCATCACTTGTATTTCAGCGGTGGACGCCTGAGTGCGAGAAGCTAATGATCTTACCTCATCAGCAACCACTGAAAAGCCACGACCTTGCTCTCCGGCTCTTGCTGCTTCAATAGCCGCGTTTAAAGCGAGTAAGTTAGTCTGCTCAGCAATACCACCAATGGTATCTAAAATACTACCTATGCTGCGACTATGCTGGCTAAGTAATTCCATGACTTCCACTGATTCACCCAGTCGAGTTGATAATTGCTTAATACGCTGGCTGTTATCGTTAGCAATATTATTAATGTCTTGGCTGCGTTGTGATGCTTCAGTGACATGGGAAGCGGTAGTCACTGCTTCATCTTTTACCATACTTGAACTAGCAAACATTTGTTCAGCAAGTTGTTTGGCATTATCAATACGGGTAATTTGTTGACTGGCGGATTCTGATATAAACAAACTTTGTTGATTGGTTAACGCCGCAGATTCATCAAGCGAATGGGCGTCTTTATTAATGGCGTTAAGTAATTGAGTTAGATCATCAGATAACTTATTAATATTAGTAATCAGCCCGCCAAACTCATCATCACTGCGTTTTTCCATGCGCTTTGACAAGTTACCACTAGCGATTAATGCCAAGGCTTTGTTTACTGCCCGTAATGGACCAATCATGGCTTTAGTTGTGACATAAGTAATAAAGCTCGCCATAACAATAAATATTAACGCTAAAACGATGGCTAAAGTTTTTCCTCTTTCAATTTCTTCTTGGGCATTGTTTTGAAAATGAGCAAAACGTTTATTCGCTAATAAAACTAATTCATCTAGCTTGGCATAGCTTAAATTATAAGATTGGGTTGCAGAAAGATAAGCTTCTTTTGCTTGATATTGTAGATTAATTGTTTGTAGTTGTAGTTGGTATAAACGACCTGGTTGTTGAATTGATTCTTGCATCAGCGTCAAGTTCTGCTTAAAGTCATTTAACAGTTCATTAGCATTAAGTGGCTCAGCTTGCTGGACTAAATAAGCAAAATTAGTTTCAATATTATTGATTAAAAAAATGATATCATCTTGGTGTTTAGTCACTAAGTCTGTTGATTCTATTCGGTCAAGCCCTGACATAGTGTTTTTTAAGCTAAAAAGTGAGTCATCAATGCGCGTACCTGTACCAATAACTTCATCAAGTAACTTCTCCTGACCCGTCGCTTCAATAATTTCTAAATCAAGCATATAGGTGCTTGCTTGATAACGAGCATTTTCAAAAGTTTTATAGTCAGCTTGGAAGTCTCTTGTTGCTTGCTGATGCCCTATTTTAGCTGAGAACATTGCTTGAATATCGGTTGAGTATTGTTGATATTGGACTTGTGCTTCTTCAAGAGCCGATTGCATTTTTGCTTGCTTAGTCACTTTCAGGCGTAATAGCTGAACAGTTGCTTGGTAATCTTTTTGTAGATGATTAAACTGCTCTAAACTTTCCTGTAACTCATTAGCATCGGATTGTGTATAAGCGACAGCCGCTTGCTTCATCATTTTCAGCAATTGAACTTGTAACGTGCCACTTTGTTTTTGCACAGGAACGGCTAATGTTTCAACATTATTATTGGCGTCAGAAATTTTACTTAATGAATAGTAAAAAAAGCTACTTGCCGTTAATAATAATAATCCAATCGTAGTAAAACCAAAGATGATTTTTTGTTTTATGGTGAGATTCAGCATTAATTAAGCCTTGTGTTACGTTGCTCATCCTTTAATTGTAATCCGATATTTACTTAATGTGATAAAGGTGTGCATTTATTATTAAAATGTCTTAGATAAAAGCGTTTTACCTAACAATTAAACCAAATTAAATTAAAGGGTGACCTACTGGCCTAAAAGACATCCATATCTTAAGTTTAATTACAGTATCACGGTAATCTTCTCTACTCAATAAAGGTATGACCAGATGGCTTAGCTAAAAAGCTCCCGTAACAACATTAAAAATTAAATATTAATTATAAAAATAAAGCAAGAATAATAAAGTAATATTTTTGATGATTTGTTTTTTGGTTATTTGAGCTTTTATTCAAATTAAAGATAAATTAATTCAGCTTTTTTTATCTTTAAAATCGCGCTAAGTCTTACTGTTATTCGCTTATGTTTTTTAGTTATTTAAAGCCGAAATATACCACTAAAAATAATTTAATAATTGTCTGGTATTGAGAGAAAATTCTGGTACTCTCTTACCTCGTTTATTTGAGCAGCACAAAAAACACACAATTAATAAGATGCTGAAAACGTACAGGATAAATTTTTATCCACATAAATAAAAATAATAATAAATATGTGAAAAAGGAATTTCAAACTACCTTTTCTCAATAAAAATAAGATGTTACCTACAAATTTACCGTAATAGCCATTTGGTTGTTATGGTTTTCTACGTTGTTTTCAACATACTTATCCACAATTTCTACGATCTTTTGCGACTAATTTTATAGATTAAGTGGAGAGAATGTACTGAGTATGGCATCCTTAGCCAAATTTCACTTCTAGTCACATATCATCATGACAAATTCTGCTTTATCGCCACTCATTTTAGTAGATGGTTCTTCGTACTTATTCCGTGCTTATCATGTTCCATATTTACAAGCATTATCGACAAAAGATGGTCAACCTACCGGTGCGATTACTGGCGTGTTAAACATGCTAAAAAGTCTGAAAAAAAATTATCCAAATGGCAATGTTATTGTGATATTTGATGCGAAAGGAAAGACCTTTCGTAATGACATGTATCCTGAATATAAAGCGAATCGTCCACCAATGCCCGACGATCTTCGTACTCAAATTGCACCAATCCATGAAATTGTTGCCGCTATGGGTTTACCGCTATTGGTGATTGATGGCGTCGAAGCCGATGACGTTATTGGTACTTTGGCAGAACAAGCGAGTAAAGCGGGTATCGATACCGTTATATCAACTGGCGATAAAGACATGGCGCAACTCGTTGATAAGCATGTCACGCTTATTAATACCATGACCGATGTAAAAATGGATGTTGATGGTGTTATTGAAAAGTTTGGTGTCCGCCCAGATCAAATTATTGATTACCTCGCGTTAATGGGTGATAAAGTCGATAATATTCCAGGGGTTAATAAGTGTGGTCCCAAAACCGCAGTAAAATGGTTGCTTGAGCACGAAAATTTAGAAAATGTGATGGCTAATGCCGGAAACGTAAAAGGTAAGATTGGTGAGTATTTACGTGAAGCACTTGAGTTTTTACCCCTCTCTTATGAATTAGCAACCATTAAACTTGATGTGCCGCTTGAGCAAACCGCTGATCAATTACAGCCAGGCGTTGCCGATGTTGAAAAATTAACTGAGCTATACACTCGATTTGAATTGCGCCGGTTATTAGCAGACTTACAAAATGGTGAATCTGCTATTGCGGGTTCACCCGGACAGCAAACCTCAAGTGTTGACTCGATTGTAGAAGAAACACCTGCAGCAGATGATATTGAAACTGACTATCAAATTATTTTTAGCGAAGCTGAGTTTACTTCATGGCTGACTAAATTAAAAAATGCGGATCTCTTTGCCTTTGATACCGAAACAACCAGTGTCGATTATATGAAAGCAGAGTTAGTGGGCTTATCGTTTTCTATCGAAGCTGGAACTGCCGCTTATGTGCCGCTTATGCATGATTATCCTGATGCACCCAAACAGCTCGACCGTGACTGGGTCTTGGCGCAATTAAAACCACTTCTCGAAGATAAAAATCAAGCAAAAGTTGGTCAGAACTTAAAGTATGATGTTAACGTGCTTTCACGTTACGATATTGAAATGCAAGGTATTACTTTTGATACCATGATCGAGTCTTATTGTTTAAACAGTGTTGCGACTCGCCACAATATGGACGCATTAGCGACTAAATATTTAGGCTACAAGACGATCAGTTTTGAAGAAGTTGCTGGTAAGGGCGCTAAAAAATTAACTTTCAACCAAATTGAAATTGAAAAAGCGGGATATTATGCCGCCGAAGATGCCGATATTACCTTGCGCTTGCACCAAGCCATTTATGCTAAGTTAGAAAAAAATAAAGATCAATTATCAGTATTTACCGACATTGAAATGCCTTTGTTACCTATTTTAGCGCGTATGGAGCAACACGGTGTGCTAATCGATTCTGATTTGTTGAATGAACAAAGCCATGCACTTGGTATGCGCTTACAAGAATTAGAAATTCAAGCACACGATATTGCCGGACAAACGTTTAACTTATCATCACCCAAGCAACTACAAAAAATATTGTTTGAAGAGTTAAAAATTCCGGTTATTAAGAAAACGCCCAAAGGTGCACCTTCAACCGCAGAAGAAGTGTTACAAGAGCTGGCGTTAGATTACCCTTTACCGAAAGTTATTTTAGAAAACCGAGGATTGAGTAAGTTAAAATCGACTTACACTGACAAGCTTCCTTTGTTAGTGTGCAAGTTAGGTCGAGTACATACCTCTTATCAACAAGCCGTTGCGGCAACAGGGCGTTTATCTTCGACCGATCCAAATCTTCAAAATATCCCAATTCGTAGTGAAGAGGGTCGAAAAATTCGCTTAGCTTTTATTGCGCCCAAAGATCATAAAATTGTCGCGATAGATTATTCTCAAATAGAACTGCGTATTATGGCGCATTTATCTGATGATCCAGGATTAGTCTCTGCCTTTTCAGAAGGGCGAGATGTGCATAAAGCAACAGCGGCTGAAATATTTGGTGTCGATTTGGCCGAGGTAACGGTTGATCAACGCCGTAGCGCTAAAGCAGTAAACTTTGGTTTGATTTACGGAATGTCAGCGTTTGGTTTAGCAAAACAACTTGATGTGCCTCGCCATCGCGCGCAAGAGTATATGGATAAGTATTTTGAACGTTACCCTAACGTTATGGCTTACATGGAGGACACGCGTCAGCAAGCTGCAGAGCAAGGTTTTGTGGAAACATGCTTTGGTCGTCGTTTATATTTACCTGATATTAAAGCTAAAAATGCGATGCGTAGAAAAGGCGCTGAACGTGCCGCTATTAATGCACCTATGCAAGGCACTGCCGCTGATATTATTAAAAAAGCGATGTTAGCTGTAGATGAATGGATACAAATCCAGCAAGACCCACGTATTCAAATGACAATGCAAGTACACGATGAGTTGATATTTGAAATTCATCAAGACATCGTTGATGAAACAACGGCGAAGCTTGTTGAAATTATGAATGATGCGGTGAAGTTAAAAGTCCCCCTCATTGCTGAGGCAGGTATTGGTGATAACTGGGAGCAGGCGCATTAACTATGCAATATTATTTTTTTGGTGGTTTTAAAACTAAAGTGTAATTTAATTACATAAAGCGCTTTACAAAAGTAGAATGATTACTCTATAATGTAGTTGTTCTTTTGTGAACGCTTGTTGTAATAATTTGTATATTCAAGCTCTCCTCATAGCTTATAAGCCGATGGCATTGTCATCGGTATTTTTTTGTCTAAAATTTGATAACTATATCTTATGTAATTATATTTCAGTATATGAATGATCGACACCACTTAATAACGTATCACTGTCGATCATCCGTTTACGGGTATTTAAAAACAAGATTAACTTTTAGGATCAATAATAGCCTCTATCGGTTTAGGCTTAGTTCGGCCAGACTTTCTTAAGGCATCACGCAGCACGTACTCTATTTGCGCGTTTAAACTGCGTAATTCATCATCAGACCAGCGTTGCATGGCAGAAAGAATTTCTTCATTAATGCGAAGAGGATATGCTTTTTTTGCCACAATATTTCTCACTCAATTGACGATTAGTATAAGCTGCCGGTATTTACTACAGGTTGTGCCGCTTCGTCGCTACATAGAACAACTAATAAGTTACTCACCATAGCGGCTTTTCTTTCTGCATCAAGTTCTACAATTTGACGCTCTTCTAATTTTGTTAATGCCATTTCTACCATACCGACAGCACCTTCGACTATGGTTCTACGTGCAGCAATAATTGCCATGGCTTGCTGGCGTCTTAGCATAGCGTTGGCAATTTCTGGCGCGTAAGCTAAATGACTAATACGAGATTCAATCACAGTGACGCCAGCTTTTTCTAACCGGTCTTGCACTTCAATTTTTAATGCTGCTGAAATTTGAGTCGGATCGCTGCGTAAAGAAATATCGTCATCTTCGTGATGATCGTACGCATAACTTGTGGCTAAATTACGTAATGCAGATTCACTTTGAATTGAGACAAAATCCTCATAATCATCAACCTGGAAAACGGCCTCAGCGGTATCTGTTACTTCCCAGACAATAACCGCAGCAATCTCAATGGGGTTACCATTTTTGTCATTAACTTTTAGTTTACTACTTTCGAAATTTCTAACCCGCAAAGAGACGCGCATTTTTGTATAAAAAGGGTTAGCCCAGCGTAGGCCTGAATCATGAACGGTACCCGCGTACTTACCGAACAATTGCATAACTCTAGCTTCTTTGGGATTGACCATAAAAAAACCAAACCAGCAAATAAAAATAGCAAGGGTGACCAGTAAACTAATAATGGCAAGTGTGACATTGTTATTTATTATGTTATTAATTAACAAGGTGAAAGTACCAATCTGTAATGCCAATAAAACAAAAATAAACATAATGCCATTAGGCGCTTTGATTTCTTTTTCCGTAATCATATTATTCTCAGTAAGATTTTAACAAGTGATATCATTATGATATCACTTGTTGTTTAATGCAAGTATTTAGCAGAGCAACATTCATTAAATAAGATATTTATAAAAGCTTAGGTGTCAGTAAAAGAATGAAGTTATTAGACGTTTGATGATTTTGATCAATTTTGGCGAGTTGAGGCTTAGCTATAATCTTACCAACATTATTCAACAGGAAAATACAATGGGATGTTGCGGAGGCTGTGGCGGCGAAGGTCATGAACCAGTGAAAACTGAAACAAAAGAACAGCAAGAACAAGATAAAAAACAAGATAAGAAACCAGAAGAGTAGTTAATATTCTTCCTGACAATCATTGAGACAACAGCCGTTGTCTTTTTTTTGTTCTAAATTTAAAAGTTAACAAATAAGTAACAAAGTATTGCAAAACAGAAATATCATTGGCAAAGCAAGTGAGCAAATCATATATTAGAGCTAGATACTGGCGCAGAAGTTGAGCGCGAGAAAATATATTTATATAAATAATAAAGCCACCAAGGAGCATAAATTGAAAAAATGGAGCATCCCATTGCTATTAACTTGTTTAGCAGCATGTGAACAAACCGCGCCAACCACCACCATGGCTGAAGTAACATTACCAGCAGGTGTGAGTTTTGTTGAGCAAGTAACGGCAGAAGCGGGTAAAACTGTTATTCCTTATCAAAAATATACCTTAAGTAATGGTTTGACGGTTATTCTTCATAAAGATGCTTCTGATCCCTTAGTTCATGTTGACATGACCTATCACGTTGGCTCTGCTCGCGAAGAGTTAGGTAAGTCAGGTTTTGCTCATTTTTTCGAACATATGATGTTTCAAGGTTCTGAAAACGTAGCCGACGAACAGCATTTTAAATTAATAACTGAAGCTGGTGGTACCTTAAATGGGACAACTAACGGTGATCGAACTAATTATTTTCAAACGGTTCCAGCTAACCAACTAGAAAAAATGTTGTGGTTAGAATCAGACCGTATGGGCTTTTTGGTTGATGCGGTAACGCAAGAAAAATTTGAAGTACAACGTGAAACGGTAAAAAATGAAAGAGGACAAAGTTATGATAATCGTCCTTACGGTTTATTAGGAGAGAGAGTTGCTGAAGCGTTATATCCGGCAGGGCATCCTTACTCATGGCAAACCATTGGTTACTTAGAGGATCTAGATCGTGTAAATGTTAACGACCTAAAAGCATTTTTCTTAAAATGGTATGGTCCAAATAACGCAACCTTAACCATAGGTGGCGATATTGACGCAAAAGAAACGTTAGCCTTAGTGGAACAGTATTTCGGGTCTATCCCACGCGGACCTGAAATCGCTATGCCTGAAAAACCTACATTCACCATAAACGAAGATCGTTATATTTCCATGGAAGATAATGTTCATTTACCTTTAGTGTATATGTCTTATCCAACCGTTTCTGTTCGCCATGCAGATGAAGCCCCACTTGACGTTTTATCAAGTATTTTAGGTGGCGGCAAAACATCTTTGCTTTATAAAAACTTAGTGAAAAATCAATTAGCGGTTCAAGCTTCAGTGGGGCATCCCTGTGCCGAACTAGCTTGTACCTTTACTTTGTTAGCGTTACCACACCCGGCTTCAGGAAAAACATTAGCAGATATAGAAAAAGTGATTCGCGAGAGCTTAGTTGAATTTGAAGAGCGTGGCGTACAAGACGACGATCTAGCGAAAGTTAAAGCGAGTATGGAAGCAAGCTTCATCTTCGGTTTACAAAGTGTTTCAGGCAAAGTGAGTACACTTGCGGCTAATCAAACATTTAAGGGCGATCCAAATTACATCGAAAAAGATATCGCACGTTATGCCAATGTTACTAAGGCTGATGTTATGCGGGTCTTTAAAAAGTATATTAAAGACCAACATGCGGTGATCATGAGCATAGTGCCTAAAGGCAAACTTGATCTAATTGCAGCACAAGATAATTTTATTCCTGCACCGCGTAGTAAAGGTCAGACATCTGAAACCTCAGCAGAGAGTTTAGTGGTACGCAAAGCGAAAGATAATTTTGATCGCAGTAAAATGCCAATATCAGCTGCCAATAAATCAGTAGCTGTACCACAGATGTGGAACAAAACGTTAGCCAATGGTATTAAAGTGCTGGGTACGCAAAGCATTGAAACTCCAACGACATCATTATTGTTAAAGATTCCTGCAGGTCATTATTATTCTGACAAAGACAAAGCAGGCGTTGTTTCGTTACTTGCTAGTGCATTAAATGAATCGACCACCAAACGTAGCGCCGAAGAAATGAGCAATGAATTACAAAAATTAGGTAGTTCAATCGCTATCTATGCAGGTAATCAATACTTGAATGTTAATGTCAGTACACTAACTAAAAATCTTGATGCGACAATGGCACTGGTTAATGAAAAATTAATGCACCCAGCATTCATTGAAGTGGAATTTTCACGCAACAAAAGTAATGCTATTCAGGGCGCAATTAATAGTAAGAAAGATGCAGGTTATTTAGCCTCAACAGCTTATCGTCAATTATTGCAAGCTGACAACATTGCAGCAACTTCAAGCCAAGGCACCGAGCAAAGTCTCAATAATATTACCTTAGCAGATGTTAAAGCCTTCTACGAACAGCAAGTAAAAC
Source organism: Colwellia sp. BRX10-1 (assembly GCF_014077545.1). NCBI lineage: Bacteria > Pseudomonadati > Pseudomonadota > Gammaproteobacteria > Alteromonadales > Colwelliaceae > Colwellia > Colwellia sp. BRX10-1. Next base: position 56,736 of record NZ_JACGWC010000003.1, read on the forward strand.
CAAGTGATAGTCAGTTAATCGTCGTATCAGACTTGAAAGAAAAAGCGCTAATTAAATCACTTAACGTCTTTTCTAGCTGGCAAGGTAAAGGATCAAGCTTAGTGCTAACACTGGCTAAACCTGAGACAAAAGCGGGTGTTATTTATTTAGTGAATAAAGAGGGTGCCGCGCAATCCGCGATTCGCATTGGTAAACGCTCAATGACTCAAGATATTACCGGCGAGTATTACAAGTCTTATTTAATGAACTTCACCTTAGGTGGTGCATTTAATAGTCGTATAAACCTAAACCTTCGTGAAGATAAAGGTTATACCTACGGCGCACGTTCTGGTTTTAGTGCTGACAAATTCTCTGGTACATTTACCGCCTCTGCTGAAGTTCGTGCTGATGTTACCGATAAATCAATTATTGAGTTTGTTAACGAAATAAAAGGCTACAACGAACAAGGTATCACCGCGGAAGAATTAAGCTTTATGCGTAATTCAATTAATCAAAGAGATGCGTTGAAATATGAAACACCACGGGCAAAATTAGGTTTCTTAGCGCAAATCTTAGAATACGATTTAAAGCCAAGTTTTGTGCAAGAGCGAGCAGAGATTGTTGAAACAATCAGTGCAGAAGAAATAAATACGCTAGCAAAGAAACACTTAAACTTAGCGGAAATGTTAATGGTTGTTGTTGGTGATGCTAAAACATTGAAACCCCAACTAAAAGCATTAGGTTATGAAGTGATTGATTACGAAATCTAATCTGACTCATTGCTCTTTGAGTGATTGATATAAAGCCTTAACGAGAAACGTTAAGGCTTTTTTATGTTCAGGATGAACGTTCATAACAGCTCTTAGGCATCCACACCTTCGCTGCATTAGTGCTTATTGCACGTCATTTATTCTAGACAAATCATAGTCCTAGATCCATGTAGACAATGTCGAGTCGCTACGGATTACAAAGAGCGATGATGCTTATTTTAAACCTGCTATCTTTTTATTGCTGAGTATGGCCAGATCAGCTTAATCCTGTCACAATAAATATTCTGCTTATCCGTGTTTAAAAAATATGAAACGAAGTAACTATATTACCCGCGCAGGCTGGGATCGCTTAGATAAAGAACTGAAATATTTATGGAAGGAAGAGCGTCCTCTTATCACTAAATCTGTCTCAGAAGCGGCTGCTCAGGGCGATCGAAGTGAAAATGCAGAATACATTTATGGTAAAAGGCGTTTGCGTGAAATTGACCGACGCGTAAGATTTTTAGTTAAGCGAACCGAGGACTTAACGATTGTCTATTATGATGCTAAGCAAGAAGGTAAAGTCTATTTTGGTGCTTGGGTCTCGCTAATTAATGAAGACGACAAAGAACTCACCTATCGAGTGGTGGGGCCTGATGAATGGGACGTTAAAAAAGGTGAAATAAGTCTTGATTCACCAATGGCAAGGGCATTAATAGGTAAGTGTGTTGATGACGAGGTCGTAGTACAGACACCCGAAGGTGAGCGTGTTTTTGATATTTTAAAAATTTGGTATAAATAACCAGCAGACAATAGTACTAAGGTTTATCGTGCACTAACTATCGATTGCTTTATTTCCCTTTATTAAAACGCCAAGGTGGCTCAATTTCCCATTTTTTTATGTAATATCCCTTCAAAATCAGTATATTTTGTTGATATTGTTGATCTTATCATTTTATTAACTAAAATATAAAAACAACAAATTCATACAAAAGGATTTATCTATGACAAGACAAAAGCAATCGATTATTAATGAAGAAGTTAATTTTGAAAACGGTGTAGAACTAATTTCAACAACAAATAAAAAGGGTGTCATTACTTACGCGAACCCAGACTTTTGTAAAATTGCCGGCTACTCCCTTGATGAACTCGTTGGACAAAATCATAGCATTGTAAGGCATCCAGACATGCCTAAGGCTGCCTTTAAAGATTTATGGACTAATTTAGAATCGGGCTTACCTTGGCGAGGTGTTGTTAAGAATCGCTGCAAAGATGGCCGTTATTACTGGGTTGATGCTTTTATTACCCCTATTTTTGAGTCAGGTCAACTAGTTGGTTTTCAATCAGTAAGAACGCGCTTAGACGAGAAAACTAAAAGTAATGCCATATTATCTTATCAAGCACTACAAGCGGGCAAGTCTTTAAATAAGTGGTACGAAAATGCCAGTATTAAAAATGCAGCCTACTTTGGCGCAAGTATAACAACATTGTTCAGTGCTCTTTATTATCCATACATGATGTTTTTATTACCTTTACTACCCTTTATAATTTATAAAAATGAAATTATCGATACGCCTAAATATTTCAAAAAACTCAGCAGAGACTATGACAGTCTTTCACGGTTAATTTATTGTGGAAGCAAACCTCAAGGTATTGCCGATTTTCATTTGAAAATGGCTGAAGGTAAAATTAAAACAATTTTAGGCCGTATTACCGACAGTAGTGATTTACTCAGTGCAGGCGCGAGTACGCTTGAGCAAGCGGCGAGAATAGCTAAAGAAGGTGTTGAACAAGAAACGGCTGAATTACACCAAGTCGCGACAGCTGTTGAAGAAATGGTTGCAACAATAGATGAGGTTGCCCAGAACACCACCTTCACTTCACAAAAAGTTAATCAAGCACATTCAGATTGTGAAATTGCCACAAAAGCCATGCACACCACCATGGAAACAGTCAATATATTGGCTGAAGAAGTCGCAAATTCAGCGTCTTCGGCAACAGAGCTCGCCAGTGAGGTTGAAAAAGTTGGCAGCATAATGCATGAAATACAAGGCATTGCCGATCAAACTAATTTATTAGCACTTAATGCGGCAATCGAAGCGGCACGCGCAGGAGAACATGGTCGAGGATTTTCCGTGGTGGCCGATGAAGTTAGGGCGTTATCAAGTAGAACCCATGCGGCAACAGAGCAAATACAAAGCTCAATATCAGAAATGCAAAATACACTTTTATCATGGGTGCAAACTATGACAAAAGGCAAAGAGTCTGCGGACAGTTGTGTGGAAAAAGCAACAGAAGCTCATGATGTTGTTGATAAGGTATATTCATTGATCACTGATATTTCTGATTTAGCCATACAAATATCGACAGCATCAGAAGAGCAAAGTATGGTTTCTCAGGAAATTAGCCGCAATATTATTAACATCAGTGATGCTTCTCAAAATAATCTTCAACAAACAAATACGGTTGAACGTGAGACAGTAAACATTAAAAAAAGAGCCAATGCGCTTAGCGCTTTAGGGCAAGCGTTTAACGGCTAAGGTAATGTTTAATCGTTATTAAATTAAAATAAGATAGCGCCACTTTTATTGTTAAAAAGGGCTGGTAACGAGCTTTTATAACCTAGTCTATTATTAAAGGCTGGTAATTTTTATAGTTTACATTAGCAGCCTAGATACCAGGATTATTGCCTGTATTGTAAAAATGCCGCTGAAAAAATTAATTTTTAGCGGCATTATTTTAAGTAGAATCAACAGATATAAATCAGTGGGTGTTATTAACAAACGGCTGGTGATGGTCAATATTAGTTTTATGCCACGCTAGATAATCACCTTTAGTCATCGGCTTAGCAATTAGATAACCTTGAATTGAATCAATATGTAGCGTTTTGAGTAACTCGTGCTGCTCTAACACTTCCACACCCTCAGCAACCACTGTTATGTTAAGGCTTTTAGCCAAGGTTATTATTGTATTAACGATACTAAAGCCGGTGCCATTATCTAAGATTTTATCGATAAAGCTTTTATCAATTTTAAGTTCATTGACCGGGAAAGCACTTAAGTGTGTTAAACAAGAGTAGCCAGTACCAAAATCATCTATGGAGAAGGTAAAGCCTTTTGCTTTAATTTCTTGCATTTGTTGAATGGTATTATCAATATCTCCAGCCAACATCGACTCAGTAATCTCTAACTTAATCTGTGATGGTCGTATATCGAAGTCAGCCATGGCATTAAGTAACTCAGTTTTTAGAGTAGATGAGTTAAATTGGCAATGACTTATATTGATTGAAACACTGAACAACTCGTCAATCATATTATCGGTACGCAGTTGCGTAATTAACATACAAATATCACGTAAAACAATGTTTTGTAACTTTTGAATAAGCCCATATTGTTCGGCAATAGGTATAAATTCATTGGGTGCGATCAGTCCTTTACTGGGATGATTCCATCGAATAAGTGCCTCTGCTCCAATGACTTTACCTGAGGTGTTTACTTGCGGCTGAAAATAGGCACAAAATTCATCATTAGCTATTGCTCTAACAAGGTCAGTTTCGAGTTCAGCCTGCTTTTCTAGTAAGGTTTGTAATTTGGGATCATAGAAATTATAACTATTACCTTTTTTCATTTTTGCGCGATACATAGCGGTATCTGCAAACTTCAAAATGTTATCTACTAATGAGTTACCATTGTTAACTAGGCTAATACCTATGCTGCAACTGACCTGAAATGCTAATTCACCTAACTCAAATTTTTCATCAAATACGCTGTGTAATTTTTGAGCGACCTTTTCAGATTCTATAATGGCCTGCTCATTATTTTCACCAACATATTCCAATAAAAGAATAAATTCATCGCCACCCACTCTGGCTAAAGTATCCGATGCCCTTATAGTGGCGCTAAGTCTTGTCGATAATTCGATTAAAATTTGATCTCCAGCGCTATGTCCCAGTGAGTCATTAATTCTTTTAAAGTTATCCAGATCCAAAAATAATAAAGCGCCGGTTTTGCCAGAACGTTTTATTCTTTCAATGCACATCGTTAATCTTTCGTTGAGCATTCGTCTATTAGGAAGGTTGGTTAATGAGTCAAAGAAAGCCAGTTTTTCAATCGCCTTTTCTGCCTCCTTACGCACCGTTATATCTCTAGCTATCCAGACGATATGTCTTTTATTAGGAAAGTTTGGCTGATAATGGTCAAGGGGGGCTGTTCTCCCTTCGAAAGTCATATTACCTTTTAGAACGTCAAGCTGATATTCAAAAATTTGCACTTCATTGGTGGCTAAGGTCTTTTCAATGACCGACATGATTGGCTGTGCATCTTTTTTAGGTAAGGCGTCATTTACATTTTTATTAATGAGTTTGTTAACTGAACCATATAACAATTCATCAGCTGAGCCATAAATATCAGTATATACGCCATCTTCACTCAATATTAAGGTTAAATCAGGCATAACCTGAGTAAAAGCTTGGAATTTTTGATTACTTTTTTGTAGATCCGCAATCAGTCGTTTGGCGTTAAGTGATTCAACATTTTTTTCTAAGGCGATGCTTGAAAAATGCACGAAGTAGTCGATTAACTCTAAATCTTTATCCGTTGGAGATTTAGAAGAGCTATGATAAATGGCAAGTGAACCAAGAGTTTTGGACTGTGTTGAAATAATGGCGGTTGACCAACACGATTTAAGATCAAAGCTCAATGCGAGTGCTTTAAAGTCTTGCCATAACGGGGATATTGCGATGTCTTCAACAATGACTCGAGACTTTCTAAATGCTGCAGTCCCACAAGAGCCTACCTTTGGACCAATGCGTACGCCATTAATAGCCTGACAATACTTATCATCAATGTTTGGCGCAGCGCAGTGAAAAAGTTGTTCGTCTTTTAACGATAATATTGAGCACCTCGCTGACTTGTCATCGAGAAGCTCTTCTATAGATAAACAAATATCATTTAGCACATCATTTAAAGGCCGACCTAAGGCAATTTTAGATAAGATATCTTGTTGATGAGATAATAGTTTTTTTAATCTAGCTATGTCCATATTTCACCAAGATTATTTATTACATTACGGGTTAATTTATAGCAAAACATTTTCAAGGTCAAAGCGAACTCCTCCTTTTAGGCAAGGTTTAATTAATTATCCGGCTTTTCACTGGCGTTTGGCAAATATCTAAAACGGGTGGTGGTTTTTTGTAGAAAAATGCATTTTCTCGTTTTTTCTGTTTTTCGATCATTTGACTAAAAGCGGGGTGCTCGGTATTTTTTACGGCTAATAAAATTTGTTGCTCTTTGGGCACATCACTCATCATTTTCATGCTTGTCATGGTGGTATAATCTTTTTCAGCAACAGGCTTATCACCTTCAATAACTGATGTTCTAGTAATGGCTTGTACGTGATTCATGCCATAAACCACACGACCAAAGATAGTCATGATTCGATCTAAATAGCGAGTGGCTTGACCATTAACAATATAAAAATGACTGGTGCCAGAGTCGGCGTCATTACCCCTAGCCATTGCAATGACACCAGGGCAGTGCGTTAACCAAGCTTTTTTTTCACTCGGGTTATGAGCTAATGAAAATCCGTCTTTAAAACCTGTTTGTTCAGCAAATAAATCATTGTTTTGAATTTTAGTGAACTGCCAGTTTTCATCGGTAGTAAAGTCACCTTCCATGATTAATGTTGGTACTAACTTATCTTGACGACTGCCGTCTTCAGGACCTCCTTGCGCCACAAAACCGTCGATCACTCGATAGAACTTATTACCATCATAATGACCTGATTGGGTCAGTTTTATAAACTGTTCGACATGCTTAGGCGAAAACTGTGGTGCCAGTTCAATGACAACTTTTCCGTGTGGTAGTGTCAGTAATACGGTTCTTGCAACATCTAAAGCTCGCCATTCATCAGCTACTTTTGATGTTTGTGCAGCAGCGCTAAAAATAGTCAGTAATGTACTCATGGCTAAAATAAGTTTGATTTTCATGACGTTTCCTTAATCTTTATTGTTTACCGGCTACTATACAGTAAAAGAGTTGGCGCAAAACCATGCAATTGTTAATATAGCGCAATAGAAACCAACACTAATTTTGAGGTACTCAGTGAATAAAAGCTTTATGACTAATATTATCGCCTTGCTTGCTACTTTAGCGGGTTATTTTTTCGAGCAGTCTTTACTCTTTACCATAGGCTTATTTGCCTTGTCGGGGGCATTTACTAATTGGATTGCTATACATATGCTTTTTGAAAAAGTACCCTTTTTATATGGCTCTGGTGTTATTCCTGCGCGCTTTGAAGATTTTAAAAAAGCCATAAAAGAGCTGATGATGGAACAGTTTTTCACTGAAGAAAATATTGACCGATTTTTGTCGGGTGGTTCAGGTGGTTTAGTGTCTTTAGACTTAACACCCGTCATTGAAAAAATAGACTTGAATCCTGCTTTTGATGACTTAGTTGATGTTATTGAAAAGTCATCGTTTGGTGGCATGTTAGCGATGGTTGGTGGCAGCGAAGCATTACAGCCGTTACGAGAGCCGTTTATTGAAAAAATGAAAATCACCGTCGGTAAAATTTCACAAAGTGAAGAATTTAACAATATCCTCAAGGATGAGTTAGAGCAACCGAGTGTTATGGCGGATATGCGTGATAAAGTCAGTGAAATTATTGATCAAAGGTTAAATGAACTAACACCACAACTGGTCAAGGAAATTATCCAAGCGATGATCCGCAAACACTTAGGTTGGTTGGTTGTTTGGGGAGGTGTATTTGGTGGTATTATTGGCTTTATCGCCGCAGTTACTAATAATTTCTAAGATTTTATCAGCGATTATTTCGCAACAAACGCTGGATATAATTTGTTGCGAAACTTGTCATTACAGACAACAAGGTTATCCTTGTTATTCCTTAGTCCCTTTTGTGCTATTAGTTCCTGCAATTTTTTAGTTTAAACGCTTTAAATTTCACCTTATTGGGGCTATGCTTGCGCTTTAAACACAGGGATTTATTTCTCTTGTTGAGCGAAATCGCCCAATTAAGAACATCCCGTCATTGAATAAGGTAACCGGAGACATGTTTGGTAGCTTAAAGGCTTTGCCAGCCGATCCTATTTTAGGCTTGTTGGCTAAATATCGTGAAGATTCAAACCCACATAAAATTGATTTGGGTGTGGGCGTTTATAAAAATGAAGCAGGTCATACAGCGATTTTAGACTGTGTGAAAGCGGCGGAAAAATATCGTAACGATCACGAAGATACCAAAGTTTATATTGGTCCTACCGGCTCACCTGTATTCAATGAAGAGATGAGTAAATTAATTTTCGGTCACCATAAAGTGATGCTTGAAAATAGAGCTCGCACGGTTTCTACTCCCGGTGGAACTGGGGCATTACGTGTTGCGGCTGAATTTATTAAGTCTTGTAAAGCTGGTGCCACTATTTGGGTGAGTAACCCAACATGGGCAAATCATACCGGTTTGTTTGAAGCCGCTGGTTTAACCGTTAAAACCTATCCGTATTACGACCACGAAAACAAAACGCTTGATTTTGATGGCATGTTAGCGGCATTAAAAGAAGTCAGCAGCGATGATGCTGTGTTGTTACATGCGTGTTGTCATAATCCCAGTGGTATGGATTTAAACAATGAGCAGTGGCAACAAGTTGTTGAAGTGGCTAAAGACATTGGTTTTTTACCCCTTATCGATATGGCATACCAAGGTTTTGGTGTTGGTTTAGACGAAGATGCCTATGGTTTGCGTTTAATGGCCGAACACGCGAAAGAAATGATTGTTTGTAGTTCATGTTCGAAAAACTTTGGTTTATACCGCGAACGTATTGGCGCTTGTACTATTATTGGCGAAACATCTGCCGCAGTTGATGTTGCACAGTCCGTATTACTTTATGTGATCCGTGTTATTTATTCTATGCCTCCAGCACATGGTGCCGCATTGGTTGAAACAATCTTAAGTTCTGATGAACTACGTACCCAGTGGCATGTAGAATTAAAAGAAATGCGAGACCGTATTAATGGTAACCGTCAACTATTGGTTGATAAGTTAGTCGAAAACGGTGTGACTCGTGACTTCAGCTTTATTACCCGTCAAATGGGGATGTTTTCATTCTTAGGTATAACCCCTGAGCAAGTGCAACAGTTACAAGATGAATATAGTATTTATATGGTCGGTTCAAGCCGTATGAGTATTGCGGGTATTGCGAATAGTAATGTTGATTACTTAGCAAAATCTATCGCGAAAGTTCTATAGGCGCTAAGATTCGTTAACAGCTTTAGAGCTTAAGAAAGAGTTAAAGCCAAAACATCTCGGTGTTTTGGCTTTATTGTTTTTGGTTAACTAGCCAATTGATAATGTGAGTAAGCGGCTATCTTTAGAGGTAAAAATTTCCATCCTCATTAAGTGATATTTTTTCAACCCGAGTGACCGCATTGATGTTTAATGGACCATATATATGAGGATATAAGCCACCGCTTGCAGGTTCCCATTTTATTTCTGGTATAACTAACTCTTTATCAACAATCAAAATAAGTGGCTGCTCTTTGTCTTTATAATATTTATTGGCAAGACGGTTTAACTGACTTTTTGGCGTCGCATGAATAAAACCTTCGCTGGTTAGCGAATCACGCGTTAGCTTACCTGCACTTAGTGCTTGTTGATATTCAGCATTTGATGAGAGTAAATAGATAGACGGATCATTTAGCCCTGCATACATGCGAATAAAAGTATTCGTTAGTATTTGTTGCTCATCTTTCTGGTAAAGGTAGTCAACACGAAATATCCCTTTAATATTGTTATTTTCAATAGCCTGACTTACAACGCTTATTTCTGCTCGAGCAGTCCAGTCAGTACCTGTTAACCATAGAGGAACATTGTCAGCAAGATGCTGATGGCCCTTTCTCTCAAAGGGATAGGTTTTTCCACGTACTAACTCTGCGTAATTATCTGAACGGAGAATTGAATTATTTGCTATTTTAAAGCCCATGGGTTTTCCTGTATTAAATTGTTGTTAGCGATAAAGCTATTAATTGTCTATGTTACCGATAAGTGCACATGCTTTAAATGGTAAACAACAAAGAATATATTTGTTGTCTTATCGCTATTACCAATCAATATGTATTTTGCTGAGTTTTGAATGGTAACGTCTAGATGTAAAATTATGCTACATTAACGGCGTAAATTTTTAGGGAAATAAAAAATGACTGAACAAACCAATTTCAAACATATGCAACTGGCCACCTTACACGAGAGTTTAACTGATAAAACTCATGTCATTGTTGATATTCGTGACGCGGCTTCTTTTCAAGCAAATCATATTCCTGGTGCTATTCATTTGAGTAATGAAAACTTTGCCGACTTCATTCGTGAAGCCGACTTAGATGCCCCCGTTGTTGTTTGCTGTTATCACGGTATTTCTAGCCAACAAGCTGCACAGTTTCTTATTAGCCAAGACTTCAGTGATGTTTATTCACTCGATGGCGGCTTTACTGATTGGCAATTACGTTTTCCACAAGATATAGAACACTAAATAGTTGAGCATAATGTCGGAATATAATTCAGCAAATGAGCTAAGTCCCTTAGTACAAGTTAAACAACATAACATTGCCTTGTTGTTTGCGAATTATTTAACCAGTTTAGATATCGATGCTAAAGTGCAAAAGGATGACAGCGACTATGTTATTTATTGTGCAAGCCATAAAATAGCTCAAGCAAAAGAAATTTTTGCTGAATTTATTGCCGACCCTTACCAAGAAAAATATCAACAAGCTGCATGGCAAAGTGGACAAGTTTCACAAGTTCAAGACAACTCTCCGTCATTAATAACAAGCTTTAAACAGCAGTTTTTGGCTCATGCCGGTGTGGTAACCTTAACTGTTTTTGCTTTGTGCTGGTTAGTTTTTATCGCGAGCTTGTTGGGTTTCGCTCGACCTACTTTTGAATTATTACATTTCTATCCTAAGTTAACGATGGAGGCCTTTTTTGATTCTCCATTACGTCTTTTAGGGCCCACCCTGTTTCATTTTTCATGGTTACATATTGTCTTTAATACTATGTGGTGGTGGCAATTAGGTGGCAGTGTTGAACGTACTTTAGGGAAGGGGGCGTTAATTAATTTATTTTTGATCACCGCACTGCTCTCTAATCTCGGGCAGTTTATGGTTTCAGGTCCTAACTTTGGCGGCCTGTCTGGTGTGGTTTATGGCTTAGTGGGTTATGTTTGGTGGTATGGCTGGCTAGCACCTGAAAAAGGTTTAATGATCTCTAAGCCCATTATTGGCTTTTTACTGTTTTGGCTTTTACTGGGCTATGCCGATGTTTTACCGGTTAATATGGCAAATACAGCGCACTTATTAGGATTAGTAAGTGGCTGTTTGTTAGCAGCAGTCAACGTGTTATTGATGAAAAGGCATTAGGTCTTTATTAAAAAACCGTAGGTTGAGTTTTACCGACCTACGGGGATCTTTTAATATACTGTTAGTTGTCTAGCCACTGGGTAAATAATAATTTTTTAATTAGCGGCTGACCTGTTTCTTGTGTCAAAAGACTCTTCACTTTTTCTTCACATAAACGCTGGATTTCGTGGCGACCATTAATCGATTTTACTTTTGCTTCAGGTTGCTGACCAATAATAGCAATAATAGCATCGCGCAATAACGGTGCATGATGCTCAACCGTTTCATAATTTGCCGAATCTTCAATCATCAATTCAACGGTGAGACGAACATAGCCTAGTTTCTTTTTTACCGCTACATAGTTAGTGATAATAGCGGGTTCAAAACCAAAGTAAGCATAGTCCGCCGCTTTTACTGAAGATAAAGGAAAAGAGAACGACAATAATGTCGCTAATATTAATAAGGTATTTTTCATTTTGCCGCTCTATTTAACTGGAGAATTGAAAAGACTATCGACTATATTACAATGAATCATTAGCTTTTATTAGCAAATTTGTTCGCTTTATTTATTTTTATAACGCTAAGCGCTAAAACCCCCTCAAGGATAACCCGTTTGATAGGCTAACTTATTTCGTGTGGCCTATTGATGCGAGCTCGTCTACCTTTGAAATCACCACTTGAATTTGGTCGGCAAGGTGTACCAAATTACCAGCGGCATAAATTAAACAATACTGATATGATATGCAGGTTATTGTCTAATAAAATAGTTATTAATTAGTTGTTATGACCCAGTCGCATCCATTATTTCCCATTACTATCGATACAGCATGGCAGTCTCCTTTAGGAGTATCGCTTAATGAAACGCTATTAAGTTGGTTACTCGACCCAAGCTCGTTGACTGCTCGATTAAGTCAATGTTGCCAACATTTTCGTGTTGAAGTATTAGGGCAAAAAATTCAGCCTTGCACAAGAGAAGAAGCAACGGCAGACATTAATGTAGGTGAACAAGTGTTAGTGCGTGAGGTGATATTATATTGCGACAATGTGCCACAAGTCTTTGCCCGCAGCTTACTGCCTTTAAAAAGCTTAACCGGTGAAGAGCAGCAGTTAGCACACTTAGGTAACCAATCGTTAGGACAGGTGCTGTTTAGCAAAAAAGAGTTAACCCGTAAATGCATTGAAATCTCGTCTTTTTCTCCAATCTCTACCGTATCAGCATTAGCACAACATCTTAAATTACCAGTTAAAACCGAGCTCTGGGGACGCCGTTCAACGTTTATGCTGCATGATAAACCTTTATTAGTTGCTGAAATATTTTTACCGAATGCCTTCGCTTATCAAACTAATCAAACTGATCAATTATGATAAATAAAAAAGAAATAAAAAATCTTCAGGAAAATACATGACAAATTCTTTTGCAGATAAGTGGCAAGGCATTGTAAAAATTACTCGCGCCGACAAGCCGATCGGTACCTACTTACTATTATGGCCAACATATTGGGCATTATGGATAGCCGGCGATGGTTTTCCACCCTTACATTGGCTAGCTGTATTTACCTTAGGTGTTTTTGTTATGCGCAGCGCAGGTTGTGTTATTAATGACTGGGCAGATCGTAAAGTAGACGGACAAGTAAAACGTACCCAGCATAGGCCATTAGTTACTGGCATATTAACGCCAAACGATGCGTTATCGTTATTTGGTTTGTTGATTGGCATCGCGCTCGGCTTAGTTTTAACCTTAAGTTGGTTCACCATTCAATTGTCAGTGGTTGCGGTGTTACTGGCAGCAAGTTACCCTTTTATGAAACGTTATACCCAGTTACCCCAAGTGGTATTAGGTGCAGCGTTTAGCTGGGGGATGATTATGGCGTTTGCCGAAGGTATGGGTGAAATCCCCACAGTTGCTTGGCTACTTTTTAGCGCTAACTTATTATGGACGGTAGCTTACGATACTATGTATGCGATGGTTGACCGCGACGACGATTTAAAAATTGGCATAAAATCAACGGCCATTCTATTTGGTCGCCATGACAAACGTATTATTCTATTTCTTCAACTGGCTACACTAGCTTTGTTAATGAGCGTGGGTGAAATGCTCGCATTTGGTTGGCCTTATCAACTGAGTCTTGTTATTGCGGCCGGATTTTTTTGTTATCAACAAATTTTAATTGTCGATAGAGAGCGTGATAAATGCTTTCAAGCTTTTTTGAATAATCATTTTGTAGGTTTAGTGATTTTTATTGGCATATCAATAGAGTACCTCTAGTTACTACGGGTCCGATAATCATGAGATCCAACATTATGCTTGTGGTGCGTCATCCTGATAATCGTTCAGGATGACGATGTAGCCCGTTTTATTCGTGCAAGAGTTAACGAATAATACTCTGTAAAACTTCAATATCTATCAGTTGAGTGACCGATGACTTCAACAACCCTAAAGTACTGCTGTCAACGAGCTGGTCGTTTTCATCTTTATTAATATAGCCTTGCTCAATCATGGCTTTAATTAAAATTCCCTGGGCTTTCTTATCAATAAACTCAGGAGCATTAATATCATTTAATACCGATAAGCGCTTAGCAATAGCAACAACTTTGTCTTCAAGGTCATTTTTACTAATGGGTGATAAACGATGTGTTAATGAACAGATAATGGTAAAACGTTGTACGGTTTCATTAATACATTCGCCGATTAAACGAATATTACTGGTCAGTTCAACGTCATTTACCACGCTTAAAAAGCCACTTTTACTTTTTTGAATAAGACCTTCGGCCATTAAAAATTTTATTATTTGCTCTGTTTGTTCCACAACATCACTTTCGCTTTGCCATAAAAATAAATCAATTTTCACTAAACTGATGATCCGTTGCACCTGTTCTAATAAAGTGTCGATATCTATTTTGCTATGGCGTTCCAATATCCGGCAAATGAGCGCAGGTAATATATAGCTATGTAAAATATTATTACGGTAATAACGCATTTCTAAAATGGCTGTTTCAGATAATGAAATAATGTCGCCGTAACTGTCTTGATTTACGGTGACTTTATTAAGAGAGATAACCTCTTCAAGCAGTTGCTGGCCATCTTCACAGGGGATGGTCAACTGCTGACTATAAGGCGCATTGCGCTGTAAGTTTAAAAATAAATCAAGCTGGCTTATTAATTCTGTTTTAGCGAGTGCTTTATTATTACAAGCATGCAGAATAAGTGCGACTAAAGCCGTACCATTAATGGCGGCGCTTTTATTGATATGCGTCATTACTTGATCAGCCAGAATATTAACACTTGGTGTCAACCATGTTGGCTTTTGTGGATCAATAGGGTCGATATCGTCTTTCCAGCTAGGGACCTGTTTATTTAAGAACTGGTTAATATTGATAGGTTCACCAAAATTAACGTAACCTTTTCCATAATTTCGTAAATTTTTAATCGCTTTAATAACACCAAAGATAGATTCATTTTTCTTCTGGCTACCACTTAATTCTTTATGATAGGTGCCGACTTCCATAACATGCTCGTAACCTAAATAAACTGGCACTAAGGTTAATGGACGATCAATGCCACGAAGCAAGCTTTGTATCGTCATGGCAAGCATACCCGTTTTAGGGGGTAGTAAACGGCCAGTTCTACTGCGCCCGCCTTCAGAATAATATTTTACTGAGTAGCCACGTTCAAATAATAAGCCTAAATACTCGCGAAAAATGGTGGAATATAAGCGATTGCCTTTAAAGCTACGACGAATAAAAAACGCACCGGCTTTGCGGAAGATAGGGCCTGCTGGCCAAAAATTTAAATTAATACCAGCGGCTATTCTAGGAGTCACTAAGCCTTCTTGGAAAATGACATAGGTAAGTAGTAAATAGTCCATGTGGCTTCGGTGACAAGGCACATAAATAATTTCATGGCCTTCTTGAGCGAGATCTCGCAGCACTTTTGCATTATTGATGTTTATACCGCTGTATAAGCGACTCCACAGCCAAGTTAAAATACGTGCGCCTAAGCGAACCATAGAGTCACGGTAATCACCGGCAATTTCATCCATGATGGCGAGGGCTTGTTTTTTCACTTGCTCTTCACTAATCGCTTTGCTTTTGGCTTCGTCGCTGATTAAGCGTTTTATCGATGGATTAGCAAGCAGTGTCGCAAACATTTGTTGACGGTGCATTAACCTTGGGCCCGTTACTGCAATCGTTTGGCGGTAAAAGTGAAAACGAGCAATACGCATTAATTTTTGTGCACTTGCTTGCGTAGTACCATGCCTGTCTGCCATAAGACGAAAAGAAATCGCTTCACTAAATCGGACAATAGAATTACGCCCTAAAAATAATACAATGAAAAACTTACGTAACCACGAAGGTGATTCTTGATCCGCTAAAACAGTACCTATATTGGCATTATTATGTTCTTTGGTTGGTGTTCTGCCCCAAATAACATGAGCAGGTATGAGCTGAGCATCTAATTTTTCGTCGATGCTGTGCTGCTTTAATAATTCGAAGCCTTGGGTAATCGCTTCGGTATGACCTGCTTTTCGCCAACGAAAAAGCGGTGTAGGTTTTTCTAAGCACAATAAACGTGAAAAACTTTGCCCATTAACAGTTACCAGGCTTAGTGGATCGGGTAATTTTAAATTTTTACAGGCCTTTCGTAGGGCAAGTAGATCACTGGCAGATTGATGACGAATAACATAAAACTGTGGCTGTTCAAGTTTTACTTCTTCTGACTCTAAATAGTTGTCAGGAACAATTTTACTGCGAACAAGCAATTTTATCGGGAAACGTAATAAGAAATAGAATAATGAACGTATGGCTGACATCGAATTTTCTCTGAATTATTATACTTTTAGACATGTTTTTAATAGTAGCTTTATTGTAGCATGTTGCCTATGGTTTTTGGTAATGGTGGCCATCACCAACACCCTTCCTTTATCATCGAGTAATAAATGACAAGCCAACTGAACAAAATAGCTATATTTGTAGATGTACAAAATATTTACTATACCACCCGTGATAGCTTTCAAAGGCAGTTTAACTACCGAAAGTTTTGGCAACAAATTAGTGAGCAGGGCGATATTGTTATCGCCAATGCCTATGCCATTCAACGCAGTGACGATGCTCAACATAAATTTCAAAAAGCGTTAAAACATATTGGATTTGAGGTAAAGCTTAAGCCGTTTATTCAACGTCGAGATGGCTCTGCCAAAGGTGACTGGGACGTCGGTATTACCATTGATGTCATGGAAAGTGCCGGCGATGTTGATACCGTTATATTACTATCTGGCGATGGCGACTTTGATTTACTACTTCGCAAAGTTAAAGAGCGTTATGGAGTAACTACACATGTTTATGGTGTATCAGCTTTAACCGCTAACTCATTAATTAACGCGGCGGATGATTATTTTCCGATTGATGACTGGTTACTAATGTAACTTTGCTTGTCGAAATAACAGTCAGCCTGTGGTCGCCAATGATTAATGGCCATATCTTAATGATTGCTAATGTTGCCATATACCCTTGATCGCCAGTGAACAAAAATCATCCGCTTTTTATTAAATATGTGCGATAGTAGCAGTATCATACAGATGAAATAAAATGATTAGGCAATGAAAATTCTGATATTACTGATGCTTTCTTTACTTGCATCAGCCTGTAGTCAACAAGACGTCTATAATTCTGCAGCGGTTAGCAAAAGCAGTTACAGTAAATCAGCGATAGCAACCACAGCACTTTCAGATGATGGTAAGTTAACGGCGATTATTAATGGTAATGGAGTCTGTCTTTGGCAAAACAGTCAGCAATCAATATTACCTAAATGCCTTCCCGCGGATCATGCACAACATATTGAAATCGCTTATATCAGTAATAACAATCAGTTCTTATATCTTTCTAATCGTGTGTCTGTAAAGCAATATACTCTTGATAATCTTGAAATAGTCGGTGAGTGGCAAGTCGCAGATAATATAATTAATGATATGTCAGTATCTAAAAATGGTCAGTTACTGTTATTAGGATTTCGTAGCGGTAAAGCCAGTATTATTGATACCAAAGCGAATAAGGTCACTACTTTTCAAAAACATCGTTTAGATATAAACGCGGTGAGTCTGTCTGAAAACGGTCAAATTGCTTTTACCGGCTCAAGCGATAAAGTGGCCCAGTTATGGAATACTTCAACGGGTAAAACCCTGTTTGAATTTAGTCATGCCAGTCGAGTTAATCATGTTGATATCAGTAGCGACGGTTTGGTTGGCTTTAGCATTGACGCGGTTAAAGATCGCAAGTTTTGGAACCTACAAACAGGCCAGCTCATTGCTGAATTAGATACTTATTTAAAATTTATGGAAGTGAATGACTCTGTTTTTTCTGCCGACAAACAACTATTTTTAACTGGCTCACCCAGGCAAGTATTACAGTTATGGCGAGTGGCTGATGGCGCATTACTTGCCCAGTGGCAATCAGTCATGGAAAATGGCCGAGCATCGGTATTAAGTGTCGCAATGAATGATGGGGATAGCGAAACCATCAAAGATGCCAAAACGATCAAGTTTATTAATGCCAGTAATAGTGATGGCGTTTTAGAGCTGTGGCATTTTCCTGTTTATTAATTTTATAACCTTTTAGGTTAGAGGTACTACTTTGTTTAAGCCAATTCCAACAACATCTTTTGATCTGTTACCACTGCCTATTATGGTTGTTGAGCTTAATAAAGAAGCGCTAAATCATACTATTGTTTATTTGAACCAAAGCTTTACTAACATCATTGGTTGGGATTTAACCGATATACCGGATAAAAATCACTGGTGGCAAAAAGCCTATCCAGATCCCCATTATCAGAAGGTCGTTGAAAGCTTATGGGAACTGAGTATGGAATCAATAGATGCTGAAAAAGATAGCTTTGTTACGGTGACAGTGAATATTCAGACCAAGGCCCATGGCGTTAAGCGATTTAAAGTTTATACCGAATTGAAAAGCGCGCTAATGGACGGTTATTATGTGGTCGCATTTGAAGAAATTAATTAATCAAATGCATAAGTGAATTATTGAGTCTACTGATTGCCTAAATTAGCAACCGTCAGCAATAATATCGTACGCCGGACCTATTGCTGCAGATTGCGCTTGGGTATATCTAAAATAGCAATTATCGTCACTGACTTTATTGTTGCCATTGACATCGTAACCAATAAAGACGAAGTTTGCGCCTTGCTCTTCGAAAACCTTGCCCCCCGAGAGCTTAAACTCCTCAGAAACATCAATCTGCTTGTAAATTTCATGATTATCAATGTAAGAGTGCAACAGCCTTAAATCAACGCCATTAAGATCAATAACGCCATTACGGTCTATATCTATATCAATTAAATCCGCGCGGCTAGGAACTGGAAATGTAGAATAGCTTGGCATCTTCGATTTTAAAAAGATTAAATTATTAGCGGCTTTTACGCTGACACTAAACTGGGTTAAAACGGCTATTTTTGCGTCTTTTGATATGCTGATAAATTTAGGTAATGCGGTGGCAGATAATATGCCCAATATCACGATGACAACGACCAGTTCAATTAAAGTAAAACCTTTATTACGATTACGACTACGACTCATCGACTGCACACACATAAATTATATTTTGTTGTTTAACGTTACTTGTATAAACGTTAAGTGGTATTAAAGAGTTTGCACTTTAACAATATAGCAACATAAAATAAACTATTTTAGCTATTTGTTATAAATGTTGTCATCAAAATATGGTGATACCGTTATAGTAAAATCAGAGTGGGTTGTCGTTGTTCGTTGATAATAAATAGTAAAATAATCAATTTATTACTTTACTAGCAAGAAGATTAACGAATAAAGCCATAAGCTAATGATATATTTCACCTAAATAAAATGTCTTTTTGGGAATTTTAAAAAAATGTACGTCGCCACTATTTTCATGATGAACCCCTATAGAACCATCGTATTCATTGATAATTTTTTGGCAAAGTAATTGATTTAAAATAGGTGTTTGTATTAGACCTTCAGGGGACTTTTCTATTCCTACAGATGACAGCGGATTGGCTTTATCTAAAGGTGAGGCGTCTTCTACTTCAAAAACAATATCCTCATTTTTTGTATAAAGTCGAATTTTAAGTTCACCACCGTTTTGTGACCGCATCACGGCATCATGAGTCAATTGATTGATAACTTGACCAATTTTTTCAGGAACACATAAGTTTTTAATGTCGTCATCAAATGATTTTTTGACAATAATATTACGCAATTTATCTCTGCTTGATTCAAGGTATAGTTGTGTTGCTATCATTGATTGCAACGAAGATGACTTTAAAGCAGAGCTTTGCATATAGTTAGAAATGGCAAAATAATTTAAAAAACTGTCAAAAGTACGGGTTAATTTTTCTTTGGATAACTGGCTAAGTTCTTTAAAATTTTGGTATTGTGCCTTACTGACTTTTCCCTCTAATAAACAATCGTTCACCGTTGTTAACACGTAAATAGGGTCAGAAATTTCTTTAGTCATATTATTAATGATTTTTTTA
The DNA here is from genome assembly GCF_014077545.1 of Colwellia sp. BRX10-1. Lineage (NCBI taxonomy): Bacteria > Pseudomonadati > Pseudomonadota > Gammaproteobacteria > Alteromonadales > Colwelliaceae > Colwellia > Colwellia sp. BRX10-1. Next base: position 76,380 of record NZ_JACGWC010000003.1, read on the forward strand.
TAGTCGTTGAGAGTACATTGATCTTTATTCATTTTATGCGCATTAAAGATCAGTCTTCTAAGCGTTAAGATAAAGAGTTCATTATCGATTGGCTTAATAAAAACATTATCAGCACCATTGGCTAAAAATTTAATCGCACCATTTCTATTACCGGTTAAGCCAATAAAAATAAAAGATCGATCTACAAAAGTTTCCTTTATTTCTTGCATTAATTCACAGCCATTTTTAGAGGGCATTTCATAATCAAGAATCAGAATATTAATTGTGGGTGTTAATCTTAAACGCTCTATTACTTGCTCGCTATTAAGCTCAGTGTCGTTATGAATAAACTCACTACTCAAAATATTGGCAACAATACGGCTATCAACTCTTGAGTCATCCACAACCAGTGCGTGTTGAAAACGATAAATATCGTGTTGTCTAATAAAACCGTAAATAAGAGAGCTTAATTCGCTATCATTTTCATTGACCACCATATCAATGTAATGTTCTTTAGCGGTTCTTTCCATTTCAAAATTAAGAAAACGGGTTATCAATAAAGTGGGTACATTTTGTTTTAATTTAAGTCTGCTAATACTTTCTTCATCAATTTTTTCAATATAAAGAATGAGATAATCAGTGTGTGTTATAGCAACTTTTAGAGGTTGGGTTAGGTCATCAGCTATGAATGATTCAACATGTCCTAAATTTTCGCCCTGTAATACGGGAAGCAAACTTTTAGAGACCTGATCGGGTAGGTTTACTAGGAAAATATTTGAATTCATCATAACTGCTCCTTGTCTTAAATAAAGCGCTTTGGTAGATAAAAGAACAATAAGCGCTCATTAACTATACTCTTTATTTCTATTTTGAACAGTAGCTAATGTAATTTTTATGGAACCAACCAACCTCATTTTACAATATAGTTAATGATGAGTAATCACCAGGTTATTTATAAATATCCCTTTAGTTAAAAATAATTTAACCCCTTTTACTTTTTCCAAACGTTTTACCTGTATAAGTCGCAATTTAGCGCTTATATCTGTTTTTTGTTTGTTAAATAAAGGAATTACTATGGCTAAATTATTATCTTATATCAGCTTGGCAGTTATTATTACTTTTAGTTTATTTGCTTTTATGGCGTATTTAATCAGTAGCGACAGTGTAAATATTACCAAGCCATTAACCGATGTTATTGTTGAAGTGGCACAATTACCTGAAGATTCAAAAGTTATTGAAATCGATAAGGTAAAGCTTGAACCACCAGCACCACCAGAGCCTATGCCAAGAAATGTTGTGACGATTGATGTTGCAAGTGACACGCACAATTTATCCTACCAATCAGCTCCAATCTCAATGACGGGAGGTAGTACTGGCTTTAAGCAATACCAAGGTATGAATAATAATGAGGCTCGCCCCATCGTGCGTGTTAATCCTAAATACCCAATAGAAGCCATGAGAAAAGGAACTGAAGGCTGGGTGCAATTAGCTTTTGATATTAATGAAGTCGGTAAAGTTGTTAATATCTCAGTGATTGACGCTCAGCCAAAACGTATTTTTGATAAAGCGGCTAGACATGCTTTAAGAAAATGGAAATATCAGGCAAAATCGGTTGATGGAGCAGCGGTCTATCAAAAAGGTCGTACCGTACAATTAGATTTTTCTATGGACCAACAAAGTTAGGATGCGCCTTTGAAGTTACCTTCTATGGTTAAGGGTTGGTTTAATCCAACTATCAGCCCTGAAATATTAATAACGCGTTATATTGCCACCAGCAAAGATAAATATTTTACTTTGCTGGTTAAGCAATTTAATCAGCCAATTTATCATTATCTATTGAGCCAATCTGATAAAGAAACCGCTGAAGATATTATTCAGTCGATGTGGTTAAAGGTGATGAACATTAAGGCGAGCCATCCAGTACACAGCAATGTTAAAAGCTGGTTGTTTACCATTGCTAGAAATACCTTAATTGATGAATTAAGAAGGCAAAACCGTTGGCAAACACAATCCCTTGATGAGCAGGGTGCGGCCACAGATATACAACTATTGTCGCAGACCAATAATCACTCACTGGAGCAACAATTTGAGTATATTGATAGATTAGCCCTTTTTAATCGAGCAATTACCTTATTGCCTTTTTACCAGCGAGAAGCTTTTATTTTTCAACAAGAAGGTTTTTCACTTGAACAAATTGCCGAATTAACCGGTGAAAGCTTTGAAACGATTAAAAGCCGTTTGCGTTATGCCAGAACTTATATTAAAAATTTATTGGAAGATAAATCATGAAACACCCATCCTGTGACGAAGAGATCGCCTCACTTTATCAACAAAGAAAGCAACAAGTCATTGCACCAGAAATTCATTTGTCAGCTTTGCAAAAAAGTAAAAAATCGCGATATACGCTGATGCAGTTATTGAGCCTATTATTTTTAGGAGCTGTGGCTTCATTTAGTATTTTAGCCGTGATAAGTCATTTTTCTAAGCAAGCGAACCTCCAAACAGCGCCAAAATCGCCAATAGAGCTGAGTGTCGTTGAATATCAAGAAATAACCCCAGAAGATGAATTTATTGCGGTTGTTATACCGCCATTAGCACCGAAACAACCTTATGTTGTTCCTGCTCAGTCTGAGAATGAAATTGCTCTGGGAGCTAATAATCGACCGGAGACGTTAATTGTTTCACTGCCTATTGATGTTGTCACTGTTTCAGTGACCGCCGATATTAAACCACCCACGTTATCTTTGGTGCCACTCTATCAAGAGCAACCAAAATATTCGGTTGACGCAATTAGAGCCCAACAATCAGGTACCGTAAAGCTGGCTTATAGTATTTCGCCACAAGGTGAAGTTTTAAATATTAGCACTGTCGAGTCGAGTGTTAATCGCGAGCTTAATATCTCTGCTAGAAAAGCGTTATCAAAATGGCGTTATCGTCGAGGAATATACAGTGAAGAGGGCTATGAAATTATTTTTGATTTCACGCTGAAATAAATAAATAAATAATTTATTTAAATTAATTTGAACTTATCAGGCAATAGGGGCTCTTATTATACGAGAGTTTATTTCCCTTAGTGTTTATGTTTTTATAAAGCGTTTCTTGGTTTCAAGAAACGCCTTTTTTTTGCCTTTTTTTCAGTGCTATTACTTATTTTCCAAACGATTGTAATCTAATAAACCAAACTCAATACCTTGATCATTGTTTAGTTGCTGATGTAGTTTGTCGGAAAACGTCCAAAAGTCTGTATTGGTACGTCTGACCGCATAACGACTTTTCAAATTAAAGTAATCATCTTTTGTTTTCATATTTTCTATTGCAACAATAAATTCAGCCACTTCTTGCTGACTAATATTAAAAAACGCTTTCGGGTAAGTCCCTATGGCGCCTCTGGCTACGGTGAGCGTATCTTCTGCTTGTAGCCGACGCTTTTTCTCTGCAAACAAATGCGCTACATTACTATGGGCAGAATTTCTTAACAGGGTAAATACCTGACTTGTGTTGCTATCATTTACGACAACAAAGCTGACTTCTGGTAGTAAAGAAACACTTTCACCAGTTAAATTTTCCAGGCGTTTGAATTTATAGTCATTAATTGACGACGTTAATTGATGACTATTATTGTGTGTTGTTGCGGTATGCTCTTTGAGTAGTTGGTATAACTCTGCTTGGGGTTGGTCAGTTTGGTATTCAATCCCCGAATCGGGCAAATCAGCGAAGTTAGCTAAAAAATTATAGTCATTAACATCCGAACTTGTCTCGCGATACCATAGGTCGTGGGTCTCTTTTCGAACTTTCTGGGGCAATAACATTAAAAAAGCTGATTCACCCTCCATACGTAAAAAGTCCATATATAAACGGGTTTTTAATTGATGAGCAACATCGCCATAAACATCAAATCCAGCAACTAATAAGTAATGAATGCGCTCAAGTAGTGGGTAACCAATCACCCAGGCAGACTTGGGTGGCTTGCCAACAAAACCTTTAACCACTGAAGCACTGTCAAAATGCCGGAAAATAGTCAGTGCAGCGTTAGGATTATTTTCACCACTCCAAATTAAATCAAGGTCAATATTGCCAGCTCGCAGATCAAGGCTTTCAATAAAGGCTTTTTTCGCTGCGACATATTCTTTTTGTCGACTGGCATATTCGCGCCAATCTAGAATCGATAATACGCTGCTGCTGGTTGCTGCTGGAAATTGTAAGAGTTTGCTGTGTTCAACTAAAAACTTGTTAATACCAAACATATCAATATTCTCTGGGTTCTCAAAAGCCACCCAGAATTGATCTTCAATAACATTCAGGGCAATTTGACCTCGGCAAACCGGTCCTTTAATGAAATTCATAATTGAAAATTGCGCTTCATCAAGCAAAAAACGATAACGAGATTCAAGAGGCAATGCCTGAAAGGTAATAAAAGGGTTTGATGCATATTTTAGTTTATAGCCAGGGAGTTTCTCTACCGTGTAATCGGGGCTAAAAAACAGCGCTTTATAGCGAGTAAGTTTCGCTAAATCAAAACGGTAAGGCATATGACGTTTTGCTAAAACGGTGGCTTGTTTTTTCTGTAAACGGTAATAAACGCGCTCAACGTTAGGGTCTTCAAATGGGCGACGAGTGGTAATAATTTGCACCGCTTGTGTGGGTGGTGTTTTTGAACGAACGATATTAAAAAAGCTTTGCTGGCTAGCGTCAAAATATAAATTGGCTAAATATAAGTGTTCGTAAAGATATCGGCCAACGAGCTGTTCTTTTTTAGAGTCGCCATTTAAAAAAGTCTCCCATTTTTCAACCATAACAAGCTCAGTCGCACTTGGTGCAGTAGGCGCAGGCATTTTTGCACCTTCAGCTAACCATAGCGTTAACTGTTGGTATTCATCATCAGGTAAATTAGGTAAAGCGTAAGGCATGCCACCTAAAGGGTTATTTTCTTGATAATGTTTGAATTCATCTATGGTGGGGCATTCTTGCTGGCGGTTTAGACTAACATCAAATGCTTTCGATAAAATCACCTCGTCAGGTAAGGGATTATTACGCTTTAGCTGTAGCATTTGATACATCAAGCTGCTGGCTAAGTTGGCTTGTGGTGATTGCTGGCGTTCATTTAAAACAGGATAAAACTCTTCATTACGCCATTGGTCAATTGTTTTAGGATTACCTTGGATATTAGTTACCGGGATCGCTTGTAAACGGGCACCATCATAAACAACAGTTTTATTGGCGCCTCGTTCAATACCGGCAATAGATTCCATTTTTAATTGGCAAGGTGCATCGTAACAGCCATGACAAACAATACAGCGATTTTCTAAAATTGGTCGCACTTGATTATGAAACAGCTCGCTTTGTTGTGGCGTTATAGCCGTAACATTGCTGCGATGAATTGGGTTTGAAAAGCCGTAACGGTCATCAAGCTCAACATAAGTGATCGTTGCACAACCTGAAATAAAGATGAAAAGTAGTAATAATTTAAAAAAACGCATTAAAATCCTAAAGCATAAAACGTGCAGGCAATCGCTGCTTAAGCTAACAATTTTAATATAAATAGCCGATAAGGTTAAGTGCTTTTTTATTAGGGCATTTTTATGCATTAACAAAGCACGATGAATAATGCGCTATTTGTAGCCGTGTTATTTATGAGGAGGTGAACCCTATCTGTGGTTTATATCGGTAATAATAATCAGATAATTACTGGGTTTGGGATAAAGCGGCCCATTTATCTATATTGCTTGTTTTTTAGATGATAATAATCACAACTTATTGATAGAATCTATAACGATTGCCAAGACTCAAGGCGAATGTAGTGTCTTATAAAAACAAACCAAAGGGTGGATTATATGTATTTAGGTCAGTGCTTGTGTGGCACGATAAACCTTAAAATTAGTGGGGCAATAAGTGATATCATTCACTGTCATTGTTCATTATGTCGAAAGAATAGCGGGACGGCTTTTGCTACCAACGGTTTTATTAATACCGCTGATTTTGAGATCACTTCAGGTGAAGCGTTTTTAACAACCTTTGCCTTCAAGCCTGGTAGAAACCGTCACTTTTGCTCAAAATGTGGTTCGCCTGTTTTTAGTTCAAATGAGCAAGACCCAACAAGGCTGAGACTTCGTTTAGGTATAGTTGATTCTGATATTTCAGAAAGACCTATTTCGCATAACTTTGCTACCTCAAAAGCAAACTGGGAAGATCTTGATGAAAACCTTCCAAGATACGATGCTTTTGAACCTAGCCGAAAATAATCTCTATTTTGAAGGTTAAGTCCATCGCTAAATCATAATTGTGCAGTGTGATAAAATTTTCATATCACACTGCCTTCTCAATAATAACGTTTTAGCAATGATGTTGTATCCCAAATCACAACTTTTCCATCCGCGCCTGAACTGATCAACACTTTACTGTCAGACGATAGATTTACATTACTAACATCGTTTTTATGGCCATTAAGTCTTTGTATTACATTCCCTGTTTTAACATCCCAAATTCGAACGGTAATGTCATTTTCATCAGTCTCGTATGCCCATTGATATTGAAGAAATTCACTGAACATGCCTTTGTCGCGACCACCGCTTACTAAAAAGGAGTCATCATGACTAAATGTTAAGTCGTAGATAGAATATGAATCGTCTTCTAATGTATTGAGTACTTGCCAATTAGTGGTATCCCATATTTTTATCGTATAGTCATCGCCGCCGGAAGCTAGAAGCTTACCGTTGTGACTAAAGGCTAAATCTAAAACCGCTTGGTTATGTTCTTTTAATGCTCTTACATGCTCACCAGTGAACGCATTCCACACATTAATAATGTTATCTTCGCCACCGGTTAACAGAGATTTACTATCAGGAGTGAAGGCCACGCCCCATACATCGCCTTCGTGTGCAGATAAGGTTTTTGATTCACCAGACGTTAAGTTCCAAAGACGGGCGGTATCGTCAGCGCTTACACTGGCTAAGCTTTTTCCATCGGGGCTGAAGGCTAATTTAACGACCATGCCCTGATGACCAGAAAATGTATTAAGTAACGCTCCGCTGGAAACTTGCCAAATTCTTACGTTATTATCATAGCTGCCAGTAGCGAGGATTTTGCCGTCATGACTAAATTTAACGCTAGGCACTCCTTCTGGGTGTTTAAGCGATTGTAATACTTTGCCGGTATATCTATGCCAAATTTCAACGTTAGGTCCTGAACTTCCTGTGGCAATAAGTTCGTTATTTGGGTGTAAATCAGTTTTACAAATACTGTTTTTATGAACAACGCACTTGGTGTATTCTTTAACGCTTTGACTCGTTAAATCTTTAGCTGTGGTGTTGTTACTGCATCCAACTATCAGTGTTATTCCAACGATAAATATCGTTATTTTTTTTAAAGTTGTTGTCATAATTATTCTTAAGCTATTTCACTAAATTACTATCTAACCAACTCACCATATAACTGGCTAGTTGCGTATCACTGTCAAGTAAAGGGTAACCATGTGCAGACCCTTTATAAGCAATAAATTTACTATTCATGCTTTCAGACGCCGTAAATAATTTTTGCGCACTAAGGTAAGTGCCGGTATCCATTTCTGAAGCGATGATCAGAGTAGGTTTGTCCGCTAGCATCTTTTTATAGCGCGTAATGTTTTCATCAGGCTGACCTGATGAGAAAAAACCAATGAGATTTACAGGATTATTTTCTGCTAAAATAATGGCTTGAGAGCCACCACAACTTGCGCCAACTACACCGACTATACCTTTGTCTGACATTTTACTTTTCAAATGGTCATAAGCGAGTTGAACATCACTAGGCCAATGTTTAGACACCTTTTGCCAAGCGGCACTTCGTGATTCTCTTGGTAATGCTTGAACCTTTTGAACACTAAATTCATCGTTAGCACTGTCACCAAAGCCTCTGAAATCTAAACTCAAGGCATGAATGCCCTTGTCTGATAATTGCTGGCCGATGTCGTTATACATGGTTCTATTGTAATTACATTGGTGCAATAACAATACCGCGCGATCACTGGTTTTATTACTCGGGTAATAACTCGCTTTTAATTCAAAGCCTTGGTCGGTGGTTAACGTAAGGTCAGTTGCCTGACTTGATGCGGTAACTGCAAATAACGCGGCAGACATTATTTTTATAAAAGTGTTCATAAATTTTCCTGTTGTTTTGGCTGGCCCGTTAATTAATCGGTTTACTCTAAACTAACCAATAGATGAGTTTATTAAAACAGCAAAGCGTTAAATTGTCGAAAAATTAGGCTTATATAATGTAATAGGTTGTGTTTTAAATATTAGAACGTTTATGTATTGCTATACCAATCAGCCAAATCTTGCTGGGTATCGATATCTTTTTCGGTATGAGGAAGGTTTACTGTTTGAAGGTTTTCTTTATTAGTATATAAAACGGACTTAGCGCCTTTATCACCCTTTAAGAGCATTAAGTCGGTAAAATAAACTGAGGGGAAAATAGCTGGTGGCATGAATTCTTGCCCTGCTTTTGCACAAACTAACGTGTTTGGTAACGCTAAAGACTGTTTTATTAATGCGATATAGTCATCTGCAGTTAAAGCAACTTGATCAGCCAATGCTATCAAAATATGGCTGATGCTACTTTCATCATCCTGTGCATCATTTAGCATGTGTTCAACAGACTGTGCAATGGTATGACCTAAGCCTAAATGTGCCGCTTCGCAATAATATAAGAGGTCGGGGTCGTCTAATAATTCGCTTATTTGTTGATGATAACGCCCTGTCGCGACACCAATATTTTTGTTACTGATATTCAGTGTCTTAAGTGCTAAAAACAGTTGTTGTAAAGCATGTTCGAGTAAAGTTATTGACGTTTCTTGTCGCTGTACTTTTGCGAGTACCTTAATACCGTTAAAGCGTTCACTTTTACCTGCCGCCAGTAGCACTATTTTCAAGTTATAATCGGGGCGTTTCATGGTGTTATTGTTCGATGGCGACGACTAAAGTACATGGCTAATCGACTGAGCACTTTTGTTAAATAAGCTGGCATGGCACTCGGCAAGTATCGATAAGGCTATGCTCTCAGGCAAGGTTCCACCGATTTCAAGACCCGCAGGGCCGGCGAATGTAAACGATAAAGATTGCTCGACAACTTCAGCCTGAGTAATAACTTGCTGTTTTCTATTGTTTGGACCAAGCAAAGCTAAATATTGAATATTGGTGTTAGCTAAAGCTTTTAGAGCCTGTGCATCAATCGAGACATTATGGCTCATCAATATGGCGGCGTTAACATCTTTTTCTGCAGCAAAGGTGGTCAGTACTTCGGCTTCGCCTTTTATAATATGGCTAACATTTGAAAAATATTCTTTTCGAGCATTGGCGGGACGTGGATCCCACAACGATACTTTCCAACCTAACTGTTCAGCCATATTGACCAGCGGACGTGCGTCAATACCTCCGCCAACAACAAGCAGATGAGGTTCGGGTACAATCGGGGTTGCTAACCAGTTTGTTTTGTCATCGTTATTTAAGGGGGAGGGAATTAATGTCGCTGTTGCCGCTATATTCGTGACTTTTTTCGCTTCGAAATAAGCTTGCGCATCATTGCCTTGCTCGACAATACTTTGATAAAGGTAGCCAGAAATACGATGCTTAAGTGCGTCGTAAACTTGCGCCAATGATAAATAGTCATTAGCGGCATGGACTTGCTGCAACATTATATAAATCGTGCCGCCACAACCAATACCCAGATGAAAAGATAAATCATCTTCGTCAGTTCCATCATAGCAAACCAACATTGACTTGTTTGTTTGCATAACTTTTCTGGCATTAACACCGATATCTGACTCTAAACAGCCACCACTTAGCATACCTAATTGATCACCTTGGCTACTAAATAACATCATAGCTCCGGGTTTTCTGTAACACGGGCCTTCGGTCTGGTAAATAGTAGCAAGTACCCAATCAGCGTTATCTCGATGCGGGTACCATTGCGCTAATAAGTGCGATAAATGATTGCTCATAGGAAAAAGTCCTTGCTGAGCAATACGTGTTGTTGCTCGAAATTGCTACAACAATATAAAAAAATTAACAATAAAACGTTCATTTAATCCTTACACTGACATCGGTTTAAAAGGTAAATCTCTATAGCGCTTACCTGAAGCGGCAAAGACAGCATTGCTTAATGCGGGTGCAAAAGGAGCAACACCGGGTTCGCCTAATCCTGTTGGGCTTTCATCTGAATCAGGAATATGAACCCTAACATTTGGCATATCGGTAATACGCATAACGGGGTAATCATGAAAATTTGAATTAACCACGGCACCTTCTCTAAAGGTTATCTCGGTGCTTAATGCTAATGACATGCCCATAACAACGGCGCCTTCCATTTGCGCTGTTGCGCCATCAAGGTTAAGTACTTGGCCACAATCTATCGCACAGTCTACATTTAATACTTTAATATCATCACCGTTGACTTCAACATGTACTGCCATGGCAACAAAGCTTTGAAAACTATAGTGCACCGCTAAACCAATAGCTTGGCCTTTTGGTAGTGATTTACGGTTCTCCCAGCCTGATTTCTCAGCAGCAATGGCGAGAATATCTTTAGCTCGTTTGACGTTTGCTTGCTGTTCTTTATTTTTATTGTTATCAAAAAGTTGATTAACAAAAGACAAAGGATCTTTATTTGCTTTGTACGCTAATTCGTCGGCAAAGGTACTAAAAGCAAAACCATAGAAAATAGCATAAACTGCCCGGTACCAACCAATACGCGTATGAGCTTTGGCATCGCCTGATTCGACACGACAATTCTCAATACCAAATAAATGATTAGTAATATCTTCTAAACTATTCGCCGGTGTTCTAACTAACGAAGGGTCAAATAAGGTTGATATTGAAGGAAAGGCGGCGCGATGTAACCAACCGGTCACGTTTCCTTGGTCGTCCATAGATGCTTCAATGTGTTGGGCATTTATCGAGTGATAATAGCCCGTACGCATATCTTCTTCGCGGGTCCACGTTAGCTGAATTGGCACACCAGTCTTTTCTGAAATAACAGCGGCTTCATGAACGTAGTCACACTTAAATTTACGACCAAAAGCACCACCGGCCATTGCTACATGCACCACGATATCTTTTGGCTCGCGTGTTAAGTATTGCCCTAATACTTTTTGAATATCGGCAGGGCTTTGTGTTGACGCCCATACTTCACAGGAGTCTTTTTGCACCCATACGACACTCGCATTAGGCTCCATCGGTGCATGTGAAAGATGTCCTCCGGTATAAGTGGCTGACATTTTATGTTTTGCTGCGCCAAACGCTTTTTCAATATCACCACGTTCAGCGGCTAACGTTGCTGGTTTTTCAACATTTTTAACCAGTTGCTGTTTATATTCTTTGGTGTCGTAAATAGCATTTTCGCCTAAATCCCAAGTTATTTTTAACTTTTTCACCGCTTGTTGTGCCGTCCAGCTATTGTCAGCCACTACGGCAACACCGCCAATAGAACCAAACGGGATGTTAAAACGTGGAATTTCGATAACGTCAATAACACCTTTCATTTTCAAAGCCTCGGTTTTATCAAGGCTTTTTAAGGCGCCGCCTAAAACAGGACAATGGATCATGGCCGCATATTTTAAGCCGGGTAGTTTAGTATCGACACCATAAATACGTTTACCGACCACCACTGCTGCCTGATCATGACGAGGTAATTCTTTACCTATGTAATTAAAATCACTTTTCTTTTTAAGCACAGGTTTTTCAGGTATCGGCATATTGGCAGCAATACTTGCTAATTCACCATAAGCGAGTTTTTGTTGATTAGTTTTATTAATAACAAAATGTGCTTGAGCAAAGCAGTTTTCAGGAGAGGTTTTCCACACTTTTGCTGCTGCGGCAATTAACATCGCTTTTGCTGTCGCTCCAGCTTCACGCATAGGCTGGTACATTACGCGGATACTCGCTGAGCCACCTGTTGCTTGCGGACCATATTTTTCGTCGGCGTCACCTTGCTTTACCGTAACACGCTGCCAATCAGCTTCCATTTCATCAGCGACAGCAGAAGGCAGGGCAGTACTAATACCTTGGCCCATTTCGCAGCGGCCACAATAGATAATAGTATCGCCATTTTCAGCCAGGTGAATAAAAGCGTTAAGTCCATCACCACTGTCTTTGATAATGCCCTTTTCTGCTAAGGCATTCATCGGTAAAGCAACACTTATCATTAAACCACCGGTGGCTAGACCGGCTGTTTTTAAAAAATTACGACGGCTTACGTTTGAAATGGTCATACTAAACCTCCTTACTTAACGTGTCAGCAGCTTCAACGATGGCTTTTTTAATGCGTTGGTAGGTACCGCAACGACAAATATTACCTTGCATTGCCGTATCAATTTCAGCTTCAGTGGGGGAAGCATTAACCGCTAACAAGCTCGCCGCATTCATAATTTGTCCGGCCTGACAATATCCACATTGGGGAACATTATTATTTAACCAAGCTTTTTGTAACGGGTGGTCACCCTTTTCGGATAGTCCTTCAATGGTGGTGATTTTTTTATCAACCAAGGTACTTACTGGAGTAATACATGAACGTATGGCTTGGCCATCAACGTGAACGGTACAAGCACCACACAAACCACTACCACAGCCGAATTTGGTGCCAGTGAACTCCAAGTTGTCTCGAAGAAACCATAAAAGTGGCATATCACCATCTACCGTAATTTCATGGGCTTTTCCGTTGATTATCATCGACTGTTTCATAAGTACTATCCTATTTTTGTGTGATCCTAGATTAGCTTGATATGGCCCATTACACAAAAGTAAAATCGGCAAACAATCAAATATCTACGACCAAAGACAGATTGTGCTGTTATCAGCGCTAAAAGTCAGGTTTTCACATAATTATTGTCTATAATTTATTGAAAACCTGTCTATAGTTAGTGCAATATTAAAACAAAACTCTAAGGCTCACATGTGTAGCAAGAAAAAACTAATACTGTTGTTATTCATTATTTTTAACCTACTGACGTTTACTTCCTCACAAGCGCAGACCCTTCGTAATGACGAACCGATAAAAATTGTCTTAAACGATTGGACAAGTCAGTTGGTTTTATCTCATATTACAGCCGAATTATTCGAGGGCATGGGCTACTCTGTTATTTTTTCAAAAAAAACCACAGGTGCTCAATGGGGGGCACTGCAACGTGGCTTAGCACATGTACAAATGGAAGTGTGGCAAGGCACCATGGAGAAAATGTATACCCGCATGATAGATGAAGGTGGCATTATCGATGCAGGTTCTCATGATGCGAAAACGCGTGAAGAATGGTGGTTCCCTGACTATGTGCTAGACCTCTGTCCGGGCTTACCCTCTTGGCGAGCGTTAAATAGTTGTGCGCACTTATTTGAAACTAAAGAAACCTCACCGAGGGGACGCTATCTTGGAGGACCTTGGGAGAAACCCGATGGGGCGAAAATAAGAGCACTAGACCTTAAATTTAAAGTAGTTACTGCTAACAATAGTGATGAGCTTTGGGAAATACTCGATAAAGCGATACGTAATAAGCAACCCATAGTGTTATTTAATTGGACACCTAATTGGATTGAAGCAAAATATAAAGGTCAATTTGTTGAGTTTCCACGCTACCACTCTGACTGTGAAACAAAACCTGAATGGGGCGAAAATAAGAATTTTTTGCACGATTGCGGAAATCCTACCGATGGTTGGTTAAAAAAAGTCGCTTGGCATGAAATGCCAATAAAATGGCCGTGCGCATTCGAAACACTCACTAAAATTAACTTTAGTAACGCAATGTTAGCTAAGTTGGCGTACGAAGTAGATGTAAACAAATTGACCTATCAAGAAGCCGCAACACAATGGCTGGCAGACAATCAACAGCTTTGGCAGTCTTGGATTTCACCATCGTGCCAAATAACAAATAAAATAACAGGTTAATTCGAGTGAAAAAAAATAAAATTTCAATTAATCATTCCATTGGTTTTACTCTACTACGTGGTGTTTTTTCTATTTATATTATTGTCGCGATTGTTGTCACTTTGACACATATGACAATAGAATATTTCAATGTAAAACAAATGATTAAAAATGATCTCGTGCTTTATCAATCCACTTACGAGCAGCCTTTATCTGATGCTCTGTGGGATCTTGACGAAGACCGCATAAACACCATCATCGATGGCGTTATTAAACTGCCTTCGATAACATCGGTGCAGATATTTGATACAAACAATAATATTATTGCTCAACGAACAAGTGACGTTCATCTTGCTTCTAACGAAATCATTGCGGTTGATTTTTTAATCGATCATTATTTTGATATTGAATATCGTCGTGAAGACGAAAATTCATTGGTGGGTGTTGGCGTATTCTATTCAGATAGAGATGTCATACTGAGCAAGTTAAGTACTGGCTTTACGCTAATCATTATTAACTCAATTATCAAAACGCTGGCGCTTTGGGGGATATTTCTTTGGTTAGTAAGACCCATGTTAATTAAACCCCTTGAAGAATTTAGCCATGCTGTAGAAAAATTAAATGTTGATGATTTAGACGACTTTAAGTTGAAAATAGACTCTCCTAAACGAAATGAATTACATGTACTTGCCGATAGTTTTAATCAAATGGCTTTTCGCCTTAACGGTTCACTTCAAGAGATAAAAGCAAGTGCCTTTGCACTTAATCATGCAAATAATTACCTAGAACAATTACTGTTAAGTGCCCAAGAAATGATGCAGGTAAATGACAAAGAAGCGTTATTTAAGCAGTATGTACAGTTTTTACACAAAGGTGTCGACACCTTGCAATCTAGTCAGTTAACGATTACTTATTTGAATCGGATCACTAAAAGTGCCAATGAATTTACTCATGTAAATTATCAATTAAGCGCTGAAGTGATAAAAGGCCATTCATTACTTCATTTTATTAAATGTAGTGAAGAGACCACTGATCAACTGCCTGTAAAATATCAAGCGTTAGCAGCAAAGGCCTTTATGGTGAGAAATGAGATGTCGTCTGAGCTTGTTGTTCCCTTAATGTCAAAAAACCAGCTATTGGGTGTCGTCACACTAGGCTTATTAAAAGAAACCCCACTATCTTTGGCTGATCACTCATATATAGAAACCTTGACTCAACTTTTGGTGCTAATTTTTACTCAGCTTGATAATCAACAATATTTGGAATTTCAAGTAAAAAAACGTACCTTGGAACTTGAACGTTCATATCAAGAAATTGAACAAAAAGCGTCAGAATTAGAAAGGGTAAGTAATTATAAATCACAGTTTCTAGCAAACATGAGTCACGAAATACGTACTCCAATGAATGGTATCTTTGGCTCGCTGCAGATTTTACAAAACTCTGTCGACAATGAAGAATCACATGAGATTATTTTAACCGGATTGTCATCTTGTAAAAGCTTGTTAACCATTTTGAATGATATTTTGGATTTTTCTAAAATTGAGGCAGGCAAAGTAGAGTTTGAGGCCAATTCTTTTGACTTAAAGGAACTGCTCAACAATCTTTATAATGAATTTAAACCGATAGCGGTCGAAAACTCAATCACATTAGCATTGAATTTTGATGATCATTTTCATCAATATTGGCTAGGTGATGTAACGAGAGTAAAGCAGGTCTTGATTAATATTATCTCTAATGCACTTAAGTTTACTCATCAAGGTAGCGTAAATATTAATATTAGTGGCTCACAAGAAGTCGTTATTAAGGTGATCGACACGGGCATAGGCATGTCTGAATATGCATTGAACAGTATTTTTGACCGTTTTGAACAAGCGGATAAGTCGACGACCAGAAAATACGGTGGCACCGGTTTAGGTGTTAATATCGCTTTGAATTTAGCTAAAATGATGGGGGGTAATATAGAGGTACAAAGCAAGCTAGGTGAAGGGAGTTGTTTCGTTATTTCTTTACCTTTGACTCGAACAAATAAACAGAAAATATTGAAAGAAAAAGCACTTTTGGCGACACCGCAATTAAAAAACATCACTATTTTACTTGCTGAGGATACTGCTATTAATCGCACCATATTTAATAAGTTAATGGCGCCAACCAGTGCCAATATATTAATGGCGAAAAACGGCGCTGAATGTATCGAGCTGTTTAAAACTCATCATCCTAAGGTTATCTTTATGGATATTCAAATGCCGGTAATGGATGGTGTTGAAGCCTGTAAAATTATTAGAGCAAGCTCTAATATTCCGATCGTTGCGATAACGGCAAATGTTATGAGTGAAGATGTTGAGTTATACAAAGAGATAGGCTTTGATCGCGTGCTAAGTAAACCTGTACAGCTACAAGAGCTTTACGAGGCTTGTACTAAATACATTGTATGATGGGCATATTTCGATTTTAAGTTATGTTGAGCAGGCGCGATAATCCTTTGATTATCTTGTGATAAAACAGCAAATTTAAAACTTTGGAAAAATTTGATTTCTGCCAGCATTTTTCGCTTGGTAAAGCTGCTTATCTGCACAGTTGATCATTTCATCAATGGTTTGGTTGTCTTTGAATTGCTCAATGCCCATACTCATCCTGACATTAATATCATGGCCTTCATAATGAACAATATGGTGTTGGAGTTTTTCTTGGATTTTTTCTGCTAAAACATGGGCACTTTTGGCTTGGGTTTGCGGTAAAATAAATAAAAACTCTTCTCCACCCCAACGAGCAATACAGTCTTGCTCCCTCATACCATTGGTAAATATTTTTGCCAACTCAATTAATACTGCATCACCCGCATTATGACCGTACTTATCATTAATTTTTTTAAAGTGGTCAATGTCACATAAAATAATAGATAAAGATTCTTTACTTCGAATGACACGTGCTTGTTCTCGTTTTAACAGAGTAAGCGCAGCACGGCGATTAGATAATTGGGTTAGGGGATCTAAATGCGCCAAGCGTTGATATTTTTCACTTAGTTTTAAGGTGTGCTGATAAGATTGATCTCTTGAATATTCATATAGAGCAGAAAGAAAAGTCACGGTTAAAAAAGAGTATAATAAGCGTAATTTAAATTCAGTACTGTAGGCAGTATGAGGAATGATTTCCGTAGGTATACTCATGATTGCAATAGATATTATTACAAAGAACATAATCTCTATCAGACCACGTTTTAGGCCATGAACAAATACTGAGACAGGAGCAACAATAAATATCCATAGTGGACCTGTATTCTCAACGCCACCAGTATATATAAGGTAAAACATTAATATATATAAAGAATACAGAATAATTGCAGAACTTAATTTAATGTTGTTAAATTTTTTGTGGGCATAATAACCGATGAAATAAATCAAGCTGGCGATGAATAATGATATCGCTAAAACAAAGTTTTTGTTAAAAAGACCAACAATTCCCATAACAGCCGTTATCGACATACCTACTAATGCAAATAATGAAATGACATGAGGTTGATGAAATTTTTCGTTATCAAAGTGGTTCATTTTAGCTTATTCTCACAAAATCCTTTTTAGCGAAGGTGTTATTTCGCTGTTTATTTGTTCACTATAACAGTTTGTATAATGGTTTTAAATATTTACTAATCTCTTAATAACAACCGTTTATTCGATGTTTAATACTTTTTTTAATGGTGCTAAGTAAGGTTCAAAGTGACGCCATTGCTCGGTAGCACTTTTATAAATCGGCTGACGGACTTGCTCAGAGCTTGGCGTTTTAATGGTGCGTTTGGTTTTATGAAAATCAACACAAGATTGTTCAAAGCTTAAGCCACAAAAATCAAGTATTCTTCTGACCTGCTTTTCTAAGTCATCAACAACATCTTCGTGATTAACCGTTAAAACAAATCCCGGCAGTACTTGCTGCCAATGAGACATTAATTTCAGATAAGCCTGGTAGTAACGGCCAATGTCTTCAAGGCGGTAACTAAAATCTTGTCCTTCGGCAAATAATTGCTTAAAACCACTAAAGCAACAAGCCATTGGTTGGCGTCTTGCGTCAATAATTTTAGCGTTTGGCAGTATTAATTTAATCAAACCTATGTGTAAAAAATTGTTAGGCATTTTATCAATAAAAAGAGGGGCCTGTTCACGATAGACTCGTGTTTCATCAATAAACTGTTGACCGAAGCGTTTAAAATATGTCGGATTAATTTCAGCTAAATTTTTGGGGTATTGGCTTTCTTTATGGCTTTCCTGCTCATTTTTATTATTCTCGCGCCCGCGTAACCTCGACGCTAAGCCTAAAATGTTGTGCAGTTCCATCGTGCCATCAACTTGACTGTGTGAAGCCAGTATTTGTTCAAGCAGGGTTGAACCTGCACGGGGTAAACCAACAATAAAAATAGGATCCGGTGAGTTAAGGCCTAAATTGCGACGAACTTCAAATAACTCGTGGGTACAGTATTTTATTTGTTCAGCGACTTGTTGTTCTATTTTATTAATGTCAAAGCCATTGCTAGCATGCTGTAATTCATTACCTTGCTGATAAGCTTCAAAGGCTTGCTGATAGTCTTCTCTGTCTTCAAAGGCTTTACCGGTAGCAAAATGTAATTGCACTTTGTCGGTTATCGCCAAATTCTCATCCGTACGCTGGTGTTGCATTTTGGTAATTTCTTCATCACTAAAGCGGTAGGTTTTCGTATTGGCTAAACTCCAAAATGCATCACCGTAGCTGGGGTTTAATTGATAAGCTTTTTGGTAAGCAGCAACCGCTTTTTTGATATCGCCTTGAGCTTTTAGCGCATGACCAAGTTGTAAATAGAAACCGGGGATCTTGTTATCTTGTTTGATGGCTTGCTCAAACAAAGTTATAGCTTGTTCTATTTTACCTAAGCCTGTCAACGTATTGGCTTTGGCGATTTTATAGCTAAGATTGTCTGGTTGTGTCAGTAGTAATATTTCAACCTGCTGCTCTGCGGCTTTATATTTACCTAAACGGATAAGAAGGTTTAGATATTGAGAGCGTGCATGAATATGATCAGGAGCTAATTCAAGGGCGCTAGCCAGTAAAAATTCAGCATCGTCATAAACTTTTAGCTCCATACCTATTTCAGCAAGTAGGCACATGCCATCGACATGACGCTTGTTGTTCTGTAAAAAATGTCGACAAATTTGCTCAGCCTTTAATAATTTCCCTTCATACATTAATTCGGTAACCGCCAGTAATGCCGGCGGTAATTTTTTCAATTTTTCGAGATGGTTAGCTGCCTTTTGCACTTGTTCTTGTTGGCTGTCTTGTCGATAAATTTGAATTAGCTCATGCCAACTACCCACTAAACTTGGATTAAGTTGTACGGCCTTTTCAAAGGATAATTTAGCTTGCTTAACTTTGTTTAAGGCTAAATACGTATAACCTTGTTCTTGATTTGCTCGGCTGTGCAGGGCATCAAGTTTAAGTAACGCGTTAATACTGGTGAGTGCTTGGGTAAATTCTTTGCTATATCGCTGGGCAATAGCCATTAAATACCATAATTCAATGTGGTCTTGCTGTTCGGTGACTTGTTGTTGCAGTGCTTTACTTTGTGCAATCGCTTCGCTAAATTTTGCCGTTTGGATTAAGGTTTGAATCGACTTTAAGTGTGTTTCAATCGGGGGGACAGTTGTGTTGTTCAACGATTTTGCTCCAAGGCAGTTTAACAAGTGGTCTTGCTCTGATGAGATACTCTATCAATAAAAAGCCGCTTGATACAAAGTTCAAGCGGCTTTATTTAGTTTTTAGTTAAAAGTTAATTAACATTAACGCTTAATAAAAATCATACGAGAATCTAAAACCTACAGTACGAGGTCTGTTAGAAACAACTTTTGGCGTATATTGTTGTGTATCTACGTATAGAATGGCACTTTTATCAGTTAAGTTATCGATAAAAAATTCTGCTTTCCATTCGTCGTTAGTCACACCAAAGCTTAAGTTGGCCAAAACGTAACTATCTTGAATGTAACGACCACCGGCAAAGGTTTCTCCGTTACTACTTTGATAGTTAACACCTTTATAGACATCAGCTTCTTTTTGAATACTTAAACCTGAACCTGTGCCATAAACTAAATTAGTCGCATCTTCGACCATGTAAGCATCCATCGCCATACCCGCAAGTCTTTCGCCGGTATAACTGATTGAACCGTTAATATAACCGGTTAAATCGCCAGAGATATTATAGTAATATTCTGCTTGTAGGTTGCCTGAAAATTTAGCTGAATAAGGTAATCTACTACCAACACTTGGTGCAATGCCATCAAGTACGTCATTAACTGATGTTAATTCAGTATCAATTAAGCTGAACGCGCCCGAGATAACTAAGTTGTCAGTCACTACCCAGCTAAAATCACCATCAATACCTTTGATCTCTGCATCACCTACGTTATCAGTAAATACTAAGAAACTGATATTGGTTGGGTCATAGCGTGAGGTCTGTAGATCAGATATTTTTGAATAATAAGCTGTGGCATTAAAGCGTAGTGATTGGTCAAACAAGGTTGATTTAAAACCAACTTCAATGTTATCTAAGCTATCGGTAGTTGAGTATACGGGTATACGGAAGCCTTCAAAAGCGCCTTCTTGGTTTGCAGCAGAACCACCACCTACACGGTTAGTAACCGGCGGTCTAAAACCTTCTGAATATGAGGCAAAGACCATCACATCGTCCGTTACTTTCCAATCAACGGAGGCTTTGATAATCGTATCATCTACGGTTAATTTACCACTATTATCAAGTAAACTTGTGTCTAACTGACCGCTAGCAATAGCCTCTTTAATGGCCGTTGCTTCTTCTTCACCAAAAAATTCGTTTAAGGCAGCGTCACTTCCGTCACCAAAGGCACGTAATCGACCACTAACATCAGCGGTTGTTGTCGACCCTTTATAAATGTCATCAATTTGATACCAACGGGCACCAAAACTTGCGGTAACTGTGTCGGTTATGTCATAAGCAAACTGACCAAATACCGCGACTTGATCTATCGTGTGGGTAACATCATTAACAAAGCTGACTTCAGCAGGGAAAGGCCCACCATTACTGTTAATACCTTCACTACCAACAAGAGTTCTTTGTAAATCAGGAAAAAGTTCAGTATTGGCTATTTTAAATTGACCCACTGATGATACTTCTTGCGTGTCATAAAAAACACCAGCCGTAACACGCCAGTCTTTATCAGCAGGCGTATTGAAACGTAGCTCATGAGTCATACGAGAGGTACTAGTTTCTTCTTTGTAATACTTAGTTGGGTCAAGACACTCTTGTGCTTCAGGTGCACTTGCGTAGTTACAAACATAATAAGCTGAAAATTGACCACCATTGGTATAACCGGTGTAATCAATCGTTGAATTAATATCTCTGTCTAAGTAACCACCAGTATAAACGATATCAAGTTGCTCAAGGCGACCTTCTAGTGTCCAGGTGGTTAAACCAAAATCATCATTGTTATTTTCTGGTACAAAACGGTTTGTTGATGTTTGACCTTCAAGATTTGGATCATAAGAAAACACACCTTCAGTATCGAGAGACTGTTGAGTGTGTTGAACTAAAAGGTTCCATTCGTCATTGATCAAGTATGAGGCACCAAAACGTGCACCAGCATAATTAGCAGTGTTAAAGTCGTCTTCTACTAAAGCATCGTTTTGTGGTGCGGTAGTTGGAGTATTTTCTGGATCAGCTAATTTAGCAAAATTAGCTGAAATTCTATCAATAACTACTGCACTACCGTTGTAACCACCTTGACCAGGGACATTGCGAATATTATCTATCCAACCGCCTTGGTGATCATTGTAAGTAGCAACACGAACAGCAAGTGAATCTGTTAAAGACATATTGAAATAAGCTTCAACAGAATTACTTAAGTCCCCACCTTTTGTGGTACTTGTGCTGGTATCAAAACCGGCAGAAAAACCATCATGGTTTGGTTTTTTGGTAATCAAGCGAACTGTGCCCGATTGCGAGCTAGCACCAAAAAGTGTGCCTTGTGGCCCAGGTAAAACTTCTATACGTTCAACATCAGTCGCGTAAACATCTAAGTTACGTCCTTGCATAGAAACGGGTTGTTCGTCTAAGTAAAAAGCAACTGACGGTTGCAATGCCTGTACTGACGAGACAGATATGTTTGTTTGTGCGGTAGCTGCACCACGGATATATATTTCATTTTGTCCAGGGCCAGTGCCCTGAAAAACAACATTAGGTAAAAATTCTACATATTCGTCAAAATTTGACACCCCAAGTTTTTCTAAACTAGCACCCGTTAAGGCGGTAACGGTAACAGGAACATCTTGAATAGACTCTGTGCGTTTAGTTGCAGTAACTTCAATAACTTCTATCGTTGCTTTTTGTTGCTTTGTGACTTCTTCAGCAGAGAGAGCGCTCGATGCAGCTAGTGCTGTAAGCACAGCATAATGCAACTTAGTGAATTTCATATTAAGTATCCCTTGGTGTTTAATTATGTTTTGAGTTGATATTATTAGAGTTCTAACTATATTTATTCGCGTATAGCTTAACAAAAAATAGGACTTATAGATAATTTTTACAAATCTTTATATATTAGTTGGTGTATTTGTGTTTCTAATAGAGCATTTGTTCCTCTTTAAATTTTCTTGTGTTGTATACAGAATTGTTTACAGCATGACTTAAGTCGATATAATATCAATACTAATTAAAATCAGGGGAAGAATTTGCCTACAACCGTTAAGAGTCAATTAAACAAGAAGGTATTTGGCAGTGCCTCCGCTATTATTATTGCCTTGTTAGTTTATACCGCTGCACTACCTCAACAGGCGCAAAGTTTATTCACACTTATTCAAACGAGTATTATTGAAAATGGTAGTTGGTTCTATGTACTGACTGTTGCCTTCATCTTCTTTTTTGTTATCTTTTTAGGCGTTTCTCGTTATGGCGATATTCGCTTAGGTCCAGATCATTCAACACCTGACTACACCTTAGTCTCTTGGCTGTCGATGCTCTTTGCTGCTGGAATGGGCATTGGCTTAATGTTTTTTGGTGTCGCAGAACCCTTAATGCACTATTTGTCACCACCAACAGCAGAAACAGGTACGGTTGAAGCCGTGCAAGAAGCAATGAAAATGACATTTTTTCATTGGGGACTTCATGCCTGGGCTATCTATGCCATTGTTGCCTTAGTATTAGCCTATTTTAGTTATCGTCATAATTTACCATTAACGTTACGCTCTGCGCTATATCCTTTGATTGGAGACAGAATATATAAATGGCCAGGACATTTAGTCGACATTTTTGCTGTGGTGAGTACGGTCTTTGGTGTTGCTACTTCGCTGGGCTTAGGTGCCTCACAGGTTAATGCGGGTTTTGGTTATTTATTCGGTATTGAAGTCTCAGTCACTAATCAAATAATTATTATGTTTGGTATCACGTCACTTGCAGTTATATCAGTTGCCACAGGGCTAGATAAGGGTATTAAAATACTTTCTGAAACCAACATGGTTTTAGCGGTGATCTTGTTGTTTTTGATTTTTGTGCTCGGTCCAACAGTCTTTTTATTACAAGCCTATTTACAAAATATTGGTGATTATTTAGCGGATATTGTTCATAACACCTTTAATTTATTTGCCTACAAGAAGACTGACTGGATAGGTGGCTGGACAATTTTCTATTGGGGCTGGTGGTTGGCGTGGGCACCTTTTGTGGGTTTGTTTATTGCCAGAATTTCACGTGGCCGTACTATCAGAGAATTCATTATCGGCGTTATGCTAATACCCACGGTCTTCACTTTATTTTGGATGACTATTTTTGGTAATAGTGCGATTGATTTGGTTTATAATCAAGGCATTGTCGAATTAGGAGAGATGGTCAGCAAAGACTCATCCGTTGCCTTGTTTGTCTTTCTTGAAAACTTCCCATTATCTTCGGTGTTATCATTCTTTAGTGTCTTAATGATTGTGATATTTTTTGTCACCTCCTGTGATTCAGGCGCTATGGTCGTTGATATGCTTTGCTCGCATGGCAAAAATGATACGCCGCTATGGCAACGTGTTTATTGGGCGGTAGGTATTGGTATCGTTGCGGCAATATTATTATTGGCTGGAGGTCTTAATGCCCTCCAAACCATGACTATTGCCAGTGCTCTACCTTTTACTATCGTATTATTACTGGCCATTGCAGGCTTGATTAAATCGTTAAGAGTTGAAGCTTTTAAGCAGGATAGTCAGCTAATCACAGCAATACCTCACTCAGGTAATGAGAATAGTGATAGTTGGCAAATGCGCTTAAAGAATGTTGTTGATTTCCCCAACAAAGCTAATGTCAGTAAGTTTGTTACGCAGACAGTAGTTCCAGCATTTGATTCCGTCGCTAAAGAGCTACAAGCCAATCAAATCAATGTTGAAATCTCACATGACGATGGGTTGACGCTAATTGTTGACCATGGAGAAGCACAAGAGTTTGTTTATCGGGTGTTAGCTCGTAAGTACTCTCAACCTGACTATGTTATTGAAGCCAATGAAGCGGAAGATGAGCAAAGTTATTATCGTGCGGAAGTTCACTTGGGCGAAGGTGGTCAAGACTATGACATTATGGGCTGGTCGAAAACGGCAGTAATCAATAATATTATTGATCAATACCACAAGCATTTGCATTTCTTACATTTACTACGCTAATAGACAACAGCTCGGGTTAAACCGAGCTGTATTTACTTATTAGATGCGTCAGCTTTACTATTGCTGCTGGCGCTCATCGCATCAAGCTCTAATAACGGAGCCGCATCTATTTCATTTGCATCCATCATTCCAGCCAATCGTTCCATCGATGAAAGCAACTGTGATTGCTCCCATTGCGCTAAATTCGAAAATTTATCAATAAAATGCTCTTGCAAAGCTTGGGGAGCATTGAGTAAAAGTGCTTGACCATCCTCGGTTAAATATAAGCTCACTCTGCGTTTATCTTGGGTACTACGTACTCTTGAAACTAGGCCTTTATTCTCTAGCCTATCCAAAATATTGGTCACGGTAGCAGCACTTAAATTAACATTTTTGGCTACTTGGCTTGAATTTATACCAGAAACTTTATCTATTTCTAGCATAATTAATAATTGTGGACTGGTTAAACCCGAAGTTTTATTAAGGTGTTTTGAATGTAAATCAATTGCCCTGATGACTTTCCTTAAGGCAATTAATAATTGTTGATGTTTTTCCATTACAGTGTGCTTCTTACTTTAATTACTATTAGTTTAATCAAAAAAATCAGCAACACCTAGATAAATTACCTAAATAGGCGTTATTAGATGGTTTTAAAGAGAAATTTAGACAAGCCCTATAACTAAAGGGACTTGAACCCACAGTAAGCGAAAATGGCATCACTGATGGATGTGTGTTCTATTTGAGATAAACTTATAAAGAATGGGGTGGCTAAAGGGACTTGAACCCACGGTAAGCGAAAATGGAATCACTGATGGTTTTATTTAATATGTTATAGGTGTGTTTATACAGAAATGGGGTGGTTAAAGGGACTTGAATCCACGGTAAACGAAAATGGAATCACTGATGGTTTTATTTAATATGTTATAGGTGTGCTTATACAGAAATGGGGTGGCTAAAGGGACTTGAATCCACGGTAAGCGAAAATGGGATCACTGATGGATGTGTGTTCTATTTGAGATAAACTAATAAAGAATGGGATGTCTAAAGGGACTTGAATCCACGGTAAGCGAAAATGGAATCACTGATGGATGTGTGTTTTCTTTGAGATAAACTTATAAAGAATGGGGTGGCTAAAGGGACTTGAACCCACGGTAAGTGAAAATGGCATCATTGATGGATGTGTGTTCTATTTGAGATAAACTAATAAAGAATGGGATGTCTAAAGGGACTTGAATCCACGGTAAGCGAAAATGGCATCACTGATGGATGTGTGTTTTCTTTGAGATAAACTTATAAAGAATGGGGTGGCTAAAGGGACTTAAATCCACTGTAAGCGAAAATGGAATCACTGATGGTTTTATTTAATATGTTATAGGTGTGCTTATACAGAAATGGGGTGGCTAAAGGGACTTGAACCCACGGTAAGCGAAAGTGGAACCACTGATGGATGTTCTATTTGAGATAAACTTATAAAGAATGGGGTGGCTAAAGGGACTTGAACCCTCGACAACCGGAATCACAATCCGGGGCTCTACCAACTGAGCTATAGCCACCACTGATATTACTTGAAGCGCCCAGTGATAAGGCGCGGAGAGTATATTGTATTTTTAAGCAGATTGACAAGGAAAATTTTTGCTTTTAAGCGTTTTATGGGCAACATTCAGCTTAACTGTACTTTTTGCTGATTATTAACTTAATTTTAGATGCTGTTTTACTAATGTCTCCTCATACTGTATTTTTACCTTAGGTCTTAAAATTACTATCCAGCGGATAATTTGGCGGTATAAATGTCACTAGACAAAATTTCTGAACAATTAAATAAGCTAACACCAGGTAACACTAAAAAATTACCACCGATAGAATCATGGAACCCACCGTATTGTGGCGAAATTGATCTACAGGTCAAAGGTAATGGCGACTGGTTTTATGGCGGCACAATATTTAAACGGTTATCGTTAGTTAAACTTTTTGCTTCGGTTTTATTAAGAGAAGTCGCTGGTGATCGCGACGAGTACTTTTTAGTGACACCCGCTGAAAAAGTTAAGATTATCGTTGAAGACGCCCCTTTTGTATTAACGCAATGGGCTTGGCAAGATGATAACAAATCAATAATGACGGTTAGTACCAATGTAGATGACGAGTTCGTGCTTGATGAAACTCATCCGTTAACGATGAATGCTAACGGCGAATTATATGTATTAGTGCGTCGTAATTTATTGGCAAAAGTTCACCGTAATGTTTATTACCAATGGGCCGATTTAGCACAAGAAGAGGTTACAGAAAAAGGCGTTGAATTAATTTTTTCAAGTGCTGACCACAAATTTAGTTTAGGAAAAATTGATTAAATTTCTCACCTTTATAGTTATTTATTATTTATAAAGGTGAGAGTTCCGCTTAAATTACCCGCGAGAAGCGCTGTTGGTTAACGTGTTGTTTCATGTAAGCATCAAAACTCATACAAATATTACGAATCAACAAGCGCGCTTTCTGATCTACTTTAATAAAATCAGCCGTATTTTCAACCAAACCATCACTGATAAAAGTTTTCAGTAGCGGTAAATCTTCAGCAAAATATTCTGCAAAATCGATATCGTACTTTTTACTGATCTGATGTTTATCAATATATAAATTACACATTAATTCACGAATAACTTCGCCACGGATCACGTCATCTGTTGATAAGCTAACCCCTTTCACTTGTGCATTTTTTCTAGTATCTATCGCTTTATAATAGGCTTGCAATTCTTTAATATTTTGACTGAAAGAAGTACCGATATTACTAATAGAAGAAACACCTAATCCTAACAAGTCACAACCACCCTTTGTAGTATATCCTTGGAAATTACGGTGCAGGGAACCCTCTTTTTGTGCAATAGAAAGTTCGTCATTAGGTTTAGCAAAGTGATCCATACCAATGAAATCGTAGCCAAATCCACAAAGCTTTTCGATGGCAAGTTTCATTAAGGCAAATTTTTCTTGCACGCTGGGTAACCATTCGTCACGTAATTTACGTTGGGCAGCAAATCGGTTTGGAATATGTGCATAGCTAAACAATGAAATACGGTCGACATCCATCTCATGAGCTTTGTTAAGCGTTTTTGTAAAGGTTTCTATAGTTTGGTGAGGCAAACCATAGATCAAGTCGATATTAATTGATTTGAAGCCCACTGCCTTTGCATGGGCAATAAAATCGCTAATAAATTCGGTTGATTGCACACGATTAATTGTTTCTTGTACTTTTTTGTCAATGTCTTGTACGCCAATACTTAGACGATTAAAACCTAAATCAAAGAGGTGTTCGGCAAGGTTCATTTCAATTTCACGCGGATCAATTTCTATACTCATTTCTACATGTTCAGCAAAAGTGAATTTTTCTTTTAATAAAGAGACTAATTTTGTGATTTGGATATGGGTTAAAAAGCTGGGTGTGCCGCCACCCCAATGGAGTTGTTTAACGGTGTATTCAGTAAAAAATTCAGCTCGTGAACTAATTTCTTCCGCTAAAAACTCTAAGTAGGTATCGGCCTTGTCACGGTGGCGGGTAATAACTTTATTACAGCCACAGTAGTAGCAAAGGCTATGGCAAAAGGGAATATGTACATACAAGGACAATTCACGGTTGGGTGAATCTTTCACTGCTTGGATGAAATCTTGTTCAGAAAATTCATCATGAAATTCTAATGCCGTTGGATAAGAGGTATATCTAGGTCCACTGGTATTATATTTAGACAGTAATTTAGGGTCAAAAAATTGATTTGCTTGCATGGTTGGTTACCGAGTTAGCCATTACTTATATACGCGTTATCAATCAAAATATAGATTGAATGGTAACGGGTATATGCTAAGCAACAGTTTAACAATGCAAACATTAACAATATTGATCGAGCGCAACAAAGCGTTATTAACTTAGTAAAAAGTTAACTTAGTAAAAAGTTAACTTGCTAGTGCACTCATACGTTCTTGAGCATATTGATGCAAAGAGATAACGTCAATATTTATCTGTGCGGATAAATCGCTCTCTGCTTTCATACGTTCAAAATCAAGTTTCATACGCTCATTTTTGGCAAGTTTCTTTCTTGCATCAAGAATAGGCATATGTTTAATTTTATCATAAAGTTCAAATACTGCAGGAAACTCTGCTGATAAACCACTGCTCAACTTTAAAGAATCGAGCAATACACTCAATCGCCAACAACCCTCAGCGATATCACATTGCTCTTCTTTCATTGCGTGGGCAATAATCACGACACTACTAAGGATCTTACTATCGTGCTTTGCTAAGGCAATTTTTTTATCTTGCTCTGCCTGTTTTATTTTAGCTGTTTGCGCTTTTAGCTGGCTTAATAAATTCACCGCATAAAAAGCAAGCGCAGCAATAATAATTACTCCGCCAACTACTATATAAATCCAAGGAGTTGAAAACATGATAAAGCCTTATTCGAATTTTGACAGGTCGCTGTTGTCAAATTTATCCCAAAGATCATCACCAGATTTTGCTTTGCTAGCTGTTTCAGGTGATTCGTCGTCGTCATCTTCATCTTCTATGCCGAGTATCTCACGTAGTTGTTGATGACGTTCCATTTTTTCATTGAAATAATCAACATCTTCGTTACTTAGCGAAATATCTTCATCTTGCTGGGCAAGGATACTTTGCAAGCGGCTATCTTCTTCAATAGCGAAGAGCTCTTGCTGCAATGAGGTATCAGCTTCAACAACACGAATAGCAGCAATTGGAGAGTTATCTGCTTTTACTTTGTTTTTGGCTTTAAAAGGTTGCACCGCCGCTGTTACCGGTCCGCCAAGATCTATTGGTTTTTTACTACCAATGCGCGGATCTTTCTTTTCTGTAGGTAAGTGAGATTCTTTACCTGCATCAAAAGCTTCTTTTTGTCGGTTGCCGGCTTGCTTTCCTGTTTTCTTCTTTGGTTTTCTATCAACAGGAACTAGGGCTTTTTTCTTATCATCTTTTACTGCGCCGATAGGACCATTGCCTTGTTTTCTAGATTTTTTGGTACGAGACATAAAATAATTTCGTTTTTAAATTCAATGGTTCTATTTTACGTTATATTGTAGGAAACAGCGATAGTGTTTTTCATGATTAATTTTCAGACATAAAAAAACGATGAACAAGTCATCGTTTTCATCAAACTTTAAGTGGTTATCCTAACCTATTAGCAATTCCGTTTATAAGCTTTAACGTATTATTATTTTTTATGTTGCGTTAAATACTCGGTTCATTTTTTATCGGTCATCCTGACACTTTATTGGGTTGTCCTTATCGGTCTATTGACCTAAATATTAACAATCATCCTGATATTAACTTAATCATCCGTATTCTTTAAAAGTAACCTCTCATAAGAGAAGGTTAAGGCTTTCCGTGCAATTCAATCCATTTTGTTATTTGGCTACAAAGTAGCTGGACAATACTTTACCTTAGTTTATAAATGTCGCAAGTTATAAATATACATTTATTTACAATTCATTGAGTATGAAAGGTTAACTTATTGTTTTTAAAGTCTATTGATTTATTTAAAAGTTAATGAATGGTAAAAATATGTTTTCTCTATGGTTAATGTCTTACATAAATAATCACAAATAGAGTACATTATTACGCTCGCTTTATATACGAAACCCTTCGTTTTATGTACTGATGTCCTATTTCGTTCAGTTAATGATAGAAATTTGTTGTGATTTTTAGGTTATACCATGTGCGCAATAAACTAAGCTAAATAGAAATAATAGCTTAGTTTTATTTATTGGATATTGTTTGACCATTAACGAGGGGCAAAATAGTTTTATTCGTGTAACCAAGCCGCGTGTTTTGGTGCAACTTTAGTAACAGCCCACTCTTCAATCATTAAAGGAGCAACCCTTTTTAATTCTTTCATTTGTTCAACTGTACCGGTATTCGCTGCTAATTCTAAGCGATGACCACTCGGGTCAAAGAAATAAATTGATTTAAATACACCATGATGAACTGGGCCTAATACATCAACACCTTTACTTTGTAACTCTTCTTTTGCGGCGACAAGTGCATCAACATCTTCAACTTCTAATGCGATGTGCTGTACCCATGTTGGTGTGTTTTCATCTCGGCCCATGGTTGGAGAATTAGGAATTTCAAAAAAGGCTAAAACATTACCCATGCCCGCATCTAGAAATATGTGCATATAAGGGTCTGGTGCCTTAGTCGACGGTACCTCATTTTCAGCAATGGCTACCGTTAGCTCCATGTTCAAATGTTCTTTGTACCAATCAACAGTAACTTTTGCATCAGTACAACGATAAGCGACGTGGTGAATTCGTTTCATTTTGATCATTTTAAACCCTTAATATTCTAGTTTTGAAAGCAATAAGGTTATTTTTGCACAAAGTAACTTTTGTTACTAGTTTGTGGGTTTTTAATTACACTAGCGTTTTACTTTTTTGTGGCAAAAAATTTACAGTTAATTTTTACAGCGCCATTTTTTGCTAAGCGTGCTGTCCACTTCTGTAATAGCGATGGCCGCCAGTGGTGAATCAATAAAAATAATGTGACCGGTCATTAACTGATCATCACGAAAATAGTGGCAGGTTAGCTCAGTATTTTCTGGTAAATGATCAGCCAGTTGCTGCAACGATTTTTCAGTCACTTTGATATTATTTACGGCAAGTAAAATATCGTTAACTGCCAAGCCGGCTTCAGCTGCAGGAGAGTTTTCAATAACCTGAGTAATTTTCACGCCTAGAGGTAACGCGCTATATTGTGCACCGATATAAGGAGAATAAGCGTTATTGTCAGTAGTCTCTAAGCTATTAAACTTCTTGAACTTTTGAGCAGTAAAGGCAATACCTACTTGCTTAAGTAACGGTGCTAATTCAATACGTTGAGCATTGTTAAGTAAGGCTTGAAAAGCCACTGTAATATCGTCATTACAGAGAATATTGGCAATGTTTATAAAGTCTTCCTCACAGGTACCAATATTTGTTCTACCAAAATGTATCCATAATTCACGCATTAATGTGTCTAAGCTGTAGACACCTGCTGACTTTTCTCTAATCGTTAAATCTAGCCAGAGTGCAATTAAAGCGCCCTTAGTATAATAACTAACAATATTATTTACGCCATCTGGTCCTTGTTGATAAAACTTGGTCCAAGTATCAAAGCTGGAGTCGCTGACACTTTGTTTTAGTTCCCCTTTACCCCGGTATACTCGGGTAGCTGTCTTAGATAATTGCAGTAAATAGTCTTCAAAACTGATCAATCCACTGCGAAACAATGAAAAATCATCATAATAAGACGTGATGCCTTCATAGGCCCACAATTGTCTCGTGTGAACTTCGTGCTGTAAGTTGTAGGGAATAAATTCTTTCGGTTTAATGCGGCATACATTCCAAGCGTGAAAGTATTCATGTGAACATAAGCTGAGAAAAGTTTGATAATTTTCAGACGTTTCATCAGGTCTCTTAGGGTTGGGTAAATCAAAGCGACTGGCTTGTAAAATTGTCGAGTTTTTATGTTCAAGCCCACCAAAACCGCTGCCTAACAAATGGGTAATAAACCAGTACTCTTTAAAAGGGACCTCACCAAATAAGTTAATATGATGCTGGCAAAGCTTAGCTACATCTCGTTTTAGGCGCTCCCGATCACCAAAATGTTGGCTAGTAAAGACTAAGTGATGGGTAATACCTTCGACAACAAATTCAAAAGCATCGAAGTGACCAATGGCAACAGGACAATCGATAAGTTCTTGATAGTTTTTAGCAATATAATCACCTAATTGATATTTATCAGTGCCTTTAGCGCGTGTTAAGCCCGTGGCAACTCGCCAACTATTTAACTGTGGCGACAATTTAGTCGTTAATTCTTGTGGTAATGCAATAGTTAACTGACAGCGTTCATCTGGCAATTCTTGCACTTGTAAAAAAGTTGAACTGCCATTAAAAAAGCCACGTTCACTGTCTAAGTAAGCGGTGCGTACCGATAAATCAAAAGCGAATACTTGATAACATATTGAAGTGTTGACACTTGTTGCGGTAAATTGCCAAGTTTGTTTGTCGGTTTTATTCAGCGCAATTGCCGCAGTATTTTGAGCTGCTTTTTGATCGCTGTTATAAGCGCTAATTTCCGTAATATTTTTTGCGAAGTCACGGATCATATAGCTACCCGGTAACCAAGCGGGTAGCGATAAATGGTAAGTCTTATCAACTTGTGTGGTAAAAGAAAGCGTAACCAAAAATAAATGACTGTTTAGATTTTGAGGCGTTATTTGGTAGTGGATCATCGGAAAAGACAACTAATTAAGACAAAAGGTTATGGCTTAATGTAGCAGAAATAGTGAATGAAAACAGTAAAGCACCCAGCGTATTGGGTGCTTTACTCGTTACGTTTACCTTATAAATTAACCGCTAAAGTAAAATAACTGTTTTGCCCTGATTCAAACAGACACGCTGCTCGGCATGCATTCTAACCGCATGAGACAATGCTGTTGCTTCAATGTCGTGACCACTATGAACCATCTGCTCTATCGTCAGGCTATGGTTAATGGCTTTTACTTCTTGCACAATAATAGGTCCTTCATCTAAGTCACTAGTAATATAGTGGGCGGTTGCGCCAATCACTTTCACACCACGTTGGTGGGCTTGATGGTAAGGTTTTGCGCCTTTAAAGCTCGGTAAAAAAGAATGATGAATATTAATCGCTCGACCTTGCCATTGTTGACAAAAATCATCAGACAAAATTTGCATATAACGCGCAAGTACTAATAAGTCTGTTTTGTAATTTATTAATAAGGCTTGTAGTTCACTTTCTTGTTGCGCTTTTGTCGAAGAAGAAATAGGTAAGTGATGAAAAGGAATTTTATGCCAATCAACTAAAGCTTGGCAGTCCTGATGGTTTGAAACCACAGCAGCAACATTAATAGGTAAAACACCGGCTTTAACTTTGGTTAATAACGACACCAAGCAATGGTCATCTTTAGATACCGCGATAACGACATTTGGAAAATCATCACGTTCTCTTAATTGAAAGTTCATCGCAAGCGGTTGGGCTAATTCGGCTATGGCTTGACGGAATTGTGCAATTGAAACGGTTAAATTTCTGTCATCAAATGCGATACGCGAGAAAAAAATCGAGGTGTACGGGTCGCTGTACTGTGAGGTTTCAGTAATAAAAGCGCCGTGTTGATAAAGGCTCTGAGAAACTTTTGCTAATACTCCTGAAGTATCAGGGCATTGCCAAGTTAAAATATAGTGATTAATGGGTTTCATACCTGACTCCAAAAAATAATGAATATGGAGTCAGTGTGACAGGTTTTTAATCAAGCAATTAGTTTATTGCGCTATAAGCTAAAATCTTTATTGAGTATGAGTAACTTGTGAGATTATTGACCGCTATTTTTTTCATCATTTGCTTGATGCACTTTATGATAATTTTTGATAAAAAGTGCTTCAACTTTTTCACGTGCCCAAGGTGTTTTACGTAAAAACTTTAAGGTTGAATTGATACTAGGATCTTCAGTGAAGCATTTGATTTTTATTTGTTGACTAAGCGCAGGGTAACCAAAATATTCAACAAGTTCGGTAACAAGTGCTTTTAAGGTAATGCCGTGTAATGGGTTGAAAGGTTGATTGTCCATAAGAGTAATTAGCGATACTATCAATAAAAATATAGCGTTATTTTATCAGATTAATTTTGAAGTTGCTTTCAAAAGATTAAATGCAACGGGAAGTTGGATCTAGATATTTCCAGTGCTATGGTAATGCCATGAAGTTAGCTAATAAAGTAAGAGAGATCATCAGTGATTAAATTAAAATTTTCCCATAAAATTATTATGGTGACTACGGTATTATTACTAATAGCCTTGTCGGTATCTACATCAATTAATTATATATTCTTAAAAGATCACACCCAAAAAAATCTTAACAATGCCATCGATGAAATAGGCCGTTCGGTTTCTGGAAATATTGCTAACTGGTTAACGAATCGTCTACAAATAATCGATGCAGTGGCGCTTAATATTACTGACATTAATAGTCATGAAGAAATTTTTCATGCGGTTCAGCAAGCAGTAAAAGCCGGGAAGATGAAAAATACCTTTGTTGGACTAGCCAGTACCGGCGAATTTATTCTTGATGATTTAACGATACAACTCCCAGAAGGTTTTGATATTCGTCAGCGCCCTTGGTATTTGCTTGCAAAAGAAGGACGTAAGTCTTCTTTTACTGAAACTTATATAGATGCCACGACGGATCAAAAAGTATTGACTGCTGTAGCGCCTATTTTGAAAAATGGACAATTTGTTGGTGCAGCAGGAGGTGATATTTTTCTAGATGAGATTTCATCGATTCTGAATGAAATTGATTTTCTTGATTTAGGCTATGCCTATTTAATGACTTCAAAAGGGAAGATTCTCAGTCATCCTGATGTGAAATATGTCGATAAAGATGTGAGTGAATTATTAGGTCAAACACCGCCATTTTCGAGTGACTTAAATGAGATTAATAATAACACCATAGTTTCATTTATCCCCATTAAAGGCATTGACTCGGTTAATTGGTATGTAGGTGTCGTACTTGACAGCGAAAAAGCTTACCAACCCATGGTGAACTCGAGAAACATTGCCATTATTGTGGTTATAGCTAGCTTACTTGCAACAATTATTCTTATGCATTTATTGTTTAGCTATTTAATGAAACCTATTCATACCTTAAACCTTGCCATAAAAGGTATTTCTCGTGGCGACGGTGATTTAACCCAACGTTTATCGGTTGAGAGCCACGATGAGTTTGGTGAACTATCAGAAAACTTTAATGATTTTATAGAAACTATGCATCATTCGATGCGACGAGTTAAAGAGTCAGCGGCAAATTTACAACAGCAGATTGGCCAAGTTCGACAAAGCTCACAAGTCGGTATTGATATGGCGGATCAACAGCTTAATCGTGGTGAAAGTGTATCGACAGCGGTAACCGAGTTAAATAACTCTTCACAAGAAATTTCGACTAACGCACTAACGGCTTCTAACTTAACATCGGGCATGCAAGCGCAGTCAAATGAAGGGCTGGTGGCACTCAATGAAAATATTCAGTCAATTGAACATTTGTCGAAAATAATGACACAGTCAAGCGGCGAAATCGAAAAATTAAGCAGTGAAACTAAAAATATAGTCAGCATTTTAGATGTTATTAAAGGGGTTAGTTCACAAACTAATTTACTCGCGTTAAATGCCGCTATTGAAGCAGCACGAGCAGGGGAGCAGGGTCGAGGTTTTGCTGTGGTAGCTGATGAAGTTAGACAGTTAGCACAACGCACTCAAGAAGCGGCACTTGAAATCGAAACCATGATTGATAACTTAGAAACAGGCACCGACGCGGTGGTTATTTCTATGGACGAAAGTCAAAAAAATAGTACCAGTAGTGTACAAAAAGCCAAAGTAGCCGACGAAAAAATGCAATTAATTATTCATATGCTACAACAGGTTGATAATGAAAATCATGCAGTAACTGAAGCTACTCAACAACAAGTTAATGTGATCAGATCAATTGATGAAGATATATTAAATTTGATGGATTTAAATCAGCAAGGCGTACAAAATTTACAGCAAACGCAGCAAGCTTGTGACAGTTTACAACAAGAATTCACCGGCTTAAATGATATAGTGGGTAAGTTTAAAGTCTAACGAGCAAGTGTAAAAAAAAGCTAGATAAGGTGAGTTATCTAGCTTTTTTTATTGTATCGCCAACAATAAGTGTTGAGTGCTGGCTAATAATAAAGTTTAACCAAAGTAAGCGGCTAAATCTTCACTACCACCAATGTTTTTACCATCAATAAATACTTGTGGTACGGTATCTGAGTTAGTAATAGCACGGAACATTGAAGTATTTACGTCGCTACCAACGATCAATTCTTCAAACTTTAAACCTTGGCTTGTTAATAATGCTTTAGCCTTTTTACAAAATGGACAATCGGGCTTACTAAAAATTGTAATTTCTTGAGACTGTACAGCTTCAGGATTAATGTAATTGAGCATGGTATCGGCGTCAGATACTTCAAATGGGTCGCCAGGTAAATCAGGTTCAATGAACATTTTTTCTATAACGCCATTTTTTACTAGCATCGAATAGCGCCAGCTACGCTTACCAAAACCAATTTCTTTTTTATCAACTAATAAACCCATCGCTTGAGTAAAGTCACCATTGCCATCAGGAATGAAACTAATGTTGGCTGCGTCTTTGTCTTGTGCCCAAGCATTCATTACAAAGGTATCGTTAACAGAAATACAAACAATTTCATCAACACCATTAGCGTTAAATTTTTTCGCTAGTTCATTGTATCTTGGTAAATGTGAAGATGAACAAGTCGGTGTAAATGCGCCTGGTAATGAAAATACAATGACGGTTTTATTAGCAAAAATATCATCACTGTTTCGACTTGCCCAACCATCGGCAGTAATAATAGGAAAAGTAGTGTTTGGAACTTGCTGTGTTTCTTTATTGGTAAACATAGTCACTCGCTTTGATTGATTTGAATCGATTAAGTGGCACTAGTATGGGTGAATAACTTGATTTAATAAAGTGATAAAAACAATTCACAATGATTGATTAAAGCGATTGATTAAAGCGATTGATTAAAGCGATTGATAATAAAAAAATTAATCTAGATTGATGATGAAAGAATCACATGACTTATGACAATAGCCAACGTTTAATTTCTTCGGTCATTATATCTAGTTGTAAATAAAGGTGGCTAGCAGATGCTTTTATATCTTTACTATTTTCAGCCCTGGCTTGCTGGCTAACCTCATTGAGCGTTTTAGCTATTTCAGGGTGGGAAAAATACCGTGTACTGCCTTTTAGCTTGTGAGCAAGTGCTTGTATATATTTATGATCAAAATTCTCGGTGGCGCTTAGCCACTGCTTTTTTTCTTTTTGCCATGAAGCGATAAAAAGTCGACCAACATTTTTACTCAGTTCGATGTCGTGCTCATTATTTTTCAGCAGCATGTCTAAATCAAAAAGGCTGAAATTTTGTTTAGTTAAGTCGTTTTTCTGTTGTTTCTTTAATAACTGTCGATAAGCATTGTTGAGCTTGTTGGTTATTTCTTCCTGTGGGCAAGGTTTAGCCATATAGTCATTGAAACCTGCAGCAATACACCTTTCTGCCGCGCCACTCAAAGCATCTGCGGTTACAGCAATTAACCAAAGCGGTCGGCTTTGCTCGCTTGCTGTTAACGTTTGAGCGAGTTCAAAACCATCAACATTTGGCATATGACAATCAGATATAATAATGTCATAAGCCTGTTTTTCATGTAAATCTAAAGCTTCTTGGCCGTCGTAAGCAATATCGGCTTTAATATTTAGACGCGCAAGTTGCGCACAGAGCACTTTAACGTTTACTAGGTTATCTTCGGCAATAAGAATACGTAGATCTTGAAAACGGTTATCGTCAGCGGCATTAATTAAACGCGTATTACTGCGACGGTTATCGGTGGAACTTTCTAAAGTTGACTGTTTTAGCTTTAAGCTAAAATGGAAAGAACTCCCTTGGTCTAGCGTTGAATCAATCTTAATTTCGCTACCCATCGCTGATATTATTTCTTGGCAAATACTTAACCCTAAACCCGTACCACCATATTTTCGCGTAATGTCGTCATCGGCTTGAATGAAGGGAGTAAATAAGAACGTTTGTTTTTCCGCCGCTATGCCCATGCCGGTGTCTTTTACTTCAAAATAAAGTGTGTCGTAGGTATTTTTATTGATAACCTCACTGCTAGCCACCGTAACAATTAAATCGATTTGCCCTTTATCGGTGAACTTAATCGCGTTACTAAGCAAATTATTAAGCACTTGAGTGAAGCGTGTCGGGTCGGTTAAATAGCAGTGGCTAATTTTATTGTCTATGTGTAAGTTAATTTCTAATGGTTTGTGGTGTTCAATGTGATTGAAGCCACTAATAATATTTTTACAAAGTAAATTAAAATTCACTGGCACCGACTCTAAAGTCAGTTTGCCGGCGTCCATCTTTGAAAAGTCGAGCACATCATTGAGCAAAGCGAGTAAGTTGGTTGCCGAGCCTTGTAATGTTTCAAGTAAATCATTCTGCTCTTTATTTAAAGGTGTGAAAGCAAGGGCTTCTGCCATACCTAATACACCGTTCATCGGCGTTCTAATTTCATGACTCATCCGCGCAAGAAAAGTTATTTTCGCTTGAGCTGATTTTTCAGCTTCTATTTTTGCAGACTCAGCAATTGATAATGCATGTTCAATTTTTAGTTGGGCAAGCTTTCTGACCCTAAGCTGTCGATAATAAATCCAAAAAATAATTAGCCCAAAAAGCATAATAGCGACAAACAAATAACTGACATTTCGATAAGCATTAGCAATTTGTTTATCGGCATTATTTTCATGGAAAGCCGTTTGACTCCATTTTGCATAAAGTCTTTCGTAATCTGTGGCAGAAAGACTTTTAATGGTGCGATTAAGTAAGCTAATAATAATATCGTTACCGGGGTTACTCGCGAAAAAAAACTGAGCATTATCATTAAAGTTTATTAATGGTTGGCTAGTGAGATTTGAGA
Organism: Colwellia sp. BRX10-1; assembly: GCF_014077545.1. Taxonomy (NCBI): domain Bacteria; kingdom Pseudomonadati; phylum Pseudomonadota; class Gammaproteobacteria; order Alteromonadales; family Colwelliaceae; genus Colwellia; species Colwellia sp. BRX10-1. The sequence continues at coordinate 115,448 of NZ_JACGWC010000003.1, forward strand.
GTTGATTTTCTTTAACCAAATAAGAAGAAATCAGAGAGCCACCAATAAAGACATCAGATTCACCCAAAGATACTGAAGTAATGGCCGCATTCATCGAGTCAAAGTAATTAAGGTGTGCAAAAGGAAGTTTTTCTATTAATAATTGGGTGGCATTAAAATTATTAACCACAGCAACTTTTTTGTCACCTATGCCACTTAAACCATCTATTATCGTGTCATTATAGCGATAAACCATACTATAACTGGCTTGCAAATAAGGCTCAGAAAAAATAAGCTTTTTCTCTCGGTCTTTATTGCGCTCAACCAACGGCAGTACATTAATTTTTTGCTGTGCTAAAGACGAAAAAATTTGCTCAATATTTTTTACATAAACAGGTTTATAGATAATACCGGTTCGCTCAGTTGAAAGCGTAAATAAATCAATGGTGAAGCCGCGCTCGGTAATGTGATTAAAGTTTTTAGTAATAATGTAGGGCGGAAAACCTCCTGACACCACGGGAAAGGAAAGTTGATTATGGTCAATAATAAAATCTTTTTCAGCAACAGATAAATTTGTAAAATAGGCGCCAAAAGTTAACGAGATATTTCCTTCATTTAAGGTAATGTATTTGCTATTCCATAACTCGGCTTGTTGTCGACTCACTGAGCGAATGCCATCGTTAATTTTATGCATCAAGCTTCTATTGTTTTTACTCACGGCAAAGCGAAAGTAAACTTCTGGTGCTTCATCTTCAGTAATATGAAAATCACCACTGAGCTTATATTCGTTTAACTTTTCATTAAGTAACCAGGGTTTTGTTGCATATAAGGCATCATACTTTTGATAATCGCCAAGCAGCTTATCAATATCTTGATAATAATAACGTTCAATATGGCGACTAAGAAAATTTAAAGTTGACTGATCGTCAGAGTAGATACCTATTTGCAGACCATTACTTTTATTACTTTGAATGCGACGAAACACTTTTTGTTTGAATTTAGCATAGGGGATACTAAAAACTAAGTCTGTTTGATCTTGCTGGTAACGAGTAACGGCGACCACATCAATACTCTTATTAGCAAGCGATTGATAAGCCTTTTCTGTTGGCATGTAGCTAAACGATACTTCACGTTGATTATCTATTGCCCAAATTTGCCAATACTCTTTAAGAAAGTTAACCAGCAGTTGAAACTTCTCTCCAGAAGCTGCATTGATTGACGGCCTATCAGGTAAAGCTATTCGAAGGGGCGCTTTATTGTGGGATAGTTGCTCTGCATAGACACTAAAAGTGACTAACAAAATACTGCACAATAATGTGCGCTTAAGCCAAGTAGACATGGGCCATAACATACTCTTTATATCGCTTATAATGTCATCATCCATGGTTTAAAACTTAGATTTTTATCTAAGTTTATCTATGAAGGCAGAAGTGAAGTATTAATAAATACACTCTATGCTATAACTAGCAAACCAGCAAATTTTAATAAATAAGTGATTGATTTAATATAATGAAAATCAGATGTTTTTTAGGTAATACGACCTACTGCTACCCGGGTGCTTATTAAATAAACCTTAGTGGCCAACAAGTAAAACAACTAAAAAGATCAGCATCACAACGCAATAAATTTGCTTGCTACAGTAACAGCATGATAAATTACCCCTAAAGTTGTATATACAATTAAAAGGTTGAAGATGTCTAACACTTACACGTTAATAAAAGGTCGAATTCCATTGCTTATCAGCATGCCGCATAACGGTGAGGCTTTACCTGAATATATTGCCAATAAAATGACTGAACAAGGCAGGAAAGTGGCTGATACTGATTGGCATAAAGACAAGCTTTACGCGTTTGCTCAAGCGCTTGGTGCGTATATTATTATGCCCAAATATAGCCGCTATGTCATTGACCTAAATCGAGATCCAGCAGGTGTTGATTTATACCCTGGTGCCAACAGTACTGAATTGTGTCCGACGACTTCATTTGACCTTGCTCCACTTTACCTTGAAGGACAAGCACCAGAAAAAGATGAAATATTACATCGAGTAACCACGTATTGGCAGCCTTATCATCAAGCATTAAAAAGCACTCTAGCTGACATACAGAATGAATTTGGTAAAGCCATTTTACTAGAGGCTCATTCTATTTTGTCGACCGTGCCGAGATTTTTTGAAGGCCAATTACCCGATTTTAATTTTGGTACCGCTGATGGTAAAAGCTGCGCGCCTGAATTAATCACTGCACTACAAAAACTTGATTACTCACCTTATAGCATGATCACTAACGGGCGGTTTAAAGGCGGCTTTATTACCCGAGAGTATGGTCAACCGCAAAAAAATATTCATGCGGTACAGTTAGAGCTTTCACAACGTACTTACATGAGTGAGCCCAGTCCAGAATATAATGAAGCGTTGGCAAGTGAGGTTATTCCTAAGCTTAAACAGTTAGTAGAAACCTTGATTAAGTTTTCACAACAAAAAGCCTAGTGTAAGTGTGCTCGTATGAATGAGTCGCGGTAACTATTTTCTTAGCCGTAGTCATTAATCAGTGGTGAATAGGCAAAGGCAGTAAATGTAGATTGGGTTTTACAACAAAAATTAGCAAAGGTATTTTCGATGAAGTTATTTGCAGAACGTATTTTATTAAGCAGCGGTTGGCACACGCAGCAAACATTAACCATAGAAAATGGAGTGATCACCGCAATAACATCAGGCCATATTGACGGCGCTGAGCAAGTAGGGGTTGTTATTCCTGGTATGGTTAATTGCCACTCCCATGCTTTTCAACGTGCCTTTGCGGGTTTCAGTGAACAAGGTAGTGAAGGGCAAGACAGTTTTTGGACATGGCGCAGCATCATGTACAAATTTATCGATCAACTGACGGTAAACGATGCCGAAATAATTGCCCGACAGCTTTATATTGAAATGCTTAAAATGGGTTATACCCGTGTTGCAGAATTTCATTATTTACATCATGAAATTAATGGTGAAAACCATGATGAACTTGCTGCCATGGCAAAAGCCATTTTTAAGGCCAGTCAGCAATCGGGAATTGGTTTAACATTATTACCGGTACTTTATCGTTTCAGCGGCTTTGGTCCTTTACCGGCAAATGACGGCCAAAAGCGCTTTATTAATTCAGTAGAACAATTCAATCAACTGGTCAGTGACTGCTTTACCCTAAGTGCTCATTATCAAAATACTAATGTTGGCATTGCGCCTCACTCATTAAGAGCGGTTGACAAAACGTCGTTAGAGCAAGCGGTAAAACATGTTCGTAGTTTAGATAATAAAGCGCCAGTGCATATTCATATCGCTGAGCAGCAAAAAGAAGTCAATGATTGTTTAGCGCATTATGGTCAACGTCCGGTGGAATGGTTATTAAATAATGTCGCATTAGACCCGCAATGGTGTTTAATTCATGCAACACATATCAATGAACAAGAACGCCAAGGAATTATTGCCAGTAAAGCGATTGCAGGAATTTGCCCAACCACTGAAGCAAATCTAGGTGACGGTATTTTCCCCTCCAGTGAATTTTTAGCAGAAAATGGCACCTTAGCGATTGGCTCTGACAGTCATATTTCAGTGAATCCTATCGAAGAGTTACGCTGGTTAGAATACGCACAACGCTTAATTAAGCAACAACGTGCTATTTTAGCAACAGAAAATCAACCTTCAGTGGGTCGTAATTTGTGGCAACAAGCAGCCTTAGGCGGCGCTCAAAGTACAAATAGCAATACCGGTGAGTTAGCGATAGGTAAACAAGCGGATTTACTGGTACTTAATGCCAAAAAAGTGGCTTTGTTTGCTCACCACGACCAACACTTATTAGACAGTATGATTTTTGCAAGTCAGCATAATATGATTAACGACGTTATGGTCAATGGCCACTGGGTGATTAACTGCGGTGTTCATCACCTAGAGCAAGAGTCTGAACAAGCATTCTCTAAGCTATTGGCCAGTCTTTCTGCTTAGCATTAAACTGTTATCGCGCATCTAAGTTTTAGAACTGCTCGATAACAGCTTTATATCTTTTATAGGTTATTAATTTTTTAATTTACCTATAATAAAGAACTATACTGAGCAATTGTTTTACAAACTTTCGCTTGGTTGTCTCGGTGCAAATGTGGGGATTGTTGTTTGGCATTACAAAAATCAGTAAAAAAAGCTTTTACCGACTTTCTATCGCTGGTTATTTCTTTTAAAAATTGTTGTTCTTCAAGACTAAAATTGACAAGCTGACTCTTTAAGTCAGTATAAATTTTATCGGCCTTCAACCTTACTTTGGTATCTGTAGCTTCTGAAAAGGCATTAGAAATGACGTTTTTCTGTTCTGAAAACCACTCGTCTACTTCTGGTTGAGGATAAAAGTGTAAAAATAATGCCGCTGCGACGATTAAGATCAATAAATTTTTCATAATTCTTTATATAATTGAATGATTATATAAGAATAATCAATTTTGGGCTTATTCACTAATATTAATTGTTTTATAACGTATTCTTAGATAAATATCGTTATAATCTTGAGGCTCTCGTATATCAAGGATTTATCGTGAAATCAGAAGACAAGATCAAAAAAGCGCAGATTCAAATTCCCGTTAAAAATATTAAAATACATCAACCTAATCAGGTAGAAACCTACCAGCCTCGTGATCAAATTTATGTGCGCAAAGTAAGTGGTATTTTCCAATTACTTAGGCAGCGGATGAACTTTTTTTTCTTAGCACTTTTTGCGGTACTGCCTTGGTTGCGATATAACGATCATCAAGCCATTTTATTTGATATTGCCGAACAACGCTTCACGCTCTTTGGACTAACCTTGTGGCCACAAGATTTAACCTTACTCGCTTGGCTTTGTATTCTTAGTGCTTTTTTACTGTTTTTTGTTACCACCTTTTTAGGGCGTGTTTGGTGTGGATATTTATGCCCACAAACTGTCTGGACCTTTATTTTTATCTGGTTTGAAGAAAAAATTGAAGGTACCGCTAATCAACGTAAAAAACTGGACAGCCGTGAACTTGATTTTGACAAATTCTGGCGTAAAGCCTTAAAACATACTTGTTGGTTATTTTTCTCAATACTAACGGCACTAACGTTTGTCGGTTATTTTGCACCTGTTGATGAAGTGTTTATTGACTTTTTTACTTTTCAGGCCTCGTTTGCTTTAGCAGCGACTGTTTGGTTCTTTGCTTTTTGTACTTATGGTAATGCTGGCTGGATGCGTGAAATTATGTGTCTACATATGTGTCCTTATGCACGCTTCCAATCAGCGATGTTTGATAAAGATACCTTAACGGTTTCATATGACTTTAATCGTGGTGAAAGCCGTGGTGCACGCTCTCGTAAAGTAGCACATGAATCATTAGAATTAGGTGACTGTATTGACTGTAACCTTTGTGTGCAGGTCTGTCCAACCGGTATAGATATTCGTAACGGCTTACAATATGAATGTATAAACTGTGGTGCATGTGTTGACGCATGTGACGGGGTTATGGACAAAATGAATTACCCGAAAGGGCTAATACGTTACACCACCGAACATGAGTTACAAGGTAAAAAAGTTCATTTTATTCGTTCAAAATTAGTGGGTTATGCCATCGTTCTGGTAGTAATGTGTAGCTTGTTAGTTTTAGAAATTGTTAATCGAGCTCCGGTCACTATGGACATTATTCGCGACAGAAATGAACTGGCCAAAGAAAAATTTAACGGTGATATAGAAAATGTGTACACCTTAAAAATCTTAAATAAATCGCAAACTGATAACGTTTATCGCTTGTCTGTTAAGGGTATTGAAAACACTAAGTGGCATGGCGAACAAGAAGTCATGGTAAAAGCCGCCGCTGTGTATACGTTACCAATGAGTCTGTCGGTAGACCCCTATGAATTAAAAGGTTACATGACCGATATTTCATTTGTTATTGAGTTGGTTTCAGAGGAAGATGATGTTTCTCTTGAACATGAAAGCAGGTTTTTTAATAAACGCTAATGTCTGTATTTGATTTTACTACCCTATCACCCGACTTGATCTTAGATGGCCTAGAAAGTACTGGCCTCTTTGTTGACAGTGGCTTGCTGGCTTTAAATAGTTATGAAAACCGTGTTTATCAATTTCACGACGAAGATAAGAAAAAATACGTCACCAAGTTTTATCGACCACAACGCTGGACCGAAGCTGAACTTAGAGAAGAGCATAGCTTTTCTTTTGAGTTAGCAAAACATGAATTACCTTTAGTTGCGCCGTTAAAAATTGGTGGTGAATCGCTTTTTTCTCATCAAGGTTTTCATTTTGCTATCTACCCTTGTCGGGGCGGACGTATTTTCGAAGTAGACAATTTAGATCAGCTTGAATGGATGGGACGATTTTTAGGGCGTATTCATGCCGTTGCGGCGACAAAACCTTTTAAACATCGCCCGACCTATAACAAGCAAGAAATGCTTTTTCAGGCCACCGATATTATAAAAGACTCTGGTTTTGTGCCACACTACCTAAGCAAAGCTTTCTTTACTATTTTAGAACAAGTGGTTGATATTGCAGCGGAGCAATATCAACCCAGCCATGAAATACGTTTACACGGTGATTGTCATGCCGGTAATATTTTATGGACAGACAAAGGTCCACATTTTGTCGATTTAGATGATTGTCGCATGGGACCTGCTATTCAAGACCTATGGATGATGCTTTCAGGTGATCGCCAACAACGGTTATTACAACTTGATACTATGCTTTCGGGATACGAAGAATTTTATTCATTTGAACCCAAGCAACTTATTTTGATAGAATCATTACGTACCATGCGTGTTGTTAATTATATGGCTTGGTTATGTAAGCGTTGGCAAGACCCAGCGTTCCCGCATAACTTCCCATGGTTTAATACCGATAAGTATTGGGAACAGCAAATTTTAATGTTGAAAGAGCAAGTGTCTGCCCTTCAACAGCCACCATTAAGTTTATTACCTGCATAATTATTAATAGCGCAGGGCTATTGTTTGAGGAAAAACGTTAAATGAAAAAATTATTGAGTTTATTTGTGATGTTATTATTGCCATTAATGGCATCAGCAGCAAATTATCAAGAAGGTACGCATTACACGATCGTGAGCGAACAGGCGACCAAAAAGCCTGAAGTACGTGAATTCTTTTCATTTTACTGTCCGCATTGTTTCAAATTTTCACCTTTCATGACTAGCGTTAAAAAGCAGTTACCAGCAGGGGTTAAATTTGAATTCAATCACGTTGATTTTTTGCGTGGCGCTTCTCAAGTTATGCAGGAAACGTTAAGTAAAGCGGTAGTTGTTGCCGAGCAAATGGACATGGAAAGTAAGCTAATGGGCGCACTTTTTAATTATATTCATGTGCAGCGCGCAGTTTTTACTTCTGAAAAAGATATTCGTAATGTTTTTGTTTTGAATGGCGCTGACGGCGAAAAGTTTGACAAATTAATGAAAAGCTTTGGTGTAAATAGCCAAGTAAAACAAATGAAGAAAAAGCAAACCTACTACGCAAAAAGTGGTGGTTTAACTGGTGTGCCAGCCGTTATTGTTAATGGCCGCTACAAAATTGAAAATGCAGGTTTAGACAAAAACAACTTTGAAGCTGACTATAATAACTTAGTGAAGTACTTGTTAACACTCAACTAAATGACCGTTAGCAAGACAATAAAAAAGGAGCTAAATAGCTCCTTTTTTATTGTGTTTTTTTTCTTTTTTATACAATAAATAGCCAAAAATTAACGCAACAACCAGTAAAGATAAACTCAGTAATATTTGCTGTTCCTCACCAACTTTAATACCTGCACCCAGTAATGAAAATATCAACATCTGTGGAATAAAGCCAACACAAGTGCCTGTAACATAGGGGATAAACTTTACCTTAGCCATGCCTGCCAATATGTTGGTTAAAAAGTTTGAGCCCGCAGGTAACAAACGAATAACTAGAGCTTTGCTGAAGGTGTCCGTTGAGAAAAAAGCAGACAGCACCATTACTTTGTCGGGGTAAGCGTCAAGCACCCTTTGTCTAAAAAAGGTTTTTGCGATAAATAACGTTAGCATGCAACCGAGTGTTGCCGCTAAAGTGGCCAGCAGCGTCCCATAAACAATGCCAAAGATGTAACCACAAGAAAAAGCAGCGACTTGCCTGGGTAAACCGATACTGGTCAGTAATGCCAATAGGCTTAAAACCATTAACACCCCCAGATACCCTTGAGGAATAAACTGGTCAAGTAGTGGCTGTAGGTTGTTGTTTTTCAATACATCTAAAGAAAATAACACGCTAAAAAGAATGGCAATACTAATTAATGTGGTCATTAAAAAAAGTGTTTTAGTTTGTTTGCTCAGCATCTCTATCCATATTAAACAATCATATCTGATAAAATTTTCGCTTTAGCTAAACTAAACTCATCATCGGTTAAAAAACCCTGTTGCTTTAAATCAACAAGCTTGTCTAGCGCACTTATTAATTCGGAGTCATGAACAACGATGTCGTGCAATACCGCTGCGGTTTGCTTACTAGGTAGCGGTTCTTCTATTACGGATGCATCAATGCTTTCAGGCTCGGCCTTATTTTTCTTAAAAACTTTTTTTATCGCGCTCTTAGCTATGGCTACTTTCAGTGGTCGTGGCGTTGTTGCTTCTGGATTCAGCTGGCTGGCAATAAACCAACTCCAATCAATTAATGACTCTAAAATATCAAAATATTTAGCTTTGGTTAGACGCTGGTTACCTTTTCTAAAATATAAGCATACAACATATGTTTTAGCGTTTTTATCGGTTAAATAAAGCAGGACTTGTCGAGTTTCATCATTAATAAGCTTATGGCGATGCGCTTGATTAAATGACAAGCGCAGTTTGTTCTCGCATTGCTCATTGTAACCATGGTCAATATCCTCATTAATAATACTGACGTTGCTATCGTTTACCCAAATTTCACTTTTAACAATATCGGCAATAGCCAATTGACTGTCTATTTCTGACTGATGGCGCTTGTAAAATGATACGGTTGTTTGGCTAGTATCGAGTTCAAAGCGTGCAAACATACCTCTTAATTTTGCTTTTTGATTGACCGTTTTTAGTCGTAATCGATAAAACACCACCGCAACCACTAATATAAACAGGGTAAGCAGTAGTTTGCCATAAGCGCTATTGTTGAGTGGCGACGATTGTTCATCACTTTTATTCTCCACCTGAATACGCTTACTATTGTCACTTTTTAACGGGATAGCCTTTACCGATAATAATTGTTTATTGGTTAAATCTAACAGTAAGGGTTCGCCGTTGTGATCAAAGAGTAATGACACTTTATTTTTTGGAGAAAGCTCATCACGACTAAAAGACAAAATAGGTAATGCAGCAGCGCCACTTTGAGCTTCACTATTTGCCATCGTGGTATTCAATTGGGCAAGTTGCCAATTTTTTGTATCATTAATAAGATATAAGACACTACCCACAGACGCTTCTAAGTTTCGCCCATAATAAGGAAAAATATTTTCATCAGTCCCTTGAGTAGATTTAAGTGGAAAAACAAGGTTGTTTTGGTAAGAGTCTCGCCAGTCAGCTCCTTTATCAGCAACAACAACTTGGTGACCGCCATCGTAGTCATGTTCTACGAGTAATGCGCCATAATGTTTTTTTGACCACGAAAAAGAACTAATGCTTTGAGCGCCTAAAATAAAGATCTCATTGTTAACGTCGTTTGTTTTCATAAAAGGGTTACTACTTGGCACCCTATAATTTCTTAAGCCAAATTTCTCAGGATTAATGCGTAACACAACACCAGAATACAAAGCGCCTTCGCTAGCGTTGGCTAAGCTAGCGTTACTGTCAGATAAAGCAACAAGCATTAAGCCATAATCATCGTGCCATACTTTATTATATGGATTAAAGGCAATTTTCTGTATTTGATGTGTGGCAGTTGGCACAGCAATTCTCAGCACTTCTCTGCGTTGCTGCACATCAATTTTAATTGCCGCTGTATTGTCGTATTGCCACTGCGTTATCACAGCGTCAAATGGCAATGCAACCGGATCGGCTAACAGCGTTAATCGCGCAACATTATTATTTGTTTTAGCGGGCTCAATATGTGCAGTAAAAAAGTTTTGGAAGCCAGTTTTATCTGCTAACGAAAAACTGGGGTGTAACGTTAGCGCGGTTAATTTAACTTGTTTATCGGTAGTATGATTATTTAAAGGTAAGCTTGCTAAAAAAGTGAGCTTGGCATTATTAAGTAAAGACAATTCGCCAGCAGCGTCTGCAATTAAGTATTGTTGCTTATTCTCATTATTAACAGGTAATGCAATAACGGTTGTTTTATTGGTTGAACTTAGGCTAGGCAGCTGCGCTAAAACTTCGAGTCGAACTTCTTCAGCAATCGCTGTTAAGGGCGTTAATAGGCAGTAAAAAGCCAGCAACATTGGAAGTGATCGCGTAGTTATTTTTTTTATATAATGAAAAACGTCCATATTTTGCCAACAATCCTAATTTTATAAAATTATAGGTAATCCATTTTAATGTTTCAATAAAATGACTTGGTGTGAATCAATAAATTGTGATTTTTTACTATCATTGAGATAGCTTAATCTTCCGTCGACAACTAATTGGTCGCCTAGCTCGGCCTTATCTTTAATATAATGTGCTTGTTTTCCCCAGATATGTACCGAACGTTCGATAGAAATATTTTGGGTTTGCTGTGTTATAGGCGAATACACTAAATTATTAACGGTTAAGTTAAGCGCGACTAATTCTTTATTATTCTCGGTTAGTACTAAATTAATATCGCTGCTTATTTCACCACTCATATGCACTTGGTTTATTGATTGGGCGTAACCCTTTGCAAATGTTTGTGCATAAGTGGCGTGTAATATTTCACGGTTAGCTTTTTTACTATTAAGTAAATAGCCTTGCACTAAAATAACATCACCCTTTTGCGAGTGAATAAGTGAACGATCAACAATATCACCAATAACTTTAACCGTATGATAACTCGTCCATTCTTTAAACTGTTGGCTCGTTTTGTCAAACCATCTGCTATGGGTCGCTAATACTAACTCAGCTACAGCAAGGACCGGGTTTGCTTGATAACGAATATCAGGCTTAGCAACTAAATTTCCTAATAAGGTTACTGAACATAAATGATTTTGGCTTAGATGATTTGTCATGGCAATTTAATAAAAAAAACTATAGTGCTAATTTACTGAAAATCATCAGATTAAGCAAATACATGACATTAAATAACCATAATTTTTCTGTACTTTGATGATAAAATTGTTAGTATGCCGAACAAACCAAGGGGTGCAATAAAAAGCTGTTGTTAATAGGCTTTTGTATTGCTGAGAATTTTTACCCTTAATACCTGAAACGGATAATGCCGGCGTAGGAATGGTTAATATGTTGAATACTTATCGTAAACACTTTGTGTAAGTGCTTACTTACGGTGTATTTTCCTTATTGCTCTTTTTTGCTTGCATGCCATAAAAAGAGCCCAGTATGAATTTTATAAAATCTCCTATTTCAATTGCGGTAACTACGACTTTATTGACTTTTGCTAGCGTCACGCAGGCAAATGAATCAACTGATATTGAGCGTATAACCGTCACTTCCAGTTTTAATAAGCAATCTTTAGCGCAAGCCCCTACTAGTATTGCAATCATCGACCAACAAAAAATAGCTGAGCAGGGCATTCAACATTTTGAAGAAGTTATTAATGGTGTCGCCAACTTAAATTTCTCTGGTGGAACATCTCGTCCGAAATATTTACAAATTAGAGGCGTCGGTGAACGCTCTGAATACCGCGGTGCGCCAAACTCATCAGTGGGTTTCATTGTCGACGATATCGATTTGTCAGGCTTGGGCATGGCAGCTTCTATGTACGATATTCAACAAGTTGAAGTCTTAAGAGGTCCACAAGGTACACGTTTTGGTGCCAATGCACTCGCGGGTTTAATTTACATAAAATCAAAAGACGCAACAGAATTACCCGAGCATGGTTTTAAAGTAACGTTAGGCAATGACGACTTAATTAATGTTGCCGGTTATAGCTCTGGTGCTGTCACTGAAGACTTAAATTACCGCATATCATTAGAGCAACATCAACAAAACGGTTATCGCGACAATCTTTATCTAAATAGAGATGATACTAATGGCATTGACGAGTTTTCTGGAAAGTTCAAATTGCAATATACGGCAACAGAAGATTTAAGTGTTGATTTTACTTATATATTTGCGGATAACGATAATAGTTTCGATCCTTGGACATTAGATAACAACGGCTTTAATACGATCACGGACAACCCAGGTGTTGATAATCAAAAATCGCATGGCGGGGCACTAAAATTTAGTTTTGAAGGTTTGTCATTCGCAAAATTCGAAGCGATAAGTAGCTATACCACGACAGAACATCAGCACGCTTATGATGGTGATTGGGCAAACGCAGATTATTGGGCAAGTAAAAGTTGTGATGGTGCGCCATGTGAATACAGTTACCTGTGGGATAAACGCGCCGATAGAGATGTTTGGTCACAAGAGTTTCGCTTATCATCAAATGACGCATCAAGAATTTTTGACAATACAACTGCTTGGCTAGTGGGTACTTACATTAGCAAAATGAATGAAGATAACGACCTTGACTCTTTTTATAATGGTTGGGAAGACGAAGTACTCGACTCTACATACTCAGCTAATAATTATGCAATTTTCACCCAGTTAGACAGTGCTCTTAACTATGGCCATGAGTTATCAGTAGGTTTGCGCGTTGAAAAACGTTCAACCGATTATAGCGATAGTGCTGGCGATGAGTTTGACCCGTCTGAAACCATGTGGGGCGGACACATCGCCTTGAGTAAGATCATTAACAATGAGCATTCTGCCTATGTTCGTGTCGCGCGTGGCTACAAAGCGGGTGGTTTTAATATGGATTTACCCGAGCAATTAATCCAATTTAAAGAATTTGATACCGAAGTCTTAGTCAATTATGAATTAGGTCTGCAATCGAATATGCTAAATAATACCTTAGTCAGTCGACTAGCCTTATTCTATATGGACAGACAAGATCAACAAGTTAATGCTTCTCAACAGAACCCTGATAAGCCACAGCAATTTACCATTTACACGGCAAATGCCACCAGTTCAAGCAGTTACGGTTTGGAACTTGAGTTAACATACCAAGTTAATAATAATTTAACGATCGACTCGACAGTGGGCTACCTAAACGCAACATATGATGTTTATGGTTATTCTGACAAGTACGGTACAAACATTGACATTTCAGGACGCGATTTAGCACACGCACCAAGCTATACCTTCAGCCTTGGCTCTACGTATCGCAGCGATAATGGCGTTGTTTTCAATGTGAACTGGTCAGGAAAAGATGAATTTTTCTTCTCTGATAGCCATGACGAAAAAGCGTCAAGTTCAAACTTATTAAATGCGAAAGTTGCTTATGAGCTTGCTGATTGGTCTATTTCACTTTGGGCTAGAAATATTACCGATGAAAAAATCGCAACACGCGGCTTCTTCTTCGGTAACGAACCTGATTTAGATTGGGTAGCCAAAAAATATCAACGCTTTGGCGCACCAAGACAAATTGGTGTAACGTTTGATTATAACTTCTAAGGTTAAGCACTCTTTAGCTATCACGCGCTCATGCTGAACTGATATGCCGCCATGTTGAAGTAACATGGCGGCATGTTGGACTAACATGTCGTCATGCTGAAGTAGCATGCCGTAATACTGAAGTAAAACGCCGTTATGCTGAACTAACACGTCGTCATGCTGAATTTATTTCAGTATCTGTATTAGTGGCTTAAAGTAATGAGATCCTGAAACAAGTTCAGGATGACGGGGTGGGTCAGGATAACGGGATTTTTAGCTTGGCAGAGCCGTTGTTAAAAGCCGCCATGCCGTCATGCTGAAGTAAAACGCCGTTATGCTGAAGTAACATGTCGTCATGCTGAAGTAGCATGCCGTAATACTGAACTAACACGTCGTCATGCTGAATTTATTTCAGTATCTGTATTCGTGGCTTAAAGTAATGAGATCCTGAAACAAGTTCAGGATGACGGGGGGTGTTCAGGATGACGGGATTTTTAGCTTGGCAGAGCAGTTATTAAAAGCGCCTTGACGTTATGTTGAAGTAACATGTCGTCATGATGAACTAAAACGCCGTCATGCTGAATTTATTTCAGTATCTGTATTCGTGGCTTAAAGTAATGAGATCCTGAAACAAGTTCAGGATGACGGGGGGTGTTTAGGATGACGTTTTTTTAGCTTGGCAGAGCAGTTGTTAAAAACCGCCTTGCCGTTATGTTGAAGTAACATGTCGTCATGTTGAAGTAACATGTCGTCATGTTGAAGTAACACGTCGTCATGCTGAATTTATTTCAGTATCTGTATTCGTGGCTTAGAGTAATGAGATCCTGAAACAAGTTCAGGATGACGGGGGGTGTTCAGGATTACGGTTTTTTTTGTTCACTGGAAAAAGTGGCATACCATTAGGAAATAATATGAAAATATCTATAGAAATTAGTTTGTATCCTCTAGCTGAAGAAAAGTTTAAAACTGAAATTTGGGCATTCATTAAGCGCCTTCGAAATGTAGCGGGCTTAAATGTAGTGACTAATGGCATGAGTACACAAGTATTTGGAGACTATGACCTAGCTACCCGTCATGTTATGGCAGAAATAAAACATGTCCATCAAACCTTAAATGCTGCTGTTTTTGTGTGTAAGTTTATTGGTGGTGATCGCTCAGAAGTCGAAGCTGAAAGCTAATGGTTGAATCTTTATCAGCAACAGTTAATTATTTTGCGCATTTGCCTCTCTGGGAATTATTAGCGGTAATTTCAGCATTATTTTATGTGGTGTTAGCGGCAAAAGAAAATATTTGGTGTTGGCCTGCAGCGCTAGTGAGTACCATTATTTATAGCGTTATTTTTTATGATGTTTATTTATGGATGGACGCCTTATTGCAGGTTTATTATTTAGCGATGGCCATCTTTGGCTGGTATTGCTGGCGTCATGTTTCTTCGTCGCAAAATAACGCAACAAATAATAGTCATACAGGCACAGTATTGGCTATTCAAAGCTGGCCGCTATTCTTTCATATCAAAATAGTGGTCTTACTAACTGCTTGCTCTTTAGTTATTGGCTGGCTAATGGACAATTACACGCCAACACACTTTCCTTATTTAGATTCTGCAACTACGGTATTTGCGGTGTTTGCGACCTATTTAGTCACTAAAAAGGTTTTAGAGAATTGGTTGTACTGGATAGTCATCGATTTTGTTTCCATTTATCTCTATTTAGAAAAAGGTTTACAACCTACCGCTGTGTTATTTGGCTTATATGTAGTAATGGCTATGGTCGGTTATGCAATTTGGTATAGTAAATATCAAAAAAGTCATCAACAAGCAGCAGGCAATATAGCCTCGGCTACTGAGTAGTTGAGTGGTGGCTTTAATCAATCAAAAAAGTAACAGCAGCGGTGAAGAGATTAAAGCCTTATCTTGTTTTATTCATCGCGATTGTAAAATTGAGCGATTAACAGGGGGTGAAAGTCATCAATGTTTTAAAGTGACGGTTAACAAAAACACTACTAAGCAAAATTTTTTTGTAAAGTCTTTCAATGGCCATCAACAAACAGCAAAAGCCGAGATTGCCAGTCACTTATTAGCAGCAGAAATCGGTGTAGCACCGGCTATCATTTATCATTCAGCATCATGGCTTGTTACCGACTTTATTACCGGTGATTCATTAAGCGATTTTTATAAGCAACAAACTGTCAGTGTAGCTAATAACAAAGTTACGGTGGCGATGTACTTAATGGTAAAAACTCATCAGCTAACGCTGCCAGAAAATCATCCGGTGTTAGCCATTGAAGAACTGCTTAACCACCAAGCCTCCAATAGTAAACTCTCGCAGTCTCAGCATATCGCGCTACAGAAAATAATCAGCGAAATAACACCTCCGCAAGCCAAGCATAATAACTTAGTACTTTGTCATGGTGATGTTAATTATGAAAACATTCGTGTAAGCGCTTTGTTTAATAATGAAAATCCGCAAAAGCATACTTGGTTAGTCGATTTCGAATGCAGTTGTTTAGCTGAAGCCGAATATGATCTCGCCATGTTTATCGCGATTAACGAATTCAGTGTTAACGATATAGATGCTCTGATACAAGACTATCAGCAATTTACCAATGCCACGATTGATGAAGAAAAAGTGCGTGCATATCTCGCTTGTTGTTATCTCATTAATGGCTTGTGGTACTTCGAGGCCGGCTATCAACATAAGCAAGCGCAAAAATTAATGGCTAAGGCACACCAGCAGTTTGTACTTTTTGACCAATTAGGCTTGTTAACAGAAAAAATAACATTATTATTTTAATCTGTACTATCTTTATTATCCTCAGTAATAGCTACTATTTATAAAGTAGCTCTATTGAATTTAGTTACTGGCTATTTAGTAGTTTATAACAACTTAATATCGTGAAGTTACTTTTGTATCACGGTGATTTATTTAAGTTATTGAACATCTGGCACCGTAATAAAAATGCAATAAAGGCTTAAGATTTTAATAATGCAAATCAGCCGTTAAATATTTATTTTATTGTTATTCTTTTTGTTGATCAGGCGTGATGTCGATGCTAATATTTACTACAAAGATCATTCTGTTGTTTATCTATATAACAAGGAATGTTAGGTTTTTTACTTTCAAATCAGGGATTAACAATGAATAAAATTATGCTTACAACAGTTGCTGCGGCAATTTCTTTGACTTTATCGGCATGTTACCAAGATGATGGTACTGTTCTTGCGCCAAACCAAGCGCCACCGGTTCCACCAACGCCTTCTACATTAGATGTATCAGGTTCTGGTATCAAAGGTGTATTAGCTAACGCTTTAGTTGAAGTTTTTGATAGCTCAGATGTAGACACTGCTCTAGCTAACACTCAAACAGATGAAAATGGTGATTACACACTTTCATTAACTGATGCTTCTGGTGAAGCAATCACAGGTACTTTTTTCGTACGCGTAAGTGCTGACGAAGATACTACAATGATTTGTGATGCTCCAGCTTGTGGTGACGTAGTTAGAGGTGGCGTTGTTCCTGCTTCACAATTAGTGGGCTTAGAACTTTCAACCATGAGCAATTCTGACGGTAGCGGTACAATCTCTGCTGAAGTTAACGCATTAACAACACTTGCAACTGAAACTATTTTAGCGGTAATTGAAGACGATGCAGATATCGACCTTTCTGACCCAGAAGTTTTTGAAGCGTTTCAAGTAGATGCTTCTCGAGTGATTGGTGCTACTTTAGGTTTAGATTTATCTGAAACTAACATTTTTGACGTTGTAATTGTTGATGCTTCTGTATCTGCAAATGTATCAACAGATGATATGATAGCAGCAACGTTAACGCTTATTAACGGTTCGCTTTCAGGTTTAGAGCCAGGCACTGATGAAACTCTTGCTGATGCAATTAAAACTTATATCGCTGCTGTTAAACTAGTTACTAAAGCGATTATTAATAACCCTAGTGCAGCATTAGATGCTGACTCAGTAGCGGCAATGGCAAGAATTAATGCTGTTCAAGCTAAAATTTCGCAAGCAATTAAAGATTTAGCATCAGTTATTGCAGGCGATACAGGTAATGCTGTCGGTATTGTAAATATTCCTGACGTAATCAATCCTGATGATATCGCAGCTTCTGTTGATCTAGATGACGACATTACTGGCGGTACAGGTGGTACTGGCGGTACAGGTGGTACTGGCGGTAACTAATCCCAGTAACTATTATCTGAATAAAAACCGATAGATTTATCTATCGGTTTTTTTTTGCCAGAAATGCTCAATAATAATGCTAAATATAGAAGAATAGATCAGTATAATCAGCTAAATATTTAATTGCAGAACAACCCCGCCACCGCCATAATCATTGCATGATAGCCATCTTTAATAATACCAGCATAGCGTTTGTTATAGTCGTGCTTTTACTCTTATTTAAGTCGTTTTAATTTAATTGTCTAAGTTAGCTTTAGTTTATTTATAGTTAGATTATTGCAAGCTAGTTATAACCTAAGTTATTTAGTTATTTCGCTATTTGATTTTGGTTTGATATAATTTTTTGTAAGATTTTGACATCAAAAATGTAAAATAGGGCATATATGAATAAGAATAAATTAACACATTTAAAAGCACTGGAAGCTGAATCAATTCAAATAATGCGTGAAGTTGCTGCTGAATTTGATAATCCTGTTATGTTGTATTCAATAGGGAAAGATTCTTCTGTTCTTTTGCATTTAGCACGTAAAGCTTTTTATCCGGGTAAAATTCCCTTCCCATTAATGCACGTTGATACGGATTGGAAATTCAAAGAAATGATTGAATTTCGTAATAATCTAGCAGAAAAGTATGACTTCGATTTAATCGTCCATAAAAACCCAGAAGGGCTTGCTATGGGTGTAGGTCCGTTTACTCACGGTAGTGCAAAACATACCGACATCATGAAAACACAAGGTTTGAAGCAAGCATTAGACATGCATGGTTTTGACGCCGCTTTTGGTGGTGCTCGTCGTGATGAAGAAAAGTCTCGTGCTAAAGAACGTGTTTATTCATTTCGCGATAAAAATCATCGTTGGGATCCTAAAAACCAACGTCCAGAGCTTTGGAATATCTATAACTCTAAAGTTGATCAAGGTGAAAGTATTCGTGTGTTCCCATTGTCTAATTGGACCGAGCTTGATATTTGGCAGTATATTTATCAAGAAGATATTGAAATGGTTCCACTTTATTTTGCAGCCAAAAGACCTGTTGTTAAGCGTGATGGCTCGTTAATCATGGTAGATGATGAACGCATGCCTCTAAATGAGGGCGAAGTGCCTGAAATGAAATCAGTACGTTTTAGAACGCTAGGTTGTTACCCACTTACCGGCGCTATTGAATCGACTGCAACAACATTGCCTGAAATTATTCAAGAAATGCTTTTAACAACCACTTCTGAGCGACAAGGTCGAGTCATTGATAATGATTCAGCCGGTTCAATGGAAAAGAAAAAAATGGAAGGGTACTTTTAATGAACACTGAACAAACATTATTGGCAACAGATATTGAAGGCTACTTAAAGCAGCATGAAAACAAAGATATGCTGCGTTTTATCACCTGTGGCAGTGTAGATGACGGAAAGTCGACATTAATAGGCCGCTTACTTTTTGATAGCAAAATGATTTTTGAAGATCAGATGGCTGCTATTGAAAAAGATTCTAAAAAGTTTAATACCACAGATGGTGATTTTGATTTAGCGTTACTCGTTGACGGTTTACAGTCTGAACGCGAACAGGGTATTACTATAGATGTTGCTTATCGTTACTTTGCTACCGAGCAACGTAAATTTATTATTGCCGATACTCCAGGCCATGAGCAGTACACACGTAATATGGCAACGGGTGCTTCTACATGTGACTTAGCCATTATATTAATTGATGCGCGTCATGGCGTGCAAGTGCAAACACGACGTCATTCATATATCTGTTCATTATTAGGTATTAAGCATGTGGTTATTGCTATTAATAAAATGGATGCAGTAGATTATGACCAAAAGACATACCAAAAAATTAAAAGTGATTACCGTGAATTTGCTAAATCATTAAATATTGAAGATGTTCGTTTTGTGCCTATTTCAGCTTTACGCGGCGATAACGTAGTCAATGAAAGCGAGCATATGCCTTGGTACCCGGGTTCACCTTTGCTTAAGTTATTGAATACCGTGCAAATTAGCGGTGAAAAAAATAGTGCTTTTCGTTTTCCTGTTCAATACGTTAACCGTCCTAATTTAGACTTTAGAGGATTTGCCGGCACGATCGCTTCAGGTGAAATTCGTGTTGGTGATACTATTGTTGCACTACCTTCAGGTAAGCAAAGTAAAATTAAGTCGATAGTAACTTTTGACGGCGAACTTGAAACGGCTTATGCCGATATGGCTGTAACGCTGACGCTTGAAGATGAGATAGATGTTAGTCGTGGTGACATGATCGTGCGACCGCATGAGCAACCCGCTTCTTCTAATACGTTTAGTGCAGATGTGGTGTGGATGGATGAAGCGGCACTACAAATAGACCGTGAATACATTATTAAAGTAGGCACTCATGCTACGTTTGGCTCTGTTGATAAAATAGAGTATAGCGTTAATGTTAATACCATGGAAAAGCAAGACGTACAGCATTTAGCGTTGAATGAAATAGGGCGTTGTAACTTTACGTTAAACGAACCTGTGCAGTTTGATGCTTATCAAGAGAACCGTCAAACAGGTGCTTTTATTATTATTGACCGTTTGACCAATGCAACAGTTGGCGCGGGCATGATAGCTTCACAACTGACACAATTGGAAAAAGGACAGCCTAAAAAGTACAGTGATTACGAACTTGAACTTAATGCGTTTGTTTGTAAGCACTTTCCTCATTGGGGAGCTAAAAACTTAGCTAAAAAGTAACGAGACTAAAAGATGTAAACTAAGGGCAATGAGGTCGTGTAAAAAACAGCTAGCAATATCTCAGTTTTTTACTCAGCCGCTTTGCTCTTAGTTATTATTTGTCTCTAATTTTTTCTTAAGATTAGCTGTTAAAAGTTAACAGGGTTTATATATTTGAATATAGATGCAGCGTTTGTACTATTAATTTTTATTAGTACAATTATAGGTTTATTAAAGTTTCAAAAGCAGCCTGGAAAGGTTTTTGGCTTTACTTTTATTGCCCTTATTATTAGCGGACAAGTTTCAAATGAAGCTGTGTTAGCCAGTATGTCTAATAAAGGCTTAATAACGCTTATTTTGTTAATACTGTGTTCTTTAGCGTTAGAAAAAACTCGCTTATTGCGTATACTCGCCAGCAAAGTTTTATTCTCAAGTTATGGCAAAACCTGGATCAGGCTTTTTAGTTTAACGGTTGTTTCTTCAGCCTTGTTAAATAATACCGCCGTTGTCTCTACCATGCTAGCGCCGATTCGAAACAACCCTTATCATTCTGCCAGTCGATTATTATTACCCTTGTCGTATGCGGCTATTTTTGGCGGTACGCTAACCTTAATTGGCACGTCTACTAACTTAATTGTTAACAGTTTAGTCTTAAATGCTGATCTACCTGCTTTAGGCTTTTTTGATTTTTTCCCGGTAGGTGTTTTTATCGTCATTACTTGTGGCTGTGCGCTGTGGTTTTTATCTAAATATCTCCCAGAAACAGATATTAATTCAACGCTAGAAAGTTCATATTTATTAGATGCTAAAGTAGAACTTAACTCGGCATTGATTGGCAAAACCGTAGAAGAAAACGCTTTAAGACATTTAGACTCTTTATTTTTAATTGAAATAATTCGCGCTGGGCAAACGATTACCCCTGTTTCTCCCGACCAAGTTATTAGTGCCAACGATAAGCTTATTTTTAATGGTGACGTTACTAAAGTAAACCAACTTAAGCAGTTTGATGGTTTAACTGTTTTTGCACACAAACAAGGCTTGTCTGATGACAACTTAACGGAAGTCTTTGTTCGTTCTGAAAGTGTACTCATTAATAAAACATTAAAAGGTGTTGGCTTTAGAGCTAAGTTTGATGCCGCTGTGGTAGCAATGAAAAGAGACGGGCAAGCCGTTACAGGTAAGCTTGGCGATGTTAGCATTCGTCCGGGTGATTACTTAGTGTTAGCAACTGGCCAAGATTTTAAAGCCAGAAATAATGTTGATAAAAACTTTATTGTTGTCAATGGCGTTGAGCCAGAATCAAAACTTACCGGTAAAAAAGAACCTTTTGTTATTATAAGTTTTTTCTTAACCGTAGCATTAAGTGCACTAGGGATTATTTCTTTATTCAAAGGAATGTTAGTGCTATTTTCTTTTTTCTTATTGTCGAATTGCTTGTCTAAAGATGAAGTGATTAGACGTTTTCCAATACAAATTTGGCTGATTATTTCTACGGCGCTAATGCTTGCCAGTGCGTTAATAAATAGTGGATTACTAACGTCTCTTGAAACCATTACTTCTTTGTCGGGCAGTATAACGCCGACCGTCGCCTTAATTATTATATTTTTATTAACGGTATTATTAACCGAGTTGGTCACTAATAATGCCGCAGCCGCGCTAATATTCCCAATAGCTTATAGTATAGCGTTGAACTATGGTGTAAATATTACTCCCTTTATTATGGCAGTAGCCTTTGGTGCCAGTGCTAGTTTTATTAGCCCATATGGGTATCAAACCAATTTAATGGTCTTTAGTGCCGGGCAATACCAGTTGATAGATTTTATAAAAATAGGTGTGCCCATTAGCGTTATATATTGCACTACTGCGATTTGTAGTATTTTATATTTCTTCCCTTTTTAGCTATTAATAGCGTCCAATGATAAATGTGAATTATGAAAAAAAGTAACCCAGCAAGTCCTTATATAGAAAAAAATAACACAGAAAAATCGTCAGATGTGGTTTGGCATCAACAAAGTGTCACTGCTGAACAAAAGTCTCAGTTAAAAGGTCATAAAGCGGTATTGCTATGGTATACCGGTCTAAGTGGTTCGGGTAAATCTACCGTTGCCAACGCAGTTGAGCAAAAGTTACTGGAACGTGGCTGTCACAGTTATTTACTTGATGGTGACAATGTTCGCCACGGTTTAAATAACGATTTAGGGTTCACTGACGAAGACCGTATTGAAAATATACGTAGGATAGGTGAAGTGGCTAAGTTATTTGTAGACGCAGGTTTGCTTGTTTCAACGGCCTTTATTTCTCCTTTTCAAAAAGACAGAGACCAAGCCAGAGCGTTACTCAAAGACGCGTTATTTTTAGAGGTATTTATTGATACGCCTTTAGATGTTTGCGAAAGCCGTGATCCTAAAGGTTTATATAAAAAAGCCAGAGCGGGTGAAATCGCTAATTTTACCGGGATAAGTTCGGCTTATGAAGCCCCTGAAACTGCTGAAATACATATCGAAACAGCGCATTTGTCTATTGAGCAATGTGCAGATTTAGTGATAGACGCTTTAATAAAAAAACAAATTATAAAATCATAGTTTTTGCCAATGGCTTTATCGAAAAGAAATAATTGTAAAGACTAAAAATAAAGGATTTATCTGTGAATTATGACGTATTTAATGGCGATGCCGACGGTATTATCGCCTTGCTGCAATTGCAATTAGCCAATCCAACAGTAAGTGTCAAAATTACCGGCGTTAAACGTGATATTGCTTTACTGCAACAGGTCGTTGAGATAACAAATGCTCAAAGCAATAGTAGAGACGATAGTGTTATTCGCGTTTTAGATATTTCAATGGAAAAAAATAAAGACGCATTGAATACCTTATTAGCTGAAGGCGGCAATGTAACCTATATCGATCATCACCGTGCGGGTGACATTCCGGAACATGTAAATTTACAAACGCATATTGATTTAGATGCAAATACTTGTACGGCTTTAATCGTTGATAAGATTTTAGCTGGGAAGTTTCATCATTGGGCAATTTGTGCCGCTTTTGGGGATAATCTTATTGCTAAAGCGACTAAGTTGGCCAAATTAGCGGGTTTAAACGATAACGAATGCGAGCAGTTAGAAACGTTAGGTACCTTAATTAACTACAATGGTTATGGTTCACATATTGACGATTTGCATTTTCATCCGGCAAGGTTATACGAATTACTGTTAGCTTACTCAAGCCCTTTTGATACGATTAAAGATGCAGACTCTCCTTATTATATTTTGCAAAAACTATATAACCAAGACCATTTAAAAGCCGTTAACACCAAAGCATTTTATGACACAGCGTTATTAACTGCATTTGAATTACCGGATGAAACATGGGCCAGAAGAATAAGTGGTGTTTTTGGTAATGAATTAGCCAATATAAACCCAAAGAAAGCACATGCTATTTTTACAATAAATACAGATAACACCTATACGGTTTCTTTAAGAGCGCCATTAGCGAATAAACAGGGTGCCGGTGATATTTGTAGTCAGTTTGCTACAGGTGGAGGACGTGCCGCTGCCGCTGGCATCAATTCGCTTCCTAAAGATAAGATTGAAGCGTTTTTAGCCGCAGTAGCAGCTTACTATAACGAATGAGTGACGTGGTAAAATAGATAAGCGGTCACTGTAAAAATGAAACTGTTTATTTAACGTGAATTTTGTTTTTAGGAAAAAAAGTGGTCCACCCGACAGGACTTGAACCTGTGACCTCACGCTTCGGAGGCGTGAACTCTATCCAGCTGAGCTACGGGTGGTTTGCTGAGTTAAGCGCGGCAAATACTATAATTAATCGTGAAAATTGTCTAGCTTTGTCGTCTTTATTTTCTGTACAGCAGGGAATTTTATCGTTCTTAGTCAAGCTAAGGATAAATAATGGAAAAAGATGTACTTTATTCCGCAACAACCCTAAAGTATTGGCTATAATAAAATCAGTTAATTTAACGCGTTATAGAATTGAATATGAAATCATGGAATAGTTTTATTAAGTTTTTGATGATTGGGATAACACTTTCCGTATCATTTTTTACATTGTCACAGAGTTACGATTTTGAACAGATCATTGTTGAGCCCTACGCAGACACGATAAAACGGACAGGGAAACTTGATTTTAAACGAACGTTAAATTTGTCATTTAAAAGTAGTGGCTATTTAGCTAAGTTAGCCGTTGATGAAGGGCAGTACTTTGAAAAAGATCAGCTCATTGCTTCTTTAGACACCCGCGAATTACTGCAAAATAAAAACGCTACTTATGCAGAATTATTACAAGCAAAGCGCGAAGTTAACCGCCAACAAAAACTACTCGAAAATAAATTAAGCTCAGAACAAGATCTTGATCTTGCCTTAACTCGTGTTGAAACAAGCAGAGCTAACTATCAAGTCGCCTTTTATCATTTTGAAAAAGCACAAATTTTTGCGCCATTTTCAGGTGTAGTATTAAATCGTTATACTGAACTAGGTGAACTACAATCACCAGGAAGTAATGTACTAAAAATAGCCGCTTTAGAACAAAATTGGGTGGTAAAAGTTGCCTTAACAGGTAACGAAGTTAGCCAAGTGCGTTTAGGTCAAAAAGTGAATGTTTCAATACAAGCACTTGGCGGTGTTATTGGCGAGGTAAGCAAAATACCTGCTATTGCTAATACCGATGGCAATATGTTTATTATAGAAGTGTTACTGCCAAATATTAATTTGAACAATGGTATTGTTGCGGGGCAAATTGCTGAAATCACTATCGACTTTACCAGTGATAACTTTGTTTATCGCTTACCGATATCAGCATTGGTAACTGTTAATAATAATGGTCAGGCCGTTGTTATTGTTAGGAATGAGCAAGACCTTACGTATCAATCTTATGATATTTATCGTTTAGATAATCAGTTTGTTTATCTGTTTGCTTCGGTTGATGACCAACCCTTACAGATAGTGACGAGTGGTTGGCAACATATTTCAATAGGTAAGTAATTTTATGCTACTACCTAAACTCGCCATAAAAAATGCTCAGTTTACCCTAACGATAGTGGTGCTATTAGTACTGGTTGGTATTGTTTCATACTTTCAAATGCCACGTTCAGAAGACCCGCAATTTGATATGCCCATCACTTTAATTGAAGTGATTTATCCTGGTGCCTCACCCGCAGATATTGAAACTTTAGTGATAAATCCACTTGAGGAAGAATTTTCTGATATAGAAAACATCAAAAAAATTGAATCTCAGGTCAAAAATGGTGGAGCTCGTATTGAAATAACCTTTTTATATGGCACAGACTCCGAAGCTGCTTTTAACAAAGTAAAGCAAGCGGTTTCATCGGTTAAACCGAGTTTACCTCAAGGTGTTCATGACTTACTTGTTTTAAAAGCAACACCCTCTGGTGTCGCTATTATGCAACTGGCACTGTGGAGTGAGCCGATTGATTATAAAGTTATGGAGTTTTACGCCAAACAGTTAGAAAAACGTTTAGAAGCGATTAACGACGTTCGAAAAGCGAATATTTGGGGATACCCTCAGCAAATTGTTGCGATTGACGTTAATTTAGCCTTGTTAAAGCATTACGGTTTATCTGTTACCGATATCAATGCAATTTTGCAAGGTCGTGCGGTAAATATTACCCCAGGTTATGTTGATGCAAGTTCAAGGCGCTTTAATGTAAAAGCCAGTGGGAATTTTGTGCAATTGGCCGAGTTAGGTGAAACGGTTATTCGCTCTGATGACAGTTTTATACTGCGTTTGAAAGATGTTGCGACAATTGAATTTTCTGGATTAGAGCCTAATTATTTAGCATATTATGACAATAAGCCGGTTATTTTTCTAACCGTAGAGCAACGACCCGATACAAATATTTTTGCGCTAACTGAAAATATCGATAATGAAATAGCAAGTTTCACCGAAAGTTTACCTGACAACATGAATGTTGATGTGTTGTTTAAACAAGCGGATAGTGTTGAATCAAGAGTAAATGGTTTTTTTGATAACCTTTGGCAAGGACTAGTCTTAGTTGGCATTATGTCACTAATATTCTTAGGGTTACGTGAATCTTTAGTAGTCATCGCGGTGATTCCGTTGTCATTTTTAGTGGCAATAGGTTGGTTAGATTTTATTGGCTTCGGTTTACAACAAATGTCGATTGTTGGATTGATCATCGCATTAGGTTTGCTAGTTGATAATGCCATTGTTGTTACCGAGAGTATTCATCGCGAAAAGAAAAAAGTCACACCTCTTAGTGACGCGGCGGCATCTGGTACAAGCAAGGTTGGCTGGGCAATAACCAGTGGCACTGTTACCACGATGTTAGCGTTTTTACCTATGCTAATGTTAGCAAGCAGTACCGGTGACTTTGTTCGCTCAATGCCTGTTACTGTGGTATTAGTGTTACTCGCTTCTTTGTTAATTGCACTAACGTTAACGCCACTGTTAGCGAGCCGATTTTTTGCAGCCAATACAGAGAAAAACACCTCTAAAATAAAGACTTTGCAGCATTATGTGAATATATTTGCCGAGCAGACTTATGCAAAATGGTTAAGTCGGTTTATCAATTTACGCTGGATTGTTATTGTTATTGCAGTTTTATGCTTAGTGGGCATGTTGTCATTATTTGGCAAGGTGGGCGTGAGTCTTTTCCCTAAAGCGGAAAAGCCAATGATCATGCTTGATGTTGAAACACCGCCTAATTCATCGTTAGCTTATACTGATAAAGTCATGCAAAAAATGACTAAAATCATCGAAAAAAATGATTTAGTAGAAAAAGTTGCTTTAAATGTTGGTAGTGCCAACCCTCGTATTTATTACAATCAAATTCCTAAACGTGGTGTGGCAACTTATGGCCAGGTTATTGTTGTATTGGCTGAATATGACGCGGTAAGAGTCTCTAGTTTTGTTAGTGAACTGCGTGAAGAGTTCGGTCAGTGGCAGGAAGCTAAAATTACGGTTAGTGAGTTTACCCAAGGTCCGGTTACTGACTTACCCATAAGCGTTAGGTTAATGAGTGAGTCACTGTCTGACTTAGAGCTGGTTGCTAATGATCTTGCCAATATGATGGCAAATACAAAAGGCATCATAAATATTGATAACCCAATTGGTGTTGCTAATACAGAGCTTCTGCTGGATATCAATTATGAAAAAGCAGGTTTAAGCAATATAGATATCAATACCCTTGATACTACTTTACAGACAATACTTTCTGGTACATCCGTCGGGCAATTTAATGATGATAACGGTGAAAATTATCCCATTATTGTGCGTCGTAAAAATCCAGATATTGATGGTTTAGCTGATATTAATGTTACTAATCGATTAGGTGAAGCTATTCCGCTTAATCAATTTATTAGTACTAAACTGCAAAAAGGTCGCACTGAGTTTTACCATTATCAAAAATTACGTATGGCAAAAGTATCTGCAGATGTAGATAAAAATTATACGGTAAGTGAACTTACGGCTCACGTTATTGCGTACTTAGATGAGTATAAAATGCCAAGTGGCGTTAGTTATAATTTGGGAGGAGAAGAAGAATCTCGTCAAGAAAATTTCTCTGGGCTCACTCAAATCATGCTCGTTACTGCTATTGGTATTTTCGCGGTGCTGGTCTTACAGTTTAAGTCATTTTTACAACCCATCGTAATTTTTACTTCAATTCCCTTTGCTATGGCAGGCTCGGTAATAGGTTTATATTTAACCGGACAATCATTTTCAATGATGGCATTTATTGGTTTAATTAGTCTGTTTGGAATAGTGGTCAATAATGCCATTATATTAATTGATACCACCAATCGAAACCTTGCAGAGTCAGCTAACTTAAAAGAAGCCATTATAACGGCTAGCGCAAGCCGTTTTACCCCAATATTATTAACAACGCTAACAACTATTGGTGGACTGTTGCCCTTAACTATTTTTGGTGGTGCGTTATGGCAGCCTTTGGGCACTGTTATTATTTCAGGCTTATGTGTTTCAGCTATCGCGAGCTTTTTATTAGTACCGGTATTAACTGACGTTTTTACTGAAGATAAAAAACAAAACAACGACTAAACAAAAACTCAATAAGAAGTTTATATTATGGATTCATTAGGTCTATTTGGTTATTCATTAGCTGGCATTGCATATTTAATTTTTGCGCTACTGATTTTTGCTGCACGAAATAAGACAACGCTCGCTCGCTGGGTATTAGTTTCTGTATTTGTCACTGTTATTGCTAATGGGGTTGCGGCCTTACAAATAAAGTTAGGCTTTAGCTTGCAGTGGGCGATGCTTGCAGATGGCTTTAAAGTAGCTTGCTGGTCGTTGTTAATCTTGCTTTGTAACACAGAACAACGCTCTTTTCGGGCGATTATTGCCAATTCACATATTCGTCAATATATCAAAGTTTGGGCCATACTCATGGTTGCTTGCTGGTTGGCGAGTGTCTTATTGAATTATTCTTATGAGTATTTATTCCTACTTTTTATTGTGCTTAATTTATGGAGTTTAGTGCTACTAGAGCAGTTATACCGAAGTGCTGATTCACAAGTGCGCTGGGCTATTTGGCCGATGGTTATTGCATTAGCCAGCGTTGCAATTTTTGACTTTGTTTTATATGCACAAGCCACAATGGTTGACGGTATTGATTTTGATTTTTGGTTTTGTCGTGGCTTTATCTCTCTTATTGTTGTGCCTTTATTACTGATCAGTACTCGACGGATTCGTAATGGTGCGGTAAGAATTTTTGTTTCTCGACATGTTGTTTTTTATAGCTCAATGTTGATGATTGCCGGTATATATTTGTTGGTTATGGCCTTTGCTGGCTATGTTATTAACTACATAGGTGGAGAGTGGGGCAGCGTTGTGAGTATCGGCTTTCTAATGTTAAGTGCTTTGGTATTAGTCGCTTTATTTATTACCGAGTCGTTGCGCCGGAAATTAAAAGTGTTTATAGCAAAAAACTTTTTTGCTAATAAATACGAATACCGCGATGAATGGTTAAACCTGATCGGAAAAATAGAAACCACCAATGCTGAAAGCTATTATCAAATGGCAACTCAAATAATGATGTCAAAAGTAGATGCTTATGCTGGCGCTATTTTGAAAAAAGTAACAGGTCAACGTTTCAGTGTTCAATATTCTGAAAAATTGCTTCTAGATGATACCTTTAATCAGCAACTGGTCGAGTGCAGTCTTTTTTGTCAGCGCCAAGGTTGGATCATTGATGTTGAAGAATATCGCAAAACGCCAACTGTTTATCCTGGCTTATCTCTGGATTTATCGTTATTTGATACCAAGAGCATTAGAATTATAGTCCCTATTTTTATTGGTAAAGCATTCTATGGGATGTTTATTTTAGCGGGAAAAAATCAAGTTAAGCAATTAAATTGGGAAGACAGAGACTTACTTTTCGCCATATCAAAACAGTTAGGAAATTTCGTTTCTTTACATGAAGCTAATGATAAATTAGCAGAATCAAAACAGTTTGATGCCTTTAACCGAATGTCCGCTTTTTTAGTGCATGATTTGAAAAATGTTCAAGCTCAGTTAGCACTTATTACCTCTAATGCAGAAAAACACCGGGATAATCCAGAGTTTATTGCTGATGTTTTTGAAACGGTAGAGTCAGCGACAGAACGCTTATCTAAAGTGCTTTCGCAATTACGTAATAAGCAAGCAGCTCAACCTAAAAGTGAGTTGGTTGATATCTCAGCAGTCATTAACAGTGTAATAGAGCAGAGAAATATTGAGTTGCCTAAGGTGACCTTTGATAAAATCAACCATTGTGAAATGGCTATTGATAATGAAACGTTTCATTCAGTGCTCAATCACTTAATACAGAATGCACAGGAAGCGACAAGCAAAGATGGCTGGGTTAAAGTAGAACTTACTCAGATAGAAAACCACATAGGTATTAAAATTTCTGATAATGGCTGCGGTATGTCGGCAGACTTTATTAATAATCGACTATTCAAACCTTTTGATACCACTAAAGGTAACGCGGGTATGGGCATTGGCGTCTTTGAAGCCAAGCAATTTGTTGAAGGTATCGCCGGAATAATTAAAGTCGAGAGTATCGAAGATAAAGGCACTGTTTTTATAATAGACTTACCAATAAATCCAAGTTTATAAATGATATATTACCGTGTAATACAGATCCTGAAATAAATTCAGGATGACGTACGTGGATTTAGGATGGCGTACGTGTAATCAGGCAGGCGTGCGTGGACTTAGTACGATGTAGCTGGATTCATGACGACGATAGGTAAGGTTTTTTTCCGTCATGCTGAACTCGTTTCAGTATCCGGGCTGGGATCCTGAAATAAATTCAGGATGACGTTCATGAGTTCAAGATGACGTTCGTAGATTCAGTATAACGTTTGTGGTTTCATGACGACGATAGGTAAGGTTGTTTTCCTCCGTCATGCTGAACTCGTTTCAGTATCTGGGTTGAGATCCTGAAATAAATTCAGGATGACGTTCATGAGTTCAAGATGACGTTTGTGGATTCAGGCTGACGTTCGTGGATTCAGAATGACATATGTTGTTTCAGGACGACGATAGGTAAGGTTTTTTCCGTCATGCTGAACTCGTTTCAGTATCTGGGTTAAGATCCTGAAATAAATTCAGGGTGACGTTCATGAGTTCAGGCTGACGCTCGTGGATTCAGAATGACATATGTGGTTTCTTGACGACGATAGGTAAGGTTGTTTTTCCCCGTCATGCTGAACTTGTTTCAGTATCCGGGTTGGGATCCTGAAATAAATTCAGGATGACGTTCATGAGTTCAAGATGACGTTTGTGGATTCAGGCTGACGTTCGTGGATTCAGAATGACATATGTTGTTTCAGAACGACGATAGGTAAGGTTTTTTCCGTCATGCTGAACTCGTTTCAGTATCTGGGTTAAGATCCTGAAATAAATTCAGGATGACGTTCATGAGTTCAGGCTGACGCTCGTGGATTCAGAATGACATATGTGGTTTCATGACGACGATAGGTAAGGTTGTTTTTCCCCGTCATGCTGAACTCGTTTCAGTATCTGGGTTGAGATCCTGAAATAAATTCAGGATGACGTTCATGAGTTCAAGATGACGTTTGTGGATTCAGAATGACATATGTTGTTTCATGACGACGATAGGTAAGGTTTTTTCCGTCATGCTGAACTCGTTTCAGTATCTGGGTTAAGATCCTGAAATAAATTCAGGATGACGTTCGTGGTTTCAGGATAACGTACGTGAGTTCAGGGTGACGATTGTGGATTCAGGCTGACGATAGGTCAGGTTTTTTCCCGTCATGCTGAACTTGTTTCAGTATCTGGGTTAAGATCCTGAAATAAATTCAGGATGACGTTCGTTAATTCAGAGTGACATTTGTGGCTTCAGAGTGACATTCGTGGTTTCATGATGACGTATGTGAATTCAGAACTACGCGCTCAAATAAAGCGTATAAATAATAAAAGGGTTTTAGTCGTATGGAAAAGTTACTGATCATTGATGATGATAAAGGAATACAAAAGCAACTTAAGTGGAGCTTATCTGATTATGAGGCTGTATTAGCAGGTGATCGTGAAAGTGCTATTGCTGCAGTACGTCGCTTTGAACCCAAAGTTGTTACGCTTGATTTAGGTTTACCGCCAGATGAAGCTAATGCCACTGAAGGTTTAGCGGCATTACAGGAAATTTTGACCATAGCGCCTCATACTAAGGTGATAGTGATCACCGGGAATGATGATCGTACTAATGCGTTAAAAGCTATTTCTGCGGGTGCCTACGACTTTTATCAAAAGCCAATAGATGCTGATGTGATCAATGTCATTATTGCGCGGGCGTTTAGTGTTTCGGCAATTGAAGACGAAAACCGTAAGATGCGTCAAGTTGCGGGTAGTGATATTGGCATTATTGGCAACAGTGAAGCTATTGACCGCCTCCGCATGATGGTAAAGCGCATTGCGCCAACACAAATTACAGCCTTATTACTGGGTGAAAGCGGCACAGGTAAAGAAGTAACCGCTAATGCCGTGCATATTGCCAGTGAGCGCAGTAATAAGCCCTTTGTTGCCATTAACTGTGCTTCTATCCCTGAAAACTTATTAGAAAGTGAATTGTTTGGTTTTGAAAAAGGAGCTTTTACTGGGGCTCATCGTGCGACTAAAGGCAAAATAGAGTGTGCAGAAGGCGGTACTTTATTTCTTGATGAAATTGGTGATATGCCCTTTAGCTTGCAAGCAAAACTATTACGCTTCTTACAAGAAAAAACGATTGAACGCCTTGGTGGTCGACAAGAAATTAATGTTGATGTTCGAGTCGTTTGTGCAACCAATCAAAACTTAGAACAAATGGTTAAAGATAAAACTTTCCGTGAAGACTTATTTTACCGCGTGAGTGAAATAACCTTAAATATCCCCCCGCTACGTGACCGAGATGAAGACGTATTAATTCTGGCTCAATATTTTTTACAGATGTACGCACTTGAATATAAACGTAATGTAAAAAGTTTTTCAGAAGACGGTTTAAGTGCTATTAAGGCTCATAAATGGCCGGGCAATATTCGTGAGTTACAAAATAAAGTAAAAAGTTCGGTAATTATGACGACTGGCACACAAGTGACTGCCTTTGACTTAGGCTTTTTTGATCATACGAATACTGAACTTGAGTTGTCTTTGAATTTGCGCTCGGTGCGAGAAAAAGCAGAGTCACTGGCTATTCAAAAAGCTTATGCGTTAGCCGAAGGCAATATGTCAAAAGCTGCAGAATTACTGGGTGTTACTAGACCAACATTGTATTCATTAATTGAAAAATATGGCCTAACAATTAACGAAACCTAGATGATGTGAAAATATGGAGAAGGTTTTGTTATAAAATCTTCTCCACTAATTAATGATGTTAACTATTATCGTTTTCACTATTTCGTTCAGAATTAGTATCGGCAATTGTATCAGCCGTTAGCTCTGAGTTAGCTTCAATACTTTCATCGATATTACTTTCAGCATATAAACGACTCTTCTGCTTAAGGAGTTTATCAACATAACGCGCCATTTTAATTTTCTGCTTAATCGACGACTCTAATATCTCTTCTACTTCTCTTAATATTTCTTTCATGTTTTCAACATTCTCAGTTGAATTAACGATGAGCTGTGCGCTAGCCTGGCTAGGTTCATTACTGGCTAATTGTACTTTATGAAGTGAACCGGTTAACTCTACTTGCATCTCTAACGCGACTTCGTTAATTGCGTCAACATCAATACAAGTGAGTTCTTCTAAAAACCCAAACAATAATAAACGGTCAACAAAAATATTGATTTTTCTGGGAACGCCTAACGTTTTTTCATGAATAACGTTAAAGCCTTCATCTGAGAAGAGTGCCTCTTTAATACAACCTGCTTGCTGCAATCTATGATTAATGTATTCTTTAACTTCGTCACTAGTGAGTGGCTTTAAATGCGCAGATGCAATAATACGTTGACGAAATTGTTCCATATTAGGCGCTTGAATAATATCTTTAAGCTCTTCCTGTCCGAGAAGAAAACTTTGTATCAACGGCTTATTATCCAGTTGAAAATTAGATAACATGCGCAGTTCTTCAACCGTTTCTATCGGTAAATTTTGTGCTTCGTCAACAATCAACAAAGCGCGCTTACCTTGGCGATTCAAATCAATAAGAAACTGTTCAATTGACTGTAGTAGCTCAGCTTTGCTTTTACCTTTAACGGTAATCTTAAATTCAAAGGCGACAAGTTCAAGTAATTCTTGTGGGTCGAGCTTAGTCGTGACAAGTTGAGCAGCAACAATTGAATCGTCAGCAATATTGTTTAAAAGGTTACGCGCTATTGTTGTTTTACCCGTGCCTATAGGCCCAGTAACTACAATAAAACCTTCGCCTTGGTCTAAGCCATATTGTAAATAAGACATTGCTCTTTGGTGGTTGCTTGACGCGAAAAAGAAACGTGGGTCGGGACTTAACTGAAAAGGACGCTCTTTAAAACCATAATAATTTTCGTACATACTGCTAAAAACCTTTACTAAATTTGAGGTAGACCCGGTCTTCCTCATAATTGAATGATTGCTCAGTTGAACTACGATTAAGGTGGCTTAAGCCTAACTTAATATTTAATCGACTATTTAGAGACTTATCATATTCAAGACTATAACGTCGGTAGCGATCTTGGCGCTCATTTTCTTGTGCAAGTAAAAAATGATTATCGCTATATTCAAGCTTTAATTGCAGGTTCGATTTACCACTAACTTTGCGTTTAATTGCAAATGAAGCACGTGCATTTCGATCTTCGATACGAGTATCCAAATTTTCACGGGTTAAACTAGACAGTGAAACACTAAATGTTGTGCGGGTAAGCTTCAATTCTGACAACCATTTTAGTTCTTTGTTTAGTGATAAACCTAGATCTTCCACTAAAACAAAATCATTTAAATTTACCAGCTGATAATCATCAATATTAATATTATCATTATTACTAAGAAAACAAGCTAAAGTGTCAATTATCTCGCTCTGGGGACAATAATAACTTCCTAGTGCAACACTCTGATAATTGTTGCGGGTAAACGCTCTAACTTCTTCTACGTAGGTAATTGAGTTGGTTAAACGTTTGTTCTTATGGGTAAGGTCGAGACCATAACTTTCTCCATAAAAACGTTGGCCATAATCAACTTTTAATGATGTTCTTTGACTAGGCTCCCAGCGAATTGTGGCCGCAACATAGTCTTGTTGTTCTTTGCCATCGAGATCTACCTGAGTACCAGTAGGTGTGTTATAAGATAGGTCTAATAAGAGCCTAGAGCTTATTAACCAACGGAAACCGCCACCGTAAGAATCAGATTCAAGTGATGAACTATTACTTTGGGTAAGGTCACCCTCGTTGGTCTCATCATAGTAGCGTAAAAATGGTGTGATTTTATAATTGGTAATAAAGCCTATCTTCAGTTCCCCTTTAAATAGCGTGCCGTCTCTCCCTTGATTGCTATAATCAGCAAACTCAGATGAAGCACTCCAGTAGATATGTCGTGCAGCAGAACCATTATCACTTAAAAAATTCGCACCATACCCTTGTCGTTCACCTATGGCATCTTGTGATTTAGTGGTTCGGTATTGAATGATTGAATTGATACTAAAATCACTATTGTTAATAGAATACTCAAAACCACCCGAATAATTTTCTACTCTGCTGATATCGCCAGAAACAATATCGGCTAAAGCGTTATTAGATGAATTTCTAGATTGATTTGATATTGCAGCACTAGCAATTAAAGCGAGTCCTTTAGGACCTAGCTTTAAGCGAAAATTACTATCTAAGGTATGAAAGTCATCATCAGTGTCATGATCATGGCTATACATTGCATAAACACTACTAGAATTAAGGCTGAACTCTAATTTTTTTGATGAGAATAATGTGCTTAATTCAACACCTGTTTGACTAACTAAACTTGCTGTTGTGTCGTTAACCGATAAATTAACATTATCTGTATAGGTTTCATCAATAATTAACTGTGGTGTAAACTGCCATTCCCCTGCGAAAGTATTTGCAGATAAAATGGCAAAGATTGCTGCAGCTAATACTGTCTTATTTAGTGCCGTATCCATAACCATAATAGCCATACATATCCTTGTGAGATCTGATTGCTTTGTTTAGCACTAAACCCAGTGCTAAATCTTCGTTGAGGTTTTCTGTCGCTTTTTGAATATCTGCTAAGAGCGTTTTTGATTCTTCAACTACGACCAGCGCTTGGCCCATTAAGTTGGCTAAGACCATCGTTTCTGTAACACCAATTAATGGTGGGCAGTCAAATATTACAATACGGTCAGGGTAGCGCTCTGCAAGTTCTTTAGCTAAAGACTCCATACGGTCACTGGCGAGTAATTCATTAGAAAGATGATGAGGTTCACCTGCAGGAATTATTTTAAGCTTATCAATATTGGTACTGTAAATTATTTCAGAAATATCGTGCTTCTCACCCAGTAAGTATTCAATCAAGCCAGGGACTTGCTTAAAGCCTAATTCTCGATTTATGCTTGGGCGTAGAACATCGGCGTCAATTAATAATACTGTTTTATCTTGTTCTAAGGCGATACTTAGCGCAAGGTTGATTGAGATAAAAGTTTTACCTTCATTTGGTTTAGAGCTACTTATCATAACCAAATTACTGTTTTTAAGCGTTTTAGAGCCTGAGCCAAAGGCATTGTTTAAGAGCTTACGTTTAATTTGGCGAAACTCATCTTTAATACTTTTTCTGGTACCGTTATCGATTAAGAAACCACGACTTTCAAGATCATTCTTATTAAGCACTAAAACATCATTGTTTTCATAATTTACTGAAGCTGTCGAGCTTTTAGCGGCTTTAGTTGCTTTATCAACCGTTACATTTTCAGTAACAACCGGTGTTTTGTCTTGTTGAGCCATCTTTTGTTTAGCGAGTGCTTTTTCTATGGTACTCATAAATTAAAAATCCTATGTATTGGCGCTTGTATTGCATCCGGAAATAACGAATAAGCGATAAAAAAGCATAATATTAAAATTAATAAGCTGTTAGAGACAAAAAACAGTATCGTTTTACGTTTATCTTTACTTTGTAGACCTATATTTTCAGTAGCTGAAACAATACCAAAAATAGGAATGCCCGTTGCCCGAGCTACTTGGCTGCTCGAAGTTACAACAGGGTTAATTTGACTGAATAAAAAGGAAAATCCCAATCCAACACCTACTCCTAAAAAGGTCACAACTACATAAAATAGATACCTTTTAGGACCTGAAGGTATTAAAGGTGCACGAGGAGGATCAATCACTTTGAAATTTATTTTACTGGTCGTTTCGTTAGCAGACTGACCTATTTGTGCTTTCTCTTTACGTTCAAGTAAGTCTTCATATTGTTTTTTAGTAATATCGTAGCCGCGATTAAGTGCGACTAGTTCTGCTTCGATTTCAGGTAATGTATGAATTTTGTTTTCAAGATCTCTAACAGTATTTCTGTAATCATTAGCTCTTACCTCCATCGAAGCAACTTGTCCTTCAAGTTGATTCACTTGAATTTGAATCTCTTGAATTACCGGGTTCTGACTTATTGGCGTGTAGTCATTACCTGCCTCATTACTGCTTGTTAGATACTGTTCAATTTCATCATTTCTTTGCTTTGATAAATGCTCTAGGCGACGTTGAACTTCTTTCACATCAGGATGTTGCTCGGTATATCTAAGCTGTAGTGAATCTAATTGTCCTTCTAACTCGGCAATACGATCATCAAAAGTCGTTTTTATACTGTTTGAATCAACAATATTGTTTTGCTGATTAGATTCTGACGTTGAAGATTGCATCAGTTTAGCTTTTGAACCAGCTAATTGTGTTTTAGTTTCTAGTAAAATTAGTTCAATAGTTTTTAATTGTTCTTTTGAGTTATTTAGCTTTTGGTAATAACCACCGTACTGGTTAGGCAGCACTTCACTGTATTTTTGTTTAAAATTAGTTAACTTTGCTTCGTCTTTTAATAAACGATTTTCATATTCATTAATTTGGCTATCAAGAAATTTTTGTGCAGAATCAGAATCCCGACGATTCTCACCTCGAGTCGTTTCAATAAACACCGTAATAACCGCTTGCACAACATCGCGTGCCATTACTGGGTCTTTATCAGAGAACCTGATATTGAAAATGTTTTGTCTTCTGCCGCCAGTTTTGTTAATTGAAATACCCTTTGTTAATCGTTCAATTAAGTTATTAAATTCTTGCGGGGTATTAGCTTGAACATCTAGATCGGTCATCCGAGCAATACGCTCTAAATTTGGGCGATTGAGCAATGTTTTTACCATTAAACTGATTTGTTCATCAGGATTCGACTCAACCGTCATCCCTTTTAACAAAGGACCTAAAATAGATTGAGTATCAGCAAATACCCGCGCTTCTGATTCATAACTATCTTGTAGCTGTGAAACGGCAAACCAACCTAAAGGGCAAATAAGCCAAGTAGCTATCATAAGATAGCGGCGTTTAATCCACATACCTTTTAAATAATCTAAAATTTGTTCAAGTGTTTCTTGCATTCCTGACCTCTAAATACAGGCAATTAATAAAATAGGCGATTGTTATCTTATGTAACTAAAACTAAAACCAAGTTTCAGGGATAACAATTATATCACCTGGCAAAACGTCAACGTTAGCCGCTATCTCGCCATTCTTAATTAAGTCTTCAATATAAATTTCATATTGTTTTTGTTCGCCATTTTCCACTCTTACTAAAATAGCATCGTTACCATCAGCAAATTCTGTTAAACCACCGACCTGAATCATTACGTCGAGTAATGTCATTTGCTGAATATAATTGATTGACTTAGGTTCTGCAGCTTCACCAATAACACGTATCTGCTCACTAAATGGGCCAACAAAATTATTTACGGTTACGGTAACTACGGGCTCTCTCAGGTAAGTTGCTAAAATTTCTTCAATAGTTCGAGCGAGTTCGGTAGGTGTTTTTCCTGATACAGGTATATCTTCAACTAAAGAGGTGGTTATCATTCCGTCGGGACGCACAACAAATGTGCCTGAAACTTCAGGGTTACGCCATACGAATATATTAACAACATCACCGGCACCAATTAAATATTTATAAGAGCTAACATCAACCGTATTCGATTGGTGTATGGTTGCTGGTGGTAAGGTTAATGTACTACAACCTGAAATAACATAAGCTATAGTTAGTAGTATTGCTGTTTTTAGTTGACCGAGCATATTCTTTTCCATGGTTATAACCTTCTTTATACATCGAATTTATTAAATTGATACTAAGCTATCTGATTGTATGTGATTTTTACAAAGGTTGCACAACATTTAATAGGTGTAAAAAACTTATGATTATTGCTATTATCTTACACGCTTATGTTTTGGGTGTTTTTTACTAAAAATCATAAATGAACAAGTTGAATCTATTAATAATAAAGGGAATAATTAATTCATATGTCTAGCCCAAAGTTTCGAGATCTATCTTCGGGTAGTAAATCTTTAGTTATTATTGAACTGATTTTTTTCGCGGGTTCATTATTACTGACCGTCTATTTAAATAGCTTGTTTTTATTTGTCGAGCATCAAAACATACCTACTAATTTATTGGCTATTTGCGCGATTGTTTTCGCGCTAATGGTACAACTATCGTTATTAGCACTAGGCTTATATAACTCAAAGCTGCGTGAAAATTACCGTGGTATTGTCAGGCGTTTGCTTGTTTCAGTAGCGATTGGCTTCTTTATTGTCACCTTAATTAATCCCTTATATGGTCAACACGCTTTAAAAATTGAATTACTTGCACTGGCGGCATTATTTAGTCTTATTATTGATAGTGCTTTTCGTTATTTTACTCTGCAAGTCGACTTTTTTGGTTTCAGTAAAAGAGTGGTATTAGTGCTTGGCGCAGGTGACAGAGCGTCTATCATCGAAAAACGCATGCGTCGAGATGTCGACAGGCAAGGGTTTTACATGCACGGCTTTGTTATTATGCCAGGCGACACCGAAACAGGTATAGTTAACGAAAACCGTATTGCATTAGAAGGTTCTCTGGTTAACTATGCACTAGAGCATGGTATTGACGAAATTGTTGTTGCTAGTGATGAACGTCGTGATAATTTACCGGTTGATGAACTTTTTGCCTGTAAAATACGTGGCGTAGAAATTACCGAAATTCTCGATTTTATCGAGCGAGAAACAGGTCAGATTGCCGTAAACCTTATTTATCCAAGTTGGGTGATCTAT
Source organism: Colwellia sp. BRX10-1 (assembly GCF_014077545.1). Taxonomy (NCBI): domain Bacteria; kingdom Pseudomonadati; phylum Pseudomonadota; class Gammaproteobacteria; order Alteromonadales; family Colwelliaceae; genus Colwellia; species Colwellia sp. BRX10-1. Next base: position 155,598 of record NZ_JACGWC010000003.1, read on the forward strand.
TCAAATGGTTTTGCTTCCGGCAACCATTTACGCAATACCTTAGATTGGGTTTTTAACGCGGCTATTGCTATTGCTTTAACCTTAGTTACTTGGCCAGTTATGCTAATAACAGCCATTCTTATTAAATTAGACGAAGGCATGAAAGCCCCTATTTTTTATCTGCAAGAGCGCGTTGGCTTAGACGGACAAGCTTTTAATATTTATAAATTTAGAAGTATGCGAATCGATGCGGAGAAAAATGGTGCTCAAATGGCCTCCGAAAATGATGATCGGACTACGAGTATTGGTAAATTCATTCGTAAATACCGCGTAGACGAATTACCACAGATACTCAATGTCATTCGTGGCGATATGGGCTTTGTTGGCCCGCGTCCTGAACGTCCTGAATTTGTTCAGCAGCTTATTAAAAACTTACCTTACTACAACGAGCGTCATAATGTTAAGCCAGGCTTAACAGGCTGGGCACAATTAAAGTACCCTTATGGTTCAACAGAAGAAGATTCATTAGAGAAGCTTAAATATGACTTATATTACATTAAGCACCGTAGCTTTATGTTGGACTTATTAATTTTAATTAGAACGGTTGAAATTGTTTTATTTGGCAAAGGAAGATAAATAAAATGCTCTCTCTACTTGCTGTGAGTAATATTATATTGGAACAAGGGTTATATTTGTGAGCCAAATTATTAATGCGATGACAGTCGATGTTGAAGATTACTTTCACGTATCTGCGTTTGAAAATACTATTGCTAAAGCCGATTGGGAAAAAACGCCCTTACGTGTTGAACATAATACTTATCGGTTACTTGAATTATTTGAAAAGCATAATGTTAAAAGTACTTTTTTTACATTAGGTTGGGTCGCAGAACGTTGCCCTAACTTGATTAAAGCGATAGTTGACCAAGGACATGAATTAGCAAGCCATGGTTTTGCACATCAGCGTATCACTGAAATGAGTAAAGACGATTTTGTTACTGATGTTGTAAAAAGTAAAAATATTTTAGAACAATTGTCTGGCACTGAAGTTATAGGTTATCGTGCGCCAAGTTTTTCACTTAATGATACTAATACATGGGTTTATGAAAAATTAATTGAATTAGGCTTCCAATATAGCTCGAGCACTTATCCCATTCAACACGACTTGTATGGGGTGCCGAATTGGCCTCGCTTTATACATGAACGCTCAGAAAGCTTTGGTGGACAAAAAATAATTGAAATACCCATACCAACCCTGCGTAAGAATAATATCAATACAGGTATAGGTGGTGGCGGTTATTTTCGTTTATATCCATATTGGCTTTCTAAGAAACGTATTGATAAATTCCATCAACAGGAACAAAAACCTTATAGTTTTTATTTTCATCCTTGGGAAATAGATCCAGACCAACCAAGAGTGAAAGATGCGCCACTAAAATCAAAGTTCAGGCATTATATAAATTTATCGAGAATGGAAGGTAAATTAGAGCGACTTTTAAAAGACTATAAATGGGATACAATGCGAAGCGTTTACTTGGTTAAATAATACCAAAATTGAGTTAATCATTTCATAGGGATGCCATTAGGTAATGTGTAGATTAAATCAATCTCATGTGTTTAATAATAACGTAGATTTTAATTAATATAATTATAATTTTTAATGGAATACAATAAGATAATATTATGAAAAACCAAAGTATTGCTACACTTTCCTTTTCTCTTATCCTATTAATATGGGGAGCTTCATTTTACAAAGGCATAGAGACCGCCATTGATATTTGGCTTATTTCTGAAATATTTACCCACTGTTTATTCGTTATTCCAGCTGCTTGTTACCTTGTTTTCCAAAAGCGAACAATATTATGCCAACAATCTTTTAAACCTAACTATTGGCTGACCCTTCCATTAATAGGTACTTTATTACTTTATACCTTTGGAGTTGTTGGCGATATAAGACTGTTCATGCATATTGCTACGTTTGTTTCATTACCGCTTCTGATTTGGATGGTTATTGGTAATCAAGCAGCAAGTAAAATAGCATTTCCTCTTTATTTTATATTGTTTTCTATTCCTATCGGCGAACAACTAATACCATACTTACAAGAGCTAACTACTGATATAGCCGTACCATTGTTGGAACTATCTGGCGTACCTATTTATCGTAATGGCTTGTATTTAGATATACCTGAAGGACGGTTTCTAGTCGCAGAGGCATGTTCGGGTATAAGTTTTCTAATTGCTTCTATCGTATTTGGTCATTTATACGCCTACTTGTCATTTGAAAGACGCCCTAAGCAATTGATATTTGTATTTATCTCTATAATAGTTCCAATTTTAGCTAATGCTGTAAGAGTTTACGGTATAGTCTTAACAGCTCATTTGAGCGATATGGAATATGCAGCAGGGGCTGATCATATAATATATGGGGGTGTTTTTTATGCTATTATTTTATTTTTATTAATCGTCATAGGTGAGAGGTTCAGAGATAAAAAAATAACGGTTAAAGCAGAAATAACTAAGAAAAAAAATGATACAACTTTTCAATATGGGCCTTTATCTATTATATTAATAGCTATGTTCACTCTTCAATATTTTTGGATATTGAGTATTGAGCATATTCAAAAGTCTGTTGTAATTAGTCCTCCCCTAATTCAATTTAACACCTTGCCATATAATATAAGTAAAAAAGAATTAGTAAAGTGGAAACCATACTTTACAGATGCGGATAGTATTCAGCAAGGTAATGTAATTATTGATAAGAATACAAAAGTCGAATTTTTTAGTGCCTCATATGATGGTTACAAAGGGGAGCTTATTTCTTCAATTAACAAGCTTTATAATGGTTCGCGCTGGACCTTGGTTCAAACAAGACCTTTGCGCCTTAATAGTTCGCAACTAGTGCAGTTAACTGAGCTAGTTTCTCCAATAGGCAAAAAGCGTCTAATTATCCACTGGTATCAACTTGGAGAAGTTTCCTATATCAGTAAGGTTAAAATAAAACTGAAGCAAACTTTCAATTTATTGTTGGGTGAAGTTGATCGAACAGGATTAATTGCATTGTCTATCGAAAGTGATAAGGATAACGAATCGTTACTGGTTCTCTTTTCAGATGTTGTTGCTCATCTAGACTCACCAACCCAACAGACTGCAGAACCAAAATAATGAATATTGCACTTAAAGTCGAAGAAAATAACGGTATCAATCGTAAAACACAACCAGTAACTGTAGGTATACCGTTATCTAAAGGAATGATTGTAGATAAAAAAAAATTAGTCCTTAAAGATGAAAATAAAAATATCATAAAATGCCAAATAAAAATTTTAGAATATTGGGATGATAAAAGTGCAAAATGGATATCTTTAGACTTCAAAGTTGATATTAAAAGTAACAGTAATAGCACTTATTACTTAACTTCTATTTCAAGCGTACATCATGTTCAAGAAAAAATATCATTAACCAAAAATGAAGAGTTCATTAATATTAACTCAGGAATAATAAGTGTAAATATTACTAAGAGAGAGGGAGATCTATTTTCTTTATGCTTAGACTCAAAAAAAGAAGAAAGCACGACTGCTCTAAGTGTTAAGTTGGTTGATGATACAGGGAAATCATTCGATGCAGTTATACAAAATTTTTGGTTTGCAGAAGATGATGACAACTCTTCACAAACAAAAGACATATTTATTGAGGGGACTTTTTCTGGTTTAAAACTTAGCAAACTTAAATTTAAATCAAAAATCACTTTTTTTAATGATAGTTCATATTTCAAACTAGATTTTACTTTACATAACCCTCAAGCAGCAAAGCACGAAGGAGGATTGTGGGACTTAGGTGATATTAGCTCAATCAACATTACATCTCTGGTTATTTCTCTAACAACCCCAAAAAATTCAATTGCAAAAATGACTGACCATTTGTCAAACGATACAATGCTTTTTGAACAAGACTTCCATATACAACAATTTTCTAGTGGGGGAGAAAATTGGAATAGCCCAATTCATAAAGATGCAAGTGGTAATGTTGGCCTTAAGCAAAATGGGTATAAAATTTCTGGAAAGAATTTAGAGCAGACTGGAAATCGGATATTGCCCTCCATAGAGTTAACAAGTGATATACAAACTACTTGTGCTTATGTAGAGAATTTTTGGCAAAATTTTCCTAAAGCTATTCGCAAAAAAGATAACATATTAAAGCTTGAGCTATTTCCCGAAGGAGAAATTGAACTTCAAGCTGGTGAACAGAAAACACATACAGTTTGGTTTGATTTTGATTCTAATGGTCAAAATTTTGATTGGGTTGACAAACCTTTAAATATTACATTAGATCCTGAATATGTTGCATCAACTAATGCTCTCGATTATTTCAGTAACGTAAGCCAACAAAATGATTTATTGAAGATCATAAATAAAGGTATTACTGGTGCCAATAATTTTTTTGAAAAACGAGAAAAAATTGATGAGTTCGGGTGGAGAAACTTTGGTGAGCTTTATGCCGATCATGAAGCTGCAGGAAATAAAGATTCAGAGCTTTTTATTTCACACTATAACAACCAGTATGATCCACTTTATGGTTTTATATATCAGTTTTATCTGACTGGTGATAAAAAGTGGTTTGAATTAGCGGATGACTTGGCTAAGCATATAACGGATATCGATATTTATCATACGGTTGATGACAAGGATGAATATAATGGTGGTTTGTTTTGGCATACCGATCACTATTTAGATGCGTCAACATGCACACATAGAACTTTTTCAAAAAATCATCAAGCAGCCTATGAAGGGTATACATCTGGTGGTGGTCCTGGCGGGCAGCATTGCTATACAACAGGTCTAAAATCTCATTATCTTTTAACAGGTAATGAAAATTCTAAAGCGGCTGTATTACAGTTAGCCGATTGGATCACTTATAGTTTTGAAGGTTCGAATTGTTTTTTAGCAAAACTTTTTGCGATAAAACAAAGTGGTAATCATGGTATTAAAGACCATATGTCAGAAAAGTACCCAATGGATAGGGGAACTGGGCACTATATCATTGCTTTATTAGATGCTTATGACTTAACTCAAATACAGAGTTATTTAACAAGAGCTTTTAAGATAATTGGCAATACCTTTCACCCTAATGATGATGTTTTATTAAGAAATTTTGATAATATTGAGACAACGTGGTTTTATACAGTATTCTTGCAATCAGTTGGTCGATTCTTGTTGATAAAAGAGCAAATGAATCAGCTAGATAATGACTTTTATTATGCTCGTGATGCCATGCTTCACTACGCTAACTGGATGTTGGAAAATGAGTTACCTTATTTAGAGCAAACCGATAAATTAGAGTTTCCAAATACAACATGGGCTGGGCAAGATTTACGGAAGGTTGGGATTTTTTATATGGCGAATTATTATTCACCAGTAAATAATGAAGCCCTCCTTGGAAAAGCTGCTTATTTTCACCAGCATATTATTAAGATGTTGAGGAATGATAGTAGTAATCAATATACGAGAATTTTAGCGTTATTGATGCAAAACATTGGCTTTGTACATTTTTATCAATATAGAATTAGTCAAAATAAATTCGAAAATATTCGAAACTACACAGATAAAATTCATACGAATAAAGTAATAAGTATTCTTTCATTATTATTAAAAGAATTGTCCCGATTATCAATCAAACGTGAATTTAAATGGTTGAGTTTACGTTCTTCCAAAGTAGCGAAACTATTAGGAAATAAAGACTAAATGAAAAAAATTAATGTACTGCAGTTTATTTGTTCTTCTGGATTTTATGGTGCAGAACGCTGGGTGCTAGCGCTTGCAAAATACTTAGATCCTCAAAAAGTGAATTGCCACCTTGCTGTAACTATTGAGTCAAATAATGACGATTTAAAAATCATAAATCAATTTAATAAACTTGATGGAAATGTCTTTGAATTTCCTATGAGCGGTAGGTTCGATGTTAAGGTTGTTAATAAACTAGTCGAAGTAATAAAAATTAATAATATTGATATCATTCATACCCATGGATACAAGTCAGATATACTTGGGTTGTTAGCGGCTAAAAAAGCGGGTATCAAAATTGTTATTACACCGCATGGGTTTTCTAATGGGATTGACTTCAAGTTAAAATTCTTTATTTGGTTAGGGTGTCAATCATTTAGATTTGCTGACATCGTTGCTCCACTCTCAAAAGCGCTTTGTAGTGATGTTCGTGGTTTTGGTGTTAAAGAAGAGCGCTTAGTCTATGTTCAAAACGGGGTCGACTTATCTGAAGTTGATGAGCAAAAAATAAAAAATAACCCATTAAAATCTATTGGCGATAATAAAAGAATTGGCTTTGTTGGTCAAATGATTAGTCGTAAAAACATTAAAGACATTTTAGATATATTTGAATCCTTGGCAGGTAAATATCCAAATATTACTTTGACCTTACTGGGTGATGGTGAATCAAGAGTTGAACTTGAAAAGTATACACAATTGCTATCTCATAAGGATCGAATTGAATTCTTAGGGTTTAGGGATGACCGCTTAGAGTTACTTCAAAGCTTTGATTTATTTGTAATGACTTCAAGTTTAGAAGGAATACCTCGCTGTTTAATGGAAGCAACTGCGATGGGAATTCCTGTAGCCGCATATAATATTGCTGGTATTGATCAATTAATTGAACATGATAAAACAGGATTACTTGCACCTTATGGTGAAAAAGAACTGTTATCTACTTATTGGGAAACGTTACTTTTTAATCAAGAAAAAGCAGATGAATTATCCAATGCAGCTTGCAGATTTGTAAACACTAACTATTCAGGTAAACGCATGGCTGATGAATACGTAACTCTTTTTAACGATCTGATGGATTAAAAGCAATAAAATGTCTAAAAATAAATTAAAAATTGGTTTATTAGTTGAAGACGGCAATCTTCCTGCTTGGGCCTTTGAAATGGTTCAACAGATTAAAGAAAGTGAATACGCAGAAATATCTCTTATTATTGAGAATGACGTAAAAAAAATAATACCTAATTTAAGCCTCAACGAAAAAATTAAAAATAACAAACACAGGTTGGGGTACCTTTTGGTTAGAAAAATTTTAGAGGTGGTATATGACAAACTGATAGATCGGGTAAAAACTTTGCCGAATGCAACAAAATCTATTAGTTGTGACGAGCTCTATATGGGTATCCCATTAATTAAAGCTCGACCGATTCAAAAGAAGCATTCAGATTATTTTGTTGAAAATGATATTGAAAAGATTAAAGAATGTCAGTTAGATGTGATCATTCGGTTGGGTTTTAGAATACTTAGAGGCGATATTCTATTAGCCAGTAAATATGGTGTGTGGTCTTTTCACCATGGTGACAATCACTTAAATCGTGGCGGCCCCGCAGGTTATTGGGAAAGTTTAGAAAGCTGGCCAGAAACAGGAGCAATTTTACAAATTCTCAATGAAGACTTGGATAATGGACAAGTACTGTACCGCTCTTACTCTTGTACCAATGAATTCTCTTTTAATGAAAATGTTAATAACTATTTTTGGAAATCTTTGTATTTTATGACGCGAACCTTAGAATCTTTATTTTTAGAAGGCGAAAAAGATTTTTTTGAAAAAATAGCTAAACAAAACCAAGACCCAACAATATACTCAGAAAAATTGTATAAAAGCCCAACAAATAAAGAATTAACCAAGCTAACCCTAAATAAACTTATTCAAAAACTTACTCACATTGTTCAAAATAAATTTTATTTTGAACAATGGATCTTACTTTTTGATATTAAAAAAGAGTTCTCTAGCTCACTTTGGCGTTACAAAAGATTAGTCCCGCCTAAGGACAAGTTTTGGGCTGACCCTCATGTTATCTACAAAAATAAGACCTACTATATCTTTCTTGAAGAATACTTGTATAAAACAGGAAAAGGGCATATTTCACTCATCGAAATGAATGAAAAGGGTAACCATTCCGAACCAAAAATTGTTTTAGATAAAGATTATCATTTATCCTATCCGTTCATTTTTGATCATGACGACGAACTTTATATGATCCCTGAAAGTGTAGAGAATAATACAGTTGAATTATATCGATGTACTGATTTCCCTAATAAATGGGAGTTTGTGATGAATTTAATGGAAAATGTCTCTTTACTTGATGCTACATTATTATTTCATAATAATAGGTGGTGGATGTTTGCTAACGGGGCCGAACATAAAGGTGTTTCTACTTGGGATGAACTGTTTCTTTTTTCTTCTGATGATTTGCTATCTAAAGTTTGGGTATCTCATCCTATGAACCCCATTATTTCAGATTGTAAGCGAGCAAGACCTGCAGGGAAAATATTTGAGAAAAATGGCAATCTTTATAGGCCATCACAAAATTCATCGCATAAATATGGATATGGATTTAATTTTAATCGAATCATACAATTAGATGAGCATAACTATCGTGAAGAGTTAGTCTCAAAAGTCGAGCCTAATTGGGCTGAGGATGTAACGGCAACTCATACTTTTAGTAACGCACATAATTTGTATGTTATAGATGCTCAGATTAAAACAAAGAAAAAATAAAATGACAGTAATCAAATTAATACATAGTGAAGACTTTTCTGCTTGGGATGAATACGTAAAGCGACATATTAGTGCTAGTACGTATCATCGAATAGCATGGATGCAAGCAGTTGAGAATGGTTATAAACATAAATGCTTTTATTGGATAGCTAAGCAAGAAGAAGGCTCTGTTGTTGGTATATTACCTACGGTTTTGATTGCTCCACCATTTTCAAAAAGGAGTTTATGTGCTCTACCATTTTGTGATGTTGGTGGGATATTAGCGGACAATGATGATATACATACTGCTCTGCTAAATAAGGCTGTTCAATTTTGTAAAGAACATAATATTTCAGTATTTGATAATCGAAGTAGTGTAAAAAGAGAAACATTACTAGATGCCGAAAACTTTCCGGTAACAAAGGTTAGAATGCTAATGGACTTGCCAGAAAACTCTGATGATTTATTTTCGGGGTTTAAGTCTAAATTACGTAGTCAAATTCGAAAGGCTGAAAAGAATGGTTTAACAGCAAAAACTGGAAATAGCTCAAATTTTGTTGGTGAATTCTATCAGGTTTTCACTCGAAATATGCGTGATTTGGGATCTCCTGTTCACAGTAAAAATTGGTTCGAACACATTATGTCCTCTTATGGAGAAGATGCCATTATAGCAACGGTGTATGCTGAAAATAAGGTTGTTGGTGCAGGTATAGTTCTTTTTAACGGTAGTAAAGCGAGTATTCCTTGGGCATCGACCAATTCTGACTTTAATCATTTGGCTCCTAATATGCTGTTGTACTGGACACTATTAAAGTACGTTAATGATCGAGGTTGTAAGGAATTTGACTTTGGTCGTTCAACATTGGGCGAAGGTACATTTAAATTTAAAAGCCAATGGGGAGCAAAACCAGAGTTATTGAATTGGCAAAAATATGATAGTGCAGGGCAATTGTTAGCAGAGAGCGCAGGAGAAGCGAGTAAATTACGTTCTTTTGTAGAACAAACCTGGCGTAAACTACCTGTTAACATCAGTGAATATATAGGCCCTAAAATACGTAAATATATAAGTTTATAAAACTGACTTATTGAAAATCAAATAATAGAATGGAAGTATTATATGTGTGGCATTGCAGGGTTTAGCCAATTTAATCAAGTTAAGGCAAAGCAAAAAACATTAGTCGAAATGGGTAATGCTATTCTTCATCGTGGGCCTGATGCCAGTGGTGAATATATTGATGATGATATTGCTTTATGCCATCGAAGGTTAAGTATTATTGATTTATCAGACGCTGGAATTCAGCCTATGCATTCTTCAGATGATAAATTTGTTATAGCCTTTAATGGTGAAATATATAACTTCTTAGAGTTAAGGTCTTCGTTGCAGGCTGAGGGTTATCAATTTAATACCCATACTGACACTGAAGTCATACTTGCCCTTTATGGTAAGTATGGCGAAAAATGTTTAGAACATTTGAATGGCATGTTTGCTTTTGCTTTATGGGATAAAGAAAAAAAAGAGCTATTCGTTGCTCGCGATAGAATGGGTAAAAAACCGTTGTATTACTATTTCGATAATGAAAATATCTTTTTTGCTTCTGAATTAAAAGCTCTATTTGTTTTACCCAACATCCCTAAAACCGTTCGCGTAGATGCCGTTTATGACTTTTTTGCATATCAATATATACCCGATCCAAAAACAATTTTTGAAAACATATATAAATTAGAACCAGGACATTTCATTACCATTAACGCTAGTGGACTTAATAAAAAAGAATACTGGGATATTTCGTTTGCTCAAACGAGTAATGACTCTGAAGAGAAATTAAAGGCTGATCTAACTAAATTAACTGATTATTGTACTAAAAGTCGTATGGTGAGCGATGTTCCGTTAGGCGCATTTTTGAGTGGTGGTGTAGACTCTAGTGGTATTGTTGCGCTAATGGCAAAAAACAGTGAGTCACCAATAACTACTTGTTCTATTGGTTTTGATGATGAAAAGTATAATGAAGTAGATTTTGCCCGATCAGTAGCGGAACAATATAAAACAAACCATCATGAGTTTACTGTTCATCAAAATGTAAAAGATGAATTGGATCATATCGTTAGCTTTTTTGATGAACCTTTTGCCGATCCATCACTAGTTCCTACTTATTTCGTTTCAGAATTGGCTAAACAAAAAGTCACTGTTGCAATTGCTGGCGATGGTGGTGATGAAGTCTTTGCAGGTTATGAAAAGTACTCTGTTGATAACTTAGAAAACCAGTTACGTCAAAAATTTCCATCTATCGTTAGACGCAACATATTTCCACCATTAGCGAAGCTGGCAGGATGCATCAAAGCAAGGCCTTTTAGTCGTGCTAAATCATTATTAACAAGCTTAAGTGTTGAACCTGCAATGGGATTTTATATTACCAATTCATTTATGTCGGATGATATTTGGAATAGCTTGGTTAATGAAAATATGAAAAGTAACCTTAATGGCTACCATCCATCTAAAATAACAATAGACGCATACAATAAAGCCGATGGACCTGACCATTTATCAAAGGTACTTTATACCGATATGAAAACCTATTTACCGGGTGGTATATTAGTTAAGGTTGATCGAATGAGTATGGCTAATTCATTAGAGGTACGCGCACCAATTTTAGATTATAAATTAGTTGAATTCGCAGCGAAGATCCCTTCAAAATTCAAATTTAATGATGGTGAAAAGAAATATATATTAAAAGAAATATTTAAGCCTTTTTTGTCGGATAATATTTTATACAGAAAAAAGATGGGCTTCTCTGTCCCTTTAGCTGACTGGCTTCGAGGTGAAATAAAAGAAATAGCTGAAGATTGTCTCTTTAATCGTGAAGGTGGCTTGGTAAGTTACTTTAAACAAGAAACTATTCAAAAAATGTGGCTGCAACACCAGAATAAACAGATAGATTACTCGGCTCCTTTATGGAGTATGTTGATGTTTCAGATGTGGTGGGATAAGTACATGAAAACTGAGAGCATAGCCGAGTAATTATTATGAAAAATATATTACATTTAACTTTTGATATGCGCATAGGCGGTACCGAGCAAGTTATTAAGAATTTAATTGATGGTGCGGATACTAATGAATTTGAAAACTCTATTTTTTGTATTGAATCTCCGATAGGACCCTTTGGTAAGATGTTAATGGATAAAGGGATACATATTCATTTTGAAGCCAGGCAGCAAGGTTTTGATTTCCAACTAGTAAAAAGCATAAGAAAATACATTAATTACCATAAAGTAGACATTCTGCATTGCCACCAATATACCCCGTGGGTATATGGAACAATAGGAGCAATGTTTACCAAAACTAAAATAGTCTTTACAGAGCATGGACGTTTTTACCCCGATAGCAGTACTTGGAAGCGTAAGCTTGTTAATCCGATATTGAATTTATTTACAGACAGTGTTGTAGCTATATCAGAAGCTACAAAACAAGCTTTAGTTGAGTTTGAAAATATTCCTAGACGTTCGATAAATGTTATATACAACGGTATTGCCGAGCTTAACGTCGATATTGAGAAAGTTAAACAACTTAAGTTATCCCTTAATCTTGATGAGGATAAGATAATATTGGGTACAATTGCTCGTTTTGACCCAATTAAAAACCATAAAATGATGTTAAAAGCATTTGCTGAAGTATTAAAAAAGAACAGTAATGCGATTTTATTGATTGTTGGTGATGGTGATGAAAGAGAAAGTATTGAAGCATTGATTCGCGAGTTAAATATTACAGATAATATAATTTTGACTGGGTATAACCCTAACCCGAAACATTATTTGGCTATGATGGACATATACCTTCTTTCATCTTTTAGTGAGGGAACCTCTATGACCCTTTTAGAGGCTATGTCATTAGGTAAGCCTTGTGTTGTTACAGATGCGGGTGGAAATGCTGAAATTATCAAGCACAAAGAGAATGGTTTGGTTACTGATAATGATAATTTAGAGCAGTTTACTGATTGTTGTAATGAATTGATTGCTGATACTGTAAAACAAAAGCTTTATGGGGAAGCGGGGCGTAAAATTTTTGAGGAAAACTTTTCTCTTAACAATATGCTTAATCGGTATCGGGCTTTGTATGAAACCTAGTAAAATGTCGGTCACAATAAAAGAGGCTTTTATCAATAATGATTAGCCAAAAGTTAAGCGATTCCCTTCGTATCGCAAATTTATTCTGTACTGTTCTTGTTATTGCTATTCACTATAACACCAAGCATGATATGGATTTAATTGATGGTTTAACTTGGAACTATTATTTCCAAGAGTTTTTAACAAATGGTATTGCTCGAATATCTGTCCCCTTTTTTGCCCTTGTTGCCGGTTTTTTCTTTTTTCTTTCGTATAAAAATATTTCTTCCTATCCTTCCGCGTTGAAAAAACGGACCTATAGTATTTTTATACCTTATATTCTTGCGTCTAGTTTGATTCTTATTGTGGATTACAGCTATGGGAAGATTATTTGGTCTTCAACTGAGCATATCACTAGTCAAATATTTGAATCTATTTTTCTGAAACCAGTTTCAATACAGTTTTGGTTTTTAAGGGATTTAATTTTCTTAATTTTAATTTCACCTGTTATTTTTATTGCGGTTAGGCAATTCAAGTTGTGGGTTGTACTTCCATTTTTAGTGTTATGGCTAATTGATATAGAGGTCACACCATTATTGGCAGATCGTAACATTATTACTATAGAGACTTTTTCTTATTTTGTTTTAGGGGGCTATTTATCACAAAATAAGAAAATATTTGAGATGTTAATAGAAGTATTATCAAAACGAATGACGCTTTATATCTTTTTAGTTTATATAATACTTTGTATTAGTAGAGTATTTATTGATCCAGAAATGGCTAATTGGTATGTAAATAGATATGAGTTTCACACATTAATAATACAAAATACTTCAATTTTCATTGGTGTTTTTTTGGTCATTAAATTAAGTAGCTTTGTTATTTTCGACCGGTTGATATTTCTTTCTCAATTCACTTTTTTTGTATATTTATTTCACGTAAAACCTTTGAGTTATGGAGTAGGGAAACTAACTAGTTTTTTTATCAGTGATGCTTACAAGTTTTATCTAACATTTCCATTAGCAACTATAGTGATTTTTATAGTTGCTTATTTGCTTAAAAAAAGAATGCCAGTAGTAAACAAAGTATTATCCGGCAATCGTTAGTTATATTTTAATATAGGGGTTATATGAGATACGGTTCAATGGATTTTTTACGTTCTATTGCCATATTAATGGTGGTACTTGCACATTCTGTATTAGCTTATGGAGCACCTGCATACATAGCACCTCTTCAGTTAGGTGGTATCGGGGTAGATTTATTTTTTGTTTTATCTGGTTGGTTGTTAGGCGGGCAACTATTCAAAGAGGTAGAGAAGTCTAATAAAGTAGATATTAAACGTTTCTGGATACGAAGATGGATGAGAACGTTACCGGCATATTATGCTGTATTAACACTGTCGATTTTACAACAATATATTAGTGTAGATAATGTGACGTTTCCTTGGGAATATTTTGTTTTTTTACAAAATTATAATGAAGACTTGTCATTTTTTAGTATTAGTTGGTCTTTATGTGTAGAAGAACAGTTCTACTTGTTCATTGCACCATTTATTGGAGGATTGTGTTTAAAAGATAAAAAAGTAACCACAATTGGTTTGTTAATATTGTTACTTGTTCCTTATTTTAGTCGTGAACTTTCTTGGTATTCAGATGGGTATTCTCCAACCCACCTGCAGATGGATTGTTGTATTTTTGGAGTGCTGTTAGCTCAAATCAAAACACAGTACAAAAGTTTTTGGCAAACAATGACGTCAAATATAGCTACCATTTCAGTCATTACTTTTATGACCCTATTGTTATTTTTTGTGGCTCGTTATTATCCAAATATAGGTTTGAAAGACCCTGACAATCTATTATTGGCTTTTATATTTGGTAGCTGGGTTGTTTTGGCTAACTCAAGTGATGCTTGGAAAAATAAACTATACTTCCCAGGTGCAAATTATATAGCAACGAGGTCATATGGGATTTACTTACTGCATCCAGAGGCGCTTAGTTTGTTAAAACGTTTAAGTTTAGATATAAACTTCTTTTTATATTTTGTACTTGCTTTCTTGGGTACTGTATTACTTTCTGAGACGTTATATAGAATTATTGAGAAACCATTCATGGATGCAAGGGAAAAATTTGCAATTTCAAAAAGTACAACACATGCGTAATCGTTGTTATTTTATTGATTTTTTAGATGGTGAAGTTTTTGTTTTCGGTCGCTGACAGTTATCTAAACTCACGGCTAAACCACTGAATAAATAAAGCCAAGGTGAGAATGCTATACCAATAAACATTCCACAACCACAGTAAATTAATAAACAGATATTGTTTGCAATAGCTGCATCTCTTATCCAAGGCTCATTGCTTGTTTTACTGATTTTTCTATTTAGCTTTAAAGACAAGAAAATAATTAAGGAGAAAATAACCAGGCCCGGATATCCGTGCTCCCCTAGCACTTCAAAGTAAATGTTATGAAAAGCTTTCCCAGATTGCTCTCTGTAATCAACGGAAACACCATCTTTACCGTATAAGTGGAGTACACCTGCGTTGGCTTTATATGACATAAATCCGCCCCCTAATATCGGTCGGTATTGAACATAATCTATTGTCCATTTCCAAACAACAATACGCCCATACGCTGAAGACTCTTGCTTACTGGTCGTAATTGTTCCTATTCTTTCAAGCCAAGCATCAGTGGCAAAAATCTGAACCATTAAAATGATGCCGGCACAAAGTACCATAATCCGCACTTTATATTTTGTCGTTAATGCAACTAATATAAAAAGTATGGCTAACCCAATAATTCCAGTTCTAGCGTGTGTACCGACGATTGTCATTAATGAAGCAAAAAGAATTAGCATCAAGGTTGGTTTAAATAATTTGTTTTTTTCTACAAAAATGGAGTGTTTGTACAGATAGTATAAAATAGGTATAAGCATTACCGCTGTCATGGAAAGTGTACTTGATTCTGTCATCAATGTATCGCCAGAATTAGTCCTAATTAATGCTTCCCCGTAAAAGGTAGGTTCAAAGACGGTGGTCATTCCACCGATAATAAAATAATATGAAGCCGCGGTCACAATAGTCATAAGAAATAATTGAAACTTAACTTTTGAATTTATTACAAAAGGCGCAAATATAGCAAAAAAAATTGTTTTGATGGAATAGTCGTATTTATACCATGCTAAAAATTGAAACTCAGCATAAAAAGTGGTTATAGTTATCCAGACCATAAAGGCGAGTATAAGCAAGCTAATCGTTTTGTAGTTAGGAAATGAACACTTTTTATGGTTCATCATTAAACTCAGGAAAAAAACTATTGTAACTATCAGTGATAAGGGCTTATTAGCCAATATTGAAAATGAAAGGTTTTGAGGTTTGAGAATGTCCACAAAAATCACGCAGCAGTATGCAATATAGGGGCGTTTAAGTCCCAAAAATGAAAATGTGAATAAAATAATTATCCACAAAATATCAGATAACACTAATCTTCACCATCAGAATTTATTGCGATGTAAATCGCAGAAAAAATCATAAAGCCAACAACAAGTTTTGCTATTATATCTATCATTTATTTTCGTTCTCTATATTTTGTTTTTACGTTAATGACAGTACTTTTTGAGTATCACATCTAAATATTTTTGGGCAATTTTTTCCCAAGTTAACTCTTGTTCTATTTTGGTTTTTGCTCTGTTTTTCATAGTTTTGAGTATATTATTATCGGAAAATAATTTTTTAATCACTGTGCTCCATTCTTCTACATTAAGATCATTAATAATAACGCCATTAATATTAGAATCAATTATACTTGCTGGACCTGCAGTATTGTTGGAAATTACAGGTATGCCATAATACATTGCCTCTAATACCACCATGCCATAAATTTCATAATCACTTGCTAATAAAAACAAGTCTGAAGATTGATAAATGGTTGATAATTCTTTTTGTGGTAAGCGTCCGGGTAGTCTCACATTGCTCATGTTTTGAGTGATAACTTTTTGTTGCGCCTGTACGAGCAACTCTCCTTCTCCAATAAATAGAAACGTGATTGGTAGTTTTTTACAATAATTTGCGATGTCTAATAAAAAGTTAATATTTCTGCGTTGTTCAAAGTTTCCTATATATAGAATGACTTTATGATTCGCTGGTATATCATATAAATTATTTAATTCATTGTTATTGATTTGGTTTTTTGATTGAACAAATGCATTTGTATCAAGGCCAACTGGCATTACTGACACATGATTAAAGCCCTTAGACATTAAAAAATCTGCAGCAACCTTTGTTTTAGTTAATGCAATTGATACTTTATTGATAAAGTTACTAATAAGTAATTTGTCGTGAAAAAAAGTGTATAAGCCATTGAAGCGACCACTTAAATTTTTATACATACCTTGATAAACAATAACAGGGATATAATTTTTATCAGCGTAATTAACTACTTGAGTGGAAATAATATCGTTATATTCATTTACTTGAATTAAGTCATATTTTGACTTTCTAAGTTCTTTGATCAAACCTGGAAATATGGCTTGTTGAATTAGAGGGATTATATAATAAGGTAACTCAATGAGGTTGACCTGCCCAGGTCCAGAAGACTCAATTCTTGAAGACGTGATTTTTTCGACATTTCCTGCATAATAAACATCCACATCAACATTAAGCACAGATAATTGTTGAGCTAAGCCTAATTCTTGACTGTTATAAAAACCCTTTGGTATAACATTGCCATCGGGCCTTACAATAGCCATTTTATATTTATTCATAAAGTTAAAGAGCCTTTTTTGTAAAACCTTGAAGATGAGAACAAAGATTTCTCCCTACAGAGATGCCTCTACTTTCAATATATTTAAATGATAATTTTGCGACATAATATGTGCCGATTAATGTTCCAGTAAATACAATAAATAATAACCATTCATTGACAATTTCAAATTGAATACAGAATAATATTAATGCGGCAATGATTAAATTATGAAATAGATAGGCACTATACGAAATGTTGCCACAAACGTTAAGTATTTTTATTAATTTTGAAGGAAGATGTACTTTTCCAAATAAAACTGCAATAACAGCTACGAATGAAAGTAGAATATACCAGTTCCAAACACCTGATATTATTGGGTAATCAGGAAGGTCTATGAGACTGTTTGCAATAAGTGAAGCTGTAATAAAGCTTAACAATAATAATGGCATAGCAAACCTGAGTGTAAGTATCTTCTCTTTTGATAGGAGTTGACTGTAAATATATCCAATAGTAACGCCACCACAAAAACTAAATCCCAGCATGAACACTGTAGTTTGACTGAAATGAGATAGGTTAAATTTATAAATTAAATATAATACAAGGCCAATGACTAGAGGCCCAATAAATTTCATATATTTTAACGATAGTATCAATAATGGAAAAATCAGATAGTATTGAAACTCAACGGGTAAGCTCCAATATGCATTGTTAAATAGACCAGATGTGCCAATCACGTTTTGAGACAAAATTAGGTACTGAATTATGTCATTTAAAGAATATGGTGTTACAAATTGTTTTTCAATCCAAAAACCTTGTAGCTCGGTATAAAACGTAGAGAATATAGGTTGAAAAAGAATATAGATTAATAACGAAACACTAAATGCAGGCCATATTCTAAAAAATCTTTTTATATAAAAATGGCTTAAGGGTACGGCTTTATTGATATGGCTAATGTATAAGGTTGTGCCACTAAGTGTAAAGAATAGTAATACACCAAAAGTTCCTAAATCGAAAGAATATAATATCGCAGGTAATGATGTGCTATTTTCAGAGAAATAGTCAACCTCTGTTGCTCTAATAATGTGGGATATAACAACGAAAAAAGCTGCAATTCCACGAAGCCAAGTTAATTGTTCTAGGTACCCTGAATTCGCAGTTGTTGTTTTCTTCTTCATTTAGCACTCAGCTGTTGTTTTAATTGTTGAATCCATATTTCATAACCATCTTTATTCAAATGTAACCCATCACCTAAGTGTAAGCTCTGTTTTAAATCACCATTTATATCAATGAATTTATTAGAAGACTTTAATAATGCTATGTTATCAAAGCTTTTAGCTAGCTTTAATAAATCTTTATTAAACGAGGATATTTTTTTCTTTAACTCAATACCCTGTAACTTACTATCTATTGGTAATAGTTCATGAATAAATATATTAGATATTCTTCTTAATTGTTTAAGCATAATTGCATATTCAGCGATAACCTGCTCGACTGAATTGTTCCTTAAATCATTAATTCCTACGCTGATAATTACGGAGGATGCACGCCTTAAAGACTTATAATGTAAGCTGCGTTTGAGTACACCGTTAATGGTATCATGACCTATGCCAAAATTTACTGCAACAGGGCGAATCGAACTTACGGATAGCCCTTGGATAAGACTATCACCTATAAAAATGAAAGCATTCGGCCCTGTGTTTTCATCTACTCTAGCGTGCATGGTGTTCATTGCTGCTATGTAATAAATTACCGATTCATTAGCGGGAGCTAACTTCAGTTTTATTGCAAGCCTAAGTGCTAAATTTGGGTAAATAATAATACCAATCAAAATACTATGAAGTATAAATATATAGATTAGAAAGGCAAAGGATCTTTTGCGATTGCTTGTTAAGAAATTTACCATTTGAAATTAATATCTGCAAATAAAGCTAATTATATAGATAGTAGAATATAGCAATATTAATACTCGCACAATTCAAACTCGTGAGTATTTGATTTTTGAATCTAAAGTTTTTAATTGTGCTATATTATTAACAGGATCAGCGTGTTGACAATAGACATTTTTCACGCATTACGCATTAAAATCATTACATATAAAGGCTCATCAATTGTTTAGAAAAGATATTAATGGTTTGAGAGCTATTGCTGTGATTGCGGTTGTTCTTTTTCATTTTAAACCTAATTGGCTTCAAGGTGGATTTGCAGGCGTAGACGTATTCTTTGTTATTTCAGGTTTTTTGATGACGGGGATTGTCTTTAGGGGCTTAGAACGAAATAGCTTTTCAGTTTTTCAGTTTTATATTGCAAGAGCTAATCGTATTGTTCCTGCATTGTCTGTGCTGTGTATCTTTTTACTCTTAATCGGTTTCATATTTCTAACACCCATTGCTTACCAAGCATTAGGGAAGCATATAGTTGGCAGTATTGGTTTCTTTTCAAATATAACATATTGGACAGAATCTGGTTATTTTGACTCTTCATCTCATGAAAAATGGCTACTGCATACTTGGTCATTATCTGTTGAATGGCAATTCTATATTATCTATCCGTTAGTGTTGTTTTTACTCCATAAGCTTTTATCCATCAAAAATCTTAAAGTAATTATATTAATTGGAACCATTATTAGTTTTATTCTATGTGTTTTCTTTAGTTACCAATGGCCTTCTGGTGCTTATTATCTTCTACCATCACGTATGTGGGAAATGTTACTTGGTGGTGTGGCTTATATTTACCCCTTAACTTTTTTTGAAAACAATAAAAAACGAGCTGAAATTATAGGTTTATCCTTTATAGCAGGTTCTTATGTTTTAATCTCTCAAGCAACACCATGGCCAGGTTACCTAGCTATCTTTCCTGTGTTTGGTGCTTACTTAATTATTCAGGCACGCAATGAGGAAAGTTTTATAACAGGGAATTTTATTTTTCAAAAGATAGGGACTTGGTCGTATTCTATTTATCTATGGCACTGGCCGATAGTTGTGTTTATCTATTATTATTCTTTACCTAAATATTACAGTTTAATCGGAATCGGGCTATCTGTATTTTTAGGGTATTTAAGTTATAAGTACATTGAAAAAATCAAACTAGCTTATGTATTTACATATAAAGACTTTATATTTAAGTGTAGGCCTTTATTAATGGTGTGTTTCGTCGGCGCTGTATCGCTATATGTATACTATACAAATGGAACGCTTGCGCATTCTTCAGCTGCACTTTCTCCGATCACGAAACACATGGTACCTAGTCCTTATCGTAATAAATGTCATGCAGGTGTTGACCATTTCATTGAGCCAAGTAACACATGTGTTTATTTTAATGATAACGTTACGTGGGCTATTTTGGGAGATAGTCATACTGTCGAGCTAGCTTACGCATTAGCAAAAAAGCTGGAATATAAAAACGAGTCTATCAAGCATTTCAGCTTTTCCGATTGTATTCCGTCCTATGGACAGAATGAAGAGTTTAGTAAGTGCTCTAGGTGGACTAAGGATTCTGCAGAAAGTATAATAAATGATGATGCTATTCAGAATGTCGTAATTAACTACAGATACTCCTTAGCATTATTTGGAGATCAGTTAACCAATTATCCCGCAATTCCTCACACATACCTTAAAGACGAGCTCAAACGAAAACAAATACTTAATGCTTTAGATCTGCTTATTCAAGTTATTGCCAAAAATAAAAAAAATGTTTTTGTAATTAAACCAATACCTGAGTTAGGTAAAGATGTACACGTCCTTTTGAGGAATAACTACCGTCAGGGCGCAGATATTAAAAATGTAAAAGGAAGTACTGTAGAATACTATGAAAAAAGAAACGAATTAATCCTTAATCATTTTAAAAACACTGAATATCAAGATAATGTAAAATATATAGATCCTGTAAAATACATATGTGATAAAAGAGATTGTTGGGCTATTAAGGAAGGTTTGCCCATTTATTTTGACGATGATCATCTAACTGTTTTTGGAGCATCGTTAATAGCAAATGAAATATTCAACGATTAATTTTTATATGATGTTTATAAAGATAACTAAAAGCTCAATATTATAGTTTAGTTAATTAAAAATATTTTAAATGTAATTAATACAAACGAATAGTTCGTTTATATTAGGTTATAATCTTATTAAAATTAATTAGCGATATAATACTTCTACTTTTTAATGATTTTTAAGTCTAGCATAAAGGAATATAATTTAAGAATGGCTTCACTCACGACTCAAGTTCTTAGCAGTTCATTTTTACTACTTATCATTAGACTAATTCAACGTAGTATTGGATTGATTAGTACGTTGATCTTAGCACGGGTTTTGACACCTAATGATTTTGGTATCGTTGCTATATCAGTACTAGTCGTTCATTTTTGTGATGCATTATCTGCTACAGGCAGTCAGCAGTATATTGTGCAAAAAGCTGAAGTTGATTCTGATGATGTTAATTCGGCTTGGACGATTGATATTATAATGAAATCAGTATTATGGATAATATTGGTGCTTGCCGTTCCGCTAATTACTTCTTTTTATGAACGTCCTGAAATTGAAAATGCTTTATATGTTAGTTCATTAGTACTGTTAATTGGGGCATTTAAAAGTCCAGGTTTAATGCTATTAAGAAGGGCACTCTCATATAAACCAATATTTAGAATAAGTATTCTTCAGAAACTGTTATCGTTTAGTATTGTTATGATCTTCGTTTATTTTGAGCCCAGTTATTGGGCACTAATTATAGGAGATCTTGTTTCTAGTCTAACATTAACTATTGGCTCATACTATATTCACTCGGCTAAGCCTAAATTTTGTTTGAGCAAAATTAAAGAACAATGGTCTTTTTCTCAGTGGGTATTACTTAAAGGTGGAGTAGGTTTTGCTCGAGCAGAAAGTGATACTATTTTGGTGTCAAAATATTTTTCTTCTGAAGCGCTAGGCGCTTATCACTTGGCTCGCCACCTTTCTATTATGCCTAGCAGTGAAATTATTGGACCTGCTATAGAGCCTTTAATAGCGTCATTTGCTAGAGTTAAAAATGAGCCTGAAAAATTAGTTTATCAATTCACATTAAGCTTATTGGTTATTGTTTTATTAATAATGCCTGCTTGTGCTTTTATTTGGACATTTCCTGAACCTATTATTAATTTTTTTCTTGGTGATCAATGGAGTGTTGCTTACCCAATATTAAGTGCTTTATCTATTTTTTTGTTTACAACCGTTATAAGTCAATTATTGAATCAATTTTGTATCGCGCTTGGTAAAGTTAAGTCCTTATTTATGTATGACGTGTTAAGCTTATTAATTATCGTAGGCGTTTTATTAACGCTTATGACCGATAGTTTATATCACTTTTCCCTTCTAAGAGGTGGAGTGGCATTTGTTCTAGTGTCTTTATTTTTTGTTTACCTAAAATCTATCGCAAATTTATCAATTCTTTACATCAGTAAATTGATTCTCCCCATTGCTGTTTTATCTTTAATCTCCGCTACGTTAACTCTCGAAGTTGGTATTGAAAGTTGGGGGGGGGGGATGTTCAGCTTGTTTTATTACATGATTGTTTTTGGGTTAATCCACATAATATTAATTGTCCTTAGTTATATTATTTATTATAAAAATATAAAAGAGGGTATTCATATTTATAACCTAGCTAATAGTGTTTATAGTAAATTTAGATGAGCGTCTGGTAAACGAACCTGATAATTTATCCACAATTTTTCTGGTTACAACTATGAAAAGCAAAAAAGCATTGACTAGTATAATCATGTGACGCTTAACTTAACATACAGAGACTCAAAACCATTTACCTTGATTCAGTTGTGTGTACCAGCAGCCTGTGAGTATCTATTACTTTGCCACGTTACCCATCTACCAATTTAGCTTAGGTATTGTGATCGTATTCATTAGACGCAGCAATTTCAAAAAAGCTAGTTGCAATTCCGCCCACGTTTACGCTATTTACCAGTTCTATACTTTAAAATCTTAGCTGGATTACCAGCCACAATAGCAAATGGTGGCACATCTTTAACTACAATAGTACCAGCCGCAACAATAGCTTTGTTTCCTACATTTGCCATTATAATAGAGGCATTGCCAATCCAGCAGTCCTCACCGATTCTTATCTTTTCGTATTGCCCTCCTTGCTGCTGAATAGGTATTTCAATATCATCAAAGTTGTGTTGATTCTTGCCACTCAGGATATGTACGCCACTCGCAATTAGAGTGTTTTTACCAATTATTGATTTACCAATATTACATTGTGGTCCAATATAGACATTTTCATTAATTTCGGTATCTTGATGTGAAAATAGCGTACCGAAAGATATTACGCCACTGAAGGAACATTTTTTCATTGTTAATTGATAGAAGGCTTTACGGTAATAGCTTCCAACCTTTCCAGGTATAAGGCTTAAAAGTTGTGATATAGTACTGAATATCGATTTACGATGACCTACTGGTGTTATTTTTAACAGTAAGTAAAATGGAATTGTTAACAGTGTAAAAAAAATTTCTAATGTGTATTTCATATACTTTTATTTCTTGTTGTGAATTCTTGAACCTATATATTTTGAAGCGATAACAAGATCATCTATAAATAAGGTTAGATCTTTAGGGGCTGTTGCACTACCACCGTGATAAATATTAAGCCATACACTCTCAATACCAATAAGTAGGTTGTCTGTGAAACGAATGTTATCTCGTGAATATACTAATATACCATTCACCCATGCTTTCAAAACACCATCATTTTGTCCTAAAGTATTCATATGGACATATTGTTCTATGCTATACCAAGTGTTATTTTTTAGCACACTGAGGTCATTTAAATTCCATATATCTTCATCACCATATGAATATTTCATATCAGCATGGTAGATATAGCTTCCAGTAGGTGTTTTAGACGCAAGTATATTTTCATTACTTAATGTCGATGAGAACGAGCCTCTTGTAGACCAACCGTTTGTACCATCACTCCTTCTGCCACCCCATCCTGCTCTATAGCTTTCATTACCATAAATGCCAGAAAATCCGGGTAACTTTCCACCAGTAGATGAAGACCAATTACTGCCTAGCTGCAGGTTATATCGAAAGTAAGCCGATTTAACCTTTTTATTAGTATCTAATGATAAGGTGGTAAGGGGATAATGTGCACTTATACCGGAATGCTTACCTTTTTTTATAGTTATCTCTAAGGCAGATTTATTTAAAGGGATAAAGCTTTCATATTCATTATTATCTGTTGTTCTATAGCTCTCCCAAAAAGATACACCCCATTTTTCTCTCCATTGTTCATCATCAAAACTTTCATAATATAAAACATGCTTGTCATGTTTTAAAGCTTCATCATTTTCATAGTTATCAACCAAACCAAACTCTCTAATGTAAAAGTTAGGCTCAATATTTACCGAATATAAATTTAGCGATGAAGTCCGTATGTCTTTAGCTGAAGTTAATTGTAGATTGGCTTCAATTATATCTTCTTTTACTTTACCTAAATCAAATCTTATTAATAAGTTGTGATAAGCATTAAGTAGTGGTTCATTATTTAGGCAACGGTAAGTTGACACATCCAACTCTGTATCAGCTACAGCCGTTAAATGATATGTTTTAAGTTTAGTTTTAATCTTTAGACTAGGCGATAAAGGTGCAGAACTATTATCTTTAGAAAAAAAAGTGGCATTATCCCCTTTTAAACGTTTAACTAAAAAACCATGATTAACAATTACGTTTTTTTGCCAATATTTTACTAATATAGTTACATTAATACTGATTACATCATTCTTTTTTTTATTTTTGATGTTAATACTTGTAAATGGTTTATTCCCTTGTGGAATTAATTGAGCATCTAGCCAATCACCCTGTTTATTCTTCCAAGTTTTCCCTGCTCCTCTATTATAGAAATCTCTTGTAGCACCTTCATGGATGTTTTTAATATCATCACACTTCCCTTCAGACCAAGTCGATGTTTGACTAAAAGAGTCATTAGAAAATAATGTTAATAAAATAAATAAAACATATTTCATATAAATCTGCCTTTACTATTGATAATTAAATAAAGTATCAAAGAATATTTTTATTAGGGCTAAATTACAGATAGTAAGTATCACAATACCTTTTGTTTTGAGTAGGCCTTTTTCTTTTGTAGATACTCTAGGTGTACTCCAAGTTACTTGAATATTACCAGCAAGAGCGGTTAAAACCCCCAAGAGCGAGTAATAATTTACCATTAAAAAATAATAGGGGATAGAGAACAGAGGAGAGATTATTTTATTCCTAGACTTTAAAAAACCAACTTGAGCAAGCAAGATAAACAAAATACCCAATAAAGTTATTATTTGAAAAACAAAAATATTTTCATAAGATAAAAATAATGAACCGAGGGCAAAGCACATTATAAAAACAGGTATTAGCCAACGTAGCAACTTGTGAGATATAACTTCAAAGCTAAAAAAACCAAATTTTAAAGGATTCAAAACTTCCTTCATTTTCATTAAACCACGAAAGCTTCTATTTACTATTCGTTGTTTTCTTTTAGCTTCTTTGGCGAAATCTCCTGCAGTTTCTTCTAAACAATTTGCTTCGTGATCAAACACACCTCTATATCCTTGAGCAATGATTTGTAATGGGTTAACAAAGTCATTAATATCTTTTGCATCTAACTTGATAAATAAAGCTCGACGAATAGCATAAATAGCACCATCGCCACCCACAACAGAATGTAATTTACTTTCTAATGTTTTTAACTTGATTTCATAACGCCAGTATATATCTTCACTGGCTGCTGCTGCACTCGTTTTTCCATCGGTATACAAAGCTGCGCCAACTACATATCCAACGGTTTTATCCGCAAAGTTTCGGACTAATTTTTTAATAGCATCAGTTTCATACATTGCATTTGCGTCAGAAAAAACCACAATTTCTGAAGTTACTTGCTCCATGGCTAAGTTAATTGCAGAGGTTTTACCTAAGCGACCTTCTTGTCTGATTAGCATTATACCTTCTGTAGAGTATTGTTTTGCTATTTCGTCAGTACCGTCATCAGAACCGTCAGAAACTATGATGATCTTTAATTTATCTCTAGGGTAGTCAATGGCTAAACTGTTCTCTATTTTCTCTTTAACTACATCTACTTCGTTATAACAAGATATAATTAATGATACTTCAGGGGTTAGCATTTCATCTTGGCGTGTGGCTTTAGTTTTTAACAAAATACTAAGCAGCTTAAGTAAAAGTGGGTAACCAAAATATACATATAAGATAATGCATAGGGATAGTAATGTGATAACTAGAATAAAAAATGTCATATTTACCTAAATTTTTTTGAATATCTTAATGTGATCCGATCAAAGAATGACAGTGTGCGGCCAATAATATAAAAATAATGCATTAAGGATGTTTTTACTATTGATTCTAACTTTAGTTCTTTGAATTTATATAAGGTTAAAGGAATAGTCATTAATATCATAGATAATATATAAAAAATAATCCCCTGTAATAAGCCTGTACTGATTATCTGTATTACGCTTAACGATAAAAGGCATAAATGAAAAAGCGTAATTAATGCTATTTTCGACTTGAATATAGAATATATATTTTTAAAATCTTCACGACCATGCCAACGCTCCCTTTTAATGAACTCGCCTATTGTTGCAGGGTATCCATAATGAATCACCTTCAATGATGGTGTGGGTCTTATTTTAGCACCAGTTTGTTTTGCTCTTACGCAAAAATCGTGGTCTTCAGCTGTTTTAAGTGTTTCATTGAATCCAGATATTTCATCAAATAAAACTTTAGATGTTATTAAGTGACCGGAGTTAATATAATTATCTGATGTGCTGATTGACAATATATTAAACCAGCTATTATTAATGATGTTGGATGTTTCTGGTGCCAAACATCTTGACCCAGTTATTAATAACGGTTCTTCAATAATTTGGTTAATAACACCCATGATATTATTTTGCCATTCTTGGGTGAGTTCTACGTCAGCGTCTAAAAAAACTAATATATTCCCCTTTGATTTACTTACACCATAGTTTCTAACGGCTGCAATGGTACCCTCAGGACAAGTTAAAACAGTATCATTGAATGATTGAGCTATTTCTATAGTATTATCAGTAGAACCATTGTCTACAATAATCACTTCATAATGGCATTTTGGCGCGAAATTATGCAGTTGCTTTAGTGTATTGCTAATAAAGTTCTTTTCATTAAAAGCGGGGATTATAAAAGACAAGTAGGGTGTGGTTATCATCTAAATCTCATAAGTTAGGCTATATGTGAAATTAACACTTTCTCATGCAACGTTTATATAGTATTTTGCTAAAGTTGTTTTAAGAAAAGCTTTGTTTATTAAGTATAAGGGAATAGCCATTAATATATCAATAATACCTTTTAATACGTCAAATAAAAGGGATGTTTCATTAAAATGGCAAAATCTTGAAAAAAGAGCTGAAAGTAATGTTTTCTTATCCTGGGCATGGATCGGAAGTTGGCTTGATCTAATTACTGGTAAAGTATTTATTGTTGAAGCTGAAGATAATAATCGAGTTGTTGGATTAGGTTTTTTGGTTGAGAAAGAAAGAAAGATATTTGGATTGTTTTCTATAAAGCAATGGTATCTACATCGAACTGGTAATACACCGCAAGATCAAATATGGATTGAACATAACGACTTTTTACTAGATGCAAATGTTGCAGAGCTAGTTAGAAAAGAAATGATAGATTCGGTTTGTGTTTTTGCCTCCCATATTCATGAGGTGATTATTGGCTTATCTACTGATAATGTTATTAGAAGTTTTACTTCATGTTTTCATCATGATTTCCCTGATATTACCCCTCTAATAGAAACAAACGCATATACTGTCGAAACACAAAGTTATACGGAAGAAGTAAAAGAAAAATTTATAAACGAGGTGCTTTCAAAAAATACTCGTTCACAGGTTGCGCGAAGTGAAAAATTATTAAAGCAACTCGGTGAAGTCGATTTCTCAATCATTACCCAAGCTGATGAAGTTAGAGCGTTAATCAAGAATATTGCTAAAATACATATTGAACGATGGAGTAACTCAGTTGAAGGAAGTGGCTTTACAAACAGTGTATTTAATGACTTTCATGATGCAATGATTAATGATGATGAAAACAATGTTGTGCAAATTGCAGTCTTATCTCTGAATAAAGAACCCGTAGGCTATTTATTGAATTATGTTTATAAAGATCAAGTGTGCTTCTATTTATCAGCGTTAACCTCTTTTGATGATAATAAAATTAAAGTTGGTCTAACTTTACATACTAAGGCTATTCAATATTATATTGATCAGGGTATATATAGTTATGACTTTCTTGGTGGTGATGCCCGTTATAAGCGGTCAATGTCGAATAAAAAGTATAATTTAGTTATGAATTGTTACCAAAGAAAATATCTATTGTTAAAACTAGAGAATAAATTTAAAAATTATAAAGCAATATTCAAAAAGGTATTATCTTGTTAGTATTTGCCATATTACTCATAATTATTTCGGCTAGAATTGGTTGGATTTTCAGCTATAAGTATGAATGTACAATAAAATAAAGTGAAGGAATACCATGAAATTCAGTAATAAATTAATTATCACAATGGCGGTGGCTTTCAGTTTAGCTGCTTGTTCACCTCAAAAAACAGCGAATGAATACATTCAAAGTGCTAAATCGCATGTTGCGAATGGTAATAGTTCAGCTGCAATTTTAGAATTAAAGAATGCGATCTCAATTGAATTGGAAAATCCAGAATCTCGACTCCTATTAGGAACTTTATATTTAGAAGTTGGTGATATTGAAGCAGCAGAAAAAGAGCTTACAAAATCCTTAGAGCTAAATGGCCCTTTAGATCTAATATTACCAAAATTATTTAAAGCGCTTAATTTACAAGATAAAAGTGAACAAGTAATCACATTAGCAAACCAAAATGCAAAATTACCTGAAAGTGTTTTACCTGAAATATTACTCTATAAAGCACTCGCGCATATTAAACTTGGCGATCAGGCAAAAGCCGAAGAAATTATAACTCAAGCAAGTGAATTTTCATCTGAGTCAGTTTATAGTCAATTAGGTGAAGCTTACATTATGGCAGAGTCTACCAATATAACTGATGCTTTAAGTCTCATTGAAAAGATTTTAGTCAAAACACCAGAGTTAACAGAAGCGTTAATATTAAAAGGCCAGTTATTATTTATTCAAGGTGACTTTAATACTGCTATTACATCTTTCAATAAATTTTATCTCTTATTACCAACCAACACAAAAATTAGATTATTCTTGGCAAATAGTTATGTGCGGGCTGAAAGATATTCTGAAGCCGATGAGCATTTAGATTTTTTGTTAAAAATAATTCCAGAACATCCATTTACAAATCAATTGAAAGGCTTGGTCTATTATCAAAAGGGAGATTATGAAAATGCTTTAGCACATACAGATAAAGCTATACAAAATGGTTTGAATGTTTCTTCAAATAGAATCGTTGCTGGTTTAAGTGCATTTAAATTACAACAATATGAGCGAGCACACCATTTCTTAATTACTCTTGATGAATCTTTAGCGCCTACCCACCCCGTGCGTAAAGTTTTGGCTGTCGTTCAATTAAAGCTTGGTTATAGTTCTGAAGCTGCAAGTACATTGAAAACTATGGATGGAGCAACGGCTGACGATATTAACCTTCTTACTACCGCCAGTTTTGAACTATTAAAAGCTGGAAAGTTTCAAGAAGCTAAGGCATTAGTAACTAAAACTAATGATATAGATATTAATAATCCTCAAGATATAGCGAAAATTGGTATTTTGAAACTTTCAATGAATGATTTGGAAGGAATTACAGATTTAGAAAAAGCCTCTGAGATTGACCCTGATTTACCAATAGCTAAATTCGCACTTGCGTCTGCTTATATTCAAAATAAAGAATACCAGAAAGCATTAGACTTGGCTGCTAAATGGAAAGAGACTAAAACAAATGAAATTGAAGGTTACAACCTAACAGCCAAAATTTTACTGTTGAAAAATGAAATTGAAAAAGCTGAACATGAACTTGAATTGGCTTTGAATATCAATGAGTACAACCCATACTCTCTAATATATTTTACTATAAAAGAATTTGGAAACAAAAAGTATGATAAATCTTTAGAGCTTGTAGAAAAGTTACTTGAGAGGTCTCCTTATCATTTAGCCGGACTTCGTTTGCAATATAAGGCTTATAAAAAACTGGATAAAGTTAACATAGCTATTTCACGAATAGAAAAAAGTTATATTGATAATATTGAAAGTCAGAAGTACTTAACTTTATACGCTGAAGTTCTTTTTATCGAAAAAAATTATATTAAAGTCATTGACCTATTAAGTGCTATTGATGAAGAAAAGATGACTCAAGCCATTTATTGGGTTCTTCTTGGTGACAGTTATATGCAACTTGACAAAAATGAAAAAGCATTAGATACGTTTAATCGTTGGTTAACTTTACAGCCTCAATATCGTGTAGCTTGGTTGAGAAAAGTCACATTGCAAGAGAATTTGAAAGACTATTTAGGAGCATTATCAACAACTAATTCAGCGTTGAAAATAGCACCAGATAACCTAGAATTTAAGCTCCTGAACATTCACTTTCTAATTATTACTAAAGACTTTGTGCAAGCGCAGGAGCAATTGGATGGGTTAACTAACGATCAGGGAAGTTTACCTTTAGCTCAAGGATTACAAGCTAAGATATGGTTGTCTGAAGGTAAATTTAAAGAGGCAGTTCAAGGAATTAAGGGGTTGTATAAAGAGTTACCTAGTACTTATAATGGAATATTGGTATTTTCTACACTGAAAAAAGTTGATCAAGAAAAGGCGGCATTTACGTTTATTAAAAAGCATGTTGAAAAATTTCCAGACGATTTAATCATTCAAAATTTACTAGCGGAAAGCGCTCTTAAGTTTGATAAACCTTTGGCTCAAGCACAATATACCCTGCTTTTGGATAAATCACCCGATGATCTGTCTATTCTGAATAATTTGGCTTGGGTTGAATATGAATTAGGTAATTTTCAATCTGCAAATAAATACGCTGATAAAGCATTAGTTATTAACAATAATCATCCTGAAGTTCTCGATACTGCGGCTTTGATTAAGCTTCAGTTAGGAGATAAGAATAAAGCTATTGAACTATTAAAAAGGGCGGTTTTACTCGCACCAAAAAATAAGGAAATAGCAAAGCACTATCAAGACGCAATTAGATAAACCGTAACAAAATTAGTATAGATGCCTATCATTAAGACCCATTTTGGGTTTAGGATAGGCAGACTATGAATAAGAAAAACTTAACCGACCCTCGTAAAACACTCAATAAGATAACCGTTGAAGCTGCTTTAAACACAGGTTTAATGGCTCCTTAGGCATCTTTAGAAAAATATAACACCAGCAATAGCCTAAATGGCCACACATCAAGGTATATTCTCAGTAAATACGTCCTAGTAACGCATGAAACTTTACGTGACAGAGAAGGCAGTTTTTAACATCAGTTAGTTAAAAGTAACTAAACTCAATTCACGTCAATGAACGATAAAGTTTTTGTAAATTTAAATAAATAGTGATGCGTTATTGTAGGTGGATAAGTGAAGGGAAATTATAATTTAACGTAGTTACAAGATAGGGAGTAGGAAAGAATATTCAGATTTTTTTGTTAAAAATAAAGCCCTCATATGAGGGCTTTAAATAACGGAGCTTGGTGTAATTAAGAATTAAGAATTAAGAATTAAGAATTACGACGACGTGCTGCACCAGCTAGACCTAATAAGCCTAAACCGAACAATGCAATAGAAGTTGGCTCTGGAACAAGCGAAACGTTAGTGCTTGTAGTTTGAGAGATATTCAATGCGTACGCGTTTTGAGCTTCTAGTAAAAAGTCACCAGAATTAAAGTTTTCATTTGAGTTAACTGCTTTAGAGTTTGAACCAGGGAATAAAGTATTAAACATAGCGCCGTCACGACCTGAAACAGTTTCATCAACAATGTTCCATTGTTGTCTTAAACCAGTATTAATATTTGTTAGTGAAACAGTAAAGTTTGCAAATGCAGTGGTTGTAGCTGTTATAAGGTCATCAAATGCAACATCAGCAGTTATAACAGATGCCATATCTAAAACATAATCTAAAGTAAAGTTAACATTAGCATTGGTACCGCCATTAAATTTGAATATAGCTTCAAATTCATTAAATATATTACCATTTGAACTCGCATTACCTTGAGGTACGCTTGATAATGAACTTTCTGCTAGAGTAAAGCCTGATGAAGTCCCATCTATTGCATTGCCCGATACATTTTGGTCAGAATATGAATAATTTAAATCATTAGCTAATCCAGTTGACCAATGCAAGGTGCCAGCATTTTCTGCTGCAGGGGTATTCAAACCTAAAACTGTACAGTTACCAACACATGCTAATAATGCATCAACATCGCCTAATGCTGATGATGAATCAGCATCGCCTGCAGTTAAGTTTGTGCCTATATTTATTTGTGCTGAAGTATTACCTTCACGAGACCCTGAAGCTAAAAATAATAAGTCCGCTGAAGATACACCGTTTAAAGCAAAGTTATTTACTTCAAGGTATGAGCTAGCAATTACACCAGCATTCGCGCCAAAAGACGCTACAGTTAAAACAGAAGCAGCGATTAAGCTTTTTGTTAGATTAATTAATTTCATTTTTCTCTCCGATTCCATTTGGAATGTTAGTTCGTTTGATTAGTTGTCTACCTACTAATATGCTTACATCGTGCCAATAATTCATGCTGTTGTTTTTTATGTTGTTTTTTTTTAGTTTTTTGCTTGGGTATTCAATAGTGTAAAAAAACCTGACAACTTATTAGGCCAAGGTGTTTTGTTATAATGAATGATCCCTAGTTATCGTAATTCTAAATCCCATATTTATCTGGTGATAAAACAGTCTGTTGATCAAGAACACTCTTTATTTTTTTCAACTGAGGTATTAAGGAACTGTCAATTTTACTATAGGCTTCATGCGCATGGCTCGAAAGCCGATAAGGAAAATAGCCTTTATTGGTTAGCGCTTCAAACATCTCATCATGACACGCTAAAGCTTTTACATCTTCACCCTCGATATCACGATCATAAACCAGCGACACAACGCAGTCTAAAGTTCGTTCAGTTAATAGCGTGATAGATAATCCTGGTTCATAACCATATTTAATTTGAATAGCATTTATAATCTTAACCATTGCTTTTACATGTTGGCCATCAATGGGGGCTATTGGGGCTAACCATAATAAACCGACGTTGTCTTGGGTGGGATCTAATCCGTCGATAGTTTTGGGTGGTGTTTTCTTTCGCCAATAAGTACTCGGAATAAAGTAATTAGTGGGAATTCCTTGTTTGAGACGAAATACTTTTTCAAGCAATGGGATATTACTATTGAAATCTATCCCGGTAATTAGACTCAGTATGCCTTTAAATTTCATCGCTAGATTTAAAGTCGATTGATCGATGAACTTGATATCAGTTGTAACGGGTTTAATCGCCTGTTTAAGTATTTTTTTCCATACTTTTACTTCCGCCTTTGTGCCGTAGAATGCACCCGATACACTCCAAGCATTAACCATAAACTTCTTTTTTAACGTGTTTTTGATGGATTCGGGTAATGGCGTTTGATTTTTCGCTTTTTTCCAAGGATAAAAGCTGAGTGCTTGAATAGCTTTATGATCGTTACCAATATGCGCTGAACTTTTAATAATGCCATTTAATTTTAACGGTTGTAGTGCATCTATTAAATCAGCTATTTTATCTTCGTCTTTAATGCTGATAAAGAATGCTTCAAAATGTTCAGGCTTTGGCATAAGCCATAAAGTCATCTTAGTGACAATACCAAAATTTGATTGCGTGAATAAACCATCAACATAAGGGCCAATGCCCCATTTATAACAATCTGCTGCAACCGGTATCACACCATTTTTTGAGAACTGTTTAAAGCCGGTGTTAATTAAACTGCCATCAGCTAATATCACTTCAAAACTACAAACGTTGTTAAAATGATCACCATATTCGGTATGGCCAAAACCTCTTTCCATCGTATTGCCGATAATACTACACTCAGGAGACGACCCTGTGGCGTCCATCCAGAACTTTCCACCTTGTTCTTGTAAGTATTCGTAAAGATCTTGTTGGGTTACACCTGGGGTTAAGGTAATAGTTCCTTGTTTGTCGTCGTAGTTATCGAGTTCTTTAATACGTGAGAGTTGCATTAATATGGCATTATCAAAACTTGGTTCTTGCGCCGAATATCCCCAGTTTTTTCCTGAGCTTACCGTGCTAATTGCAAACTTTGAGTCGTCATTGGATAAATTATACTGGTTAATAGTTTTAACTATTTGCTGAACTTGCGCTGTATTTGCAGGCTTGATTACAATTTTATTTGTATTTTTATGGGGGAACGTTCCTAAATTATATTCAGCGACTTTTTCACTTGAAGTAAAAATGTAGTCTTTACCCACTATTGTTGTTAATAGCGAAATTAGGTTATTCATAGTTACTCTTTTTGGATATATAGATTGTAAATTATTATATGACATAATAATTTTATTGGCATTTTTAAGACAATAAATTCGTGTTTTTATTGATCCTGCATCAGTTTCATAAAATTTTGTAGAGGGAGTTATTGCTTTTTTAAAACTCGTATTGTGATGCCAGTCGTTTTATTTTGAAAGCTACCGGCATCACAGGGTATTTATTATATTTGCTGATATTTTTAAATATTATTACTCATTAAGATCAAAAGCTTTGTTGAAAAATTTAACTGCTTTATGACGAGATTTAACTGCAAGTTTCTTATTCGGCTTTAAGGTAACAGTGCCGCCTTGTCCTAAATGTGCAAAGGGATCTTCAACGATTAATGTCGGTTCAAGTCTATCCCATGCGTGGTAAGCTTTTTTATATACATTAAGGTCAGTTAACTCCTTATCTACATCAACCAAATTATTCACCATGTTTGAACAGGTGTCAGGTAAATCGTAATCGTCATATTGCCCGGTTTGAATTAATACCGGTGCACCGGTGAGTTTTTCAAATTCAAAACCAGGAACATTATTGTATACCCAACAAACAGGGTAATGAGCAACATGGGCGGCATATCGAAGAGAGCTACCTGTCATACCCATATATTGTTCAGTAGCCGTTAACATGGATAAAACTCCACCCCAAGAAAATCCAATAATACCTATTTTAGACGAGTCTATGTCGGGTCTTGACGCTAAAT
Organism: Colwellia sp. BRX10-1; assembly: GCF_014077545.1. Lineage (NCBI taxonomy): Bacteria > Pseudomonadati > Pseudomonadota > Gammaproteobacteria > Alteromonadales > Colwelliaceae > Colwellia > Colwellia sp. BRX10-1. The sequence continues at coordinate 191,188 of NZ_JACGWC010000003.1, forward strand.
AATGTAATGCAGCAATAGCATCGGGTAAGGTTTCTTGTGGACTGGCTGGTCTGTCGGTTCCTCCGGCTAGGTTGCGAGCGCCCCAAAGATCAAGTTCAATGGTTACGATCCCATTTTTATTAAGCGACTTTGCGTAAAAATCACCCGTGCTATCTATACCGCCTGAGCTATGCATAATGACTACTGCAGGCATTTTTGATGTGTTATCTGTTCGTGGAATACTTAATTTTGCCGATACTAGCCAGTTATTTTCAAGTGTTTGAACGGGAATACTTACGTAATTAATGATTGGAAGCTGGTATTTTTCAATTTTAATTTTTGCAGAAACGGGAAGTGAGCATAAGAGTACAGATACAATAAAGCCTAATATTTTAAACATAATAAATTCCTTTTATTTAGAGAGTTTTTTATCAAATAACAATACACACGATAAAAGCATTTGTCATATATATTTATACGTAAGTGTGATTATTTATATTTCATATAAAAAGATGTCTTAATGCTTTAGTATCATATGTAAGTATTTAATCCAGAAAAAAGATACAGGAAGTTTAATGAAATTTTTAAAGTCGATAATATGTATAAGTGTTGTTATGGTTTTATCTGCATGTTCTGACACTGAGTCGGCACAAACATATATAACCAAAGCAGAGAGCTCAATTTTAGAAAAGCAAAACAACGCGGCAATTATTTCATTAAAAAATGCCCTTAAAATTGATGGTGAAAATGCACATGCGCGATTCTTACTAGGCCGGTTATATTTAAGTGATGGTGATGCCGAAAACGCGGTGAAGGAGTTAGAACGCGCTAATAAATTAAAATATGACTTTGATAAAGTTCTCCCTTTACTCGCTCGAGCCTATATATTGACAGAATCTGATGACGATGTTTTAGCGCTTGAAATACACGAAAAGTCTTTATCAATGCCAAATACTCAATACCTCGCCTATAAAACTTTAGCATCATTGAGATCTGGGAAAAATGAGCTTGCCCAGGCAATAGTTGATGAAGCACTTTCTCTATTTGGATCAGATGGCTACAGCCAGTTAGCGAATGCCTATTTAGCCTTCTCAACACAAAATATTGATCATGCAAGTTCACTTGTGAAGCAAATTTTAACGACAACGCCAAACAATGCTGATGCACTTATGTTACAAGGTCAGATTGCGACGGTTGAAAATAACTATGCTTTAGCTGTTGATAGCTTTAAGCAATATCAAGTATTACAACCTAATTCAGGTAAAGTGCAATTTTTTATCGCTGATTCTCTCATCAAAAATGGCCAATATGATGAGGCTGAAGCCATTGCTGATGTTATTTTAGCAAGAATTCCGACTCAACCTTTTTTACAATATATTAAGGCGATGGCACGCTTTGAAAATAAAGACTACAAAACGGCAAACGTTCTTGCTAATCAATCGTTAAGTTCAGGGTTTAATTCTTTTAGTTTGAAATTAGTTGCCGGGGCAAGTGCTTTTTATTTGCAAAACTATGAGCAAAGCCATCTTCATCTGAAAGATTTGATTTCATATTTACCCGCAGAACATCCGGTCAAAAGAATGCTTGCGTTAAGTCAATTACAGTTAGGTTTGATTGATGATATTAGTGAAACACTAAATGGTTACGACTCAAATAATAAAGAAAACGCACAGTTTTTATCTACATTAAGCTATGAATTATTAGAAGTAGGGGCTTACGAAAAAGCACAAGAAATGGCTAATTATGCCTCTAGTGCGGAGGATATGACGGCTGAAGAAGTTGCAAGAGCCGGTATTTTAAAACTAATGATGAACGATCCTTCTGGCATTGAAAAATTAGAATTAGCTTTACAGCAAGACCCTGAATTGATTTCAGCAGAGCTTGCACTGGCCTTTGCTTCAATTCAGTCTGGAAACTTGGCTAGAGCTACTAAAATTGCAGACAAGTGGTTGGAGTTATACCCAAATAAAGCAGGGGGACATAATCTACAGGCGAGAATCTTATTCAAAAACAATAAATTTGAGGAAGGAAAGGCTGCATTAGAGAAAAGCCTAGCATTAGAGCCTAATAATGTGTACGCATTAACTGAAATTGTAAAGTTGGCTGCTTATCAAAAAGATACCGAACAAGCTACGTTATTGACAGAGCAGGCACTTAAAGCACATCCGAATAATATTGAAGTACTTCGCCTATACTTTGAGTTTCACAAAAATGAAGAAGGCTTAGAGGTGATTGCTCAGGCTCAAAAAAGTAATGCCGATAATGTTAAACATGGAATGCTATTAGCCGAAGCTCTTATACAGTTAGATCAATTTAGGCAAGCTAGTACGATATTGAATGGTTATCAATTAAGTGGAAGAACCCCAAAACGTTATTGGCAGTTAGTACTTATGGCTAATGCTAAACAGCCAGATGCTAAAGATGTCTATTCAATCTTAGATAAGTGGTTTAAGAATAATCCTTATCATATTGAACCTGCCTTTTTATTAGCAAATTATTGGACGAGCAAAAAATTTCCTGACAGAGCATTGGGTGTATTAGATGAAGCCTCTAAAAAGCATCCTAACAATCTAATGATTAATTTGGTGAAAATGCAGGTTTTATTAGATAGTGGTGGAATAGCAGATGCGAAAGATTTGTTTAAATCATTAGAAAAATTTGATGTTAATGAAGATTTAAAAGCAGGAATAGAAGGTAGGATTTTCTTACTGGAAAGAAATTTTATTGATGCAATACCTAAACTTGAGCAGCAGTATAAGGCCAGACCTACTAGTAATAATGCGACGTTTTTAGCTTTTGCTTTGGAAGGAAATAATCAAAAATCGCAAGCTATTGAGCTGTTAGAGCAGTTTTCTGATAAGGAAAACATAGAAAATAAAATTGATCCTCGCGTTAGCCTGAGTTTAGCAAATATGTATTTAGCTGAACATAAAGACAAAGCTATTATTGAATATGAACGACTTATTAAAGCTAGCCCGAAAAATATTGTGGCATTAAATAATTTATCATGGCTGTATATGGAAGACAAAAAACATTCACAGGCCCTGGAATATTCGAAACAAGCCTATGCTATTAATTCGACAATACCGAATGTTGTTGATACTTACGCTCAGGTCTTATTAAAATTAGATAATAAAGTCGAAGCATTAGCAAAAGCAAAAGAAGCTTATGATTTGTCTAAAGGGAAAGATACTGATATTGCTTTAAACTATGTAGAAACGTTATTAGCAAATAATAATAGAGTAGAAGCCCAACGTATATTGAGCGAAATAACGGTGGTATCAGCGGAGCAAATAGAGAAAAAAAGGAAATTGTCTGAATAGTTGAAGGTTTGTTGTATTAGTAGCGAAAAGAGAAGACGTACATTTTATTTTCGCTACTTTTATCAGTATTTTCTCTGATGATATTATGAACAGTGAATATTCGAGATAGTTAATTAAAACTGGCTACGGATATCTTTTTGTATTTCTTTATACAAGCTCTTAAAGCCACTTGTTAGGTTTTCTAAAAATATTTCAGCATTAATATAATAAGGAGCGCGTAAACCATGATATTCAATAGGCTCACCAATTTGTATGAATTTAATGCCAACAAACTTCATACTACGGGCTAAACGTGGCTCCATCATAACAAAAGCATGCTTTATACCGGTATCGATAGCTAAAGTGCCAGCAACCATATACAAACCTATCGCAATAAATGGGAAACAGCGCAGTTCTGATTCAGAATATGAACCTTCACTAATGGCACCAATGGCAGAACCCTTAAAACGATCTGATTTACGACGTCTGAAGTCAGCTTTTACAGCCAAGCGAGAAAATTCACCAATCTCTTCACGTTTGAATTTTTTAGGATCGTAGTCTTTATTTTGAATCGCGTCATAACAAAACTTTTCAATCGGTAACAATTCATCTTCATTGCTTGAGCGAACTATACGTACACAACTGGTGTAATTATTGGTTGGCTTGTGCTGAATTAGAGCAAAAATAGAGTGAGGATCAAACTCATCCATTTCCATACCATTATCTTTTTGATTTTCGAAGGCTAATTCTTCACAGTAAACATTGTGACGAATTTTAAATACTTCGTTACGAAGGCTTTTAGTAGAGGCGTATTGTGGCTTGAGAAACTTGGTGAAATGCTCCGCAATATTTCCGGCATCATGATTGACCTTAAACGACGCCACTTTTTTTGCGACATCGCCAATGATAGGGGAATTTAATATTAATTTGCTTAGACTCATTTTCTCATCCATTTGTCTTCATGTTATTTCGTGATAGAAGTCATTGCGTCACGAGACATACTATTAATATAACCTAATACCGGAGAAATATTACTATTAACTGTTAAAATTTTTATTTTTTTCCCAGTTTTATCGGTAATACTTCCTCTGCTGTTTTAAAGCCAATATCAAATAAGCTTTGTTTTTGCTCTGTCGTCATGGAAAAGTCAACGGCAGAGTAATTGCCAATATTAACTACTACGGTATTGTGCCAGAAGGCTTCATTAATATATTCGCGCGAGATCGTGGTCATAAAGGTACGAATAAGCAGGGTTACGTACTTATAAATTGGGAAAAAACCTTTAATATTAACTTCGTTATTTTCATGCTCACCCTTAAGGCGAAAACATAAAACCGGTGTCCCATCTTTTGCCCAGTCTCGATGTAGGGCGTCTTCAGATAAAATACTGCCATCAACCATGACATGTTCGCCAAAAGTCTTAAAACTAAATATTAAGGGAATGGACATCGAGAATCTTACTGCCAGTGATACTTTTACATCAGGGGTGAGCTCTTTGTTGAAAATAACGGGGGTACCTTTAGCGACATCTGTTGCAACAATATGTAAATTATAATCAAGCTCGGCAAATGTTTTTCCACCGAGTAGGCCATCCATCCATTGTTCAAAACGGTCACCTGAACTTAAACCGCCGTTGCGAATTAATTTTAATAATGAAAATTCTCGGAACTTGTTATAGTTAGTATTTAAAGCGATATCTTTAATTTCCGCTGGGCTTAAGCCAGCTGCAAACAAGCTGCTAACAATACTGCCACCTGAAACCCCTACTAAGTGATTGAAGTCGATGTCATAAGCTTGTAGCGCATGTAAGATGCCAACATGTGCCGGCAGTCGTGTGCCGCCACCAGCGAAGATAGGAACTACTGTTTTTTTTGTCATATTGTTGAACGACCTTAAGAAATAGCTGCCTACAGAGATATAACATATTGTTATAATTATTTTAATTATGAGTAATCATAGCTGTTTTTGCGAGTAAAACGCAGTAAACTTATTGACGATAAATAATATTTATAATGAATGGAGGGTTTAAGATGCGTTATTTGAAAATAATATTAAGTGTTTATTTAATTTTTTATACCAGCTCAGTACTAGCCGATTTAGCGGATACCGTTGAAAAAATAAAACCGTCAGTAGTGGGTATTGGTGTTCATACCCCATCGGGTCGTCAGCAAAATAGTTTGAACGGCAGTGGCTTTGTTATCGGTAATGGCCGCTATGTGGTCACCAACTTTCACGTTTTACCCAAAGAACTTGATGAAAATACTCTTCAACAGATGGCGGTGTTTACTGGCTCTGGAAAAGCGGCGAAAGTGCGAACCGCTGATATTGTTGCTAGTTCGCAGTTGCACGATATCGCCGTACTAAAAATCCATGGCGCGCCACTGCCCGCGATGCAACTTGCAAATAAAGAATTTAGTCGAGAGGGCAGCTATGTTGCATTTACGGGCTTTCCTATTGGCGCTGTTTTAGGTCTATACCCTGTGACCCACCGCGGTATTATTGCCAGTATTACACCAACGATAATCCCGGTGGATAATGCTCAGCAAATTAGTATTAAGATGTTGAAAATGTTACGTAATCCTTATTTAGTTTATCAACTTGATGCTACCGCTTACCCTGGCAATAGTGGCAGTGCTTTATATGATGTTGATTCAGGAGAAGTGATTGGTATTATTAATAAGGTGTTTGTGCAGGAGTCAAAGGAAGCGGTTATTACTAATCCTAGTGGCATAACATACGCGATTCCGGTTAAATATTTATTAGCCTTACTAAAAAAAGATAACATTGATTATCTCGGTACTAATTAGTAATTTTTAGTCTTCAGTTATGACGGTAAGGTCTTGCAGGATTTTGGGTGAGTCTATTAAGGATGAAACGGGCACTAAGTCAATATCAAGGGCTGCGAGTAACGGTATTAAACGATTGAGTGCTGCGATCGTTTCAGGGTGAGGGTGCGCAATAGCCACCACTGATTTATATTGCTGGGCGTGCTCTATAAGCTGCATAAATTGCTGATCAATATAGTCAGTGGTTAATTCGTTATCTAAAAATATTTGTCGGTGGGTTGTTGGAACACCTACCTGAAGGGCGATATGTTCTGCTTTGGTTTTGTTGGTAGTAACACTGTCGACAAAAATTAAATCTCGCTCTTTTAAAAAGCGCATGGTCCACATCATAGGATTATAAAGTTTGGTTAGTTTACTCCCCATATGGTTGTTGATACCAATAGCAAAAGGTATCTCAGCGAAAGCAAGTGCTAACTGATGGCGGATTGACTCTTCATTCATTTTAACGGTTAGTGCGCCAGGTCCTAGCTTTTTACCATTTTCTGCTTCCATTGGTATGTGCAAAATAATTTCGTTATTTTTATGATAGCCTTCTAAAGCCAGCCTTTTACCATAAGGCGTATGGGGGAGAATAGCGAAGGTTATTGCGCCGGGTAAGGTTAGCACGGCAGCATCACTTTTTCGGTAACCAATATCGTCAATAATAATGGCAACTTGTGCGTTTTTAGCGGTTGCTAAAGGCGTTATACTTAGTAACGTCAATAAAATAATTAGTTGTGGGAATAAAGGCAAAAGAACTCTTAATTTGGAAAACATCATTATTAACCGAGATTATCAGTAGAAAAAGTTAAAATCGAGGAGAAGTTAACTTTTTATCTTCATGTAAACCAAGCTTTAGGGTTAACTGCTTGACCATCGCTGGGTATTTCGAAATATTTACAGCGAATTGACTGTTTTTATTAGCAGAAAAATAAGACTCAGCAGGCGCTATATTTTCACTTTATTTAAACCAAGCTTTAGGGTTTACTGCCTGACCATCGCTGCGTATTTCGAAATATAATCCAGATTGACTCTGCCCACCACTTTGTCCAACAAGTGCTATCGGTTCACCGGTTTCTACCCGGTCACCTACTGACTTTAATAACGCTTGGTTATAGCCATATAGGCTCATATAGCCGGCGCCATGATCTAACACTGTGACTAAACCATAACCTTTTAACCAATCTGAAAATAATACCGTGCCGTTATGAATGGCTTTAACTTGTTTACCAACAGGAGCGGCTAACAAAATACCTTTCCATTTTAAGTAGCCTTGTTTGCGAGAGCCAAAACTGTGGCTAATTTTGCCTTTAACCGGCCAAGAAAGTTTTCTTTTTAATTTTTTTAGGCCAACTAACTCTGCACTTTGCTGTGCTAATGTTGCGATTCGTTGTAATGCCACCACTAAGTTTTGTTCTTCGGCCACTAATTGAGCTAACAGCTGTTTGCTACCAAGCAGCTCTTGATTTAATGCGCGAATGGTGTTTTTTCGTTCTTGCTTAGTGTTTTGAAATACGACTTTTTGTTCGGCTTGTTGTTGTTTTATGAGATTTAACTTTTTGGCTTGCTCTTGGTGTTGTGTCGTTACGGCGAGCAAATCACTTAAGACAATCTGAAATTGGTCAATTTCTTTGATGCGAGCATCGTTCAAATATTTATAATAGGTAACGGTACGTTCTACGCTAGCAGGGCTTTGCTGGTTAAGTAATAATTTAATATAGTCGTGATGTCCCGATGTATAAGCGGCTCTTAATTGTTGGGCTAACACTTTTTCTTGTTGCTGTTTCTTGTGCGTTAAGGTTATTTTTTCTTGCGCGAGTTCTTTTAATGTTTGCTGAGTATCTTCAAAATCATCTTGGGTTTTAATCATCGCCTTTACTATTTTAGCGATTGAAATATCGTCATTTCTTAATTGATTTTCTAAAGATGAGCGTTTATTACTCGTTTGTTTAATCGATTTTTCTTGCTCAACTATTTGCTGCTGAACTTTCGACAATGCTTGATTGGTTTTATTGGTCGTATCACCATTACTCGACGACTGTTCAGTGGCGTTCACCGACATCAATACGCAGCTAAGGCTGAATATTGATGCAAATAAAGATATTTTTTTCACGGTAAATTTCATTTTAATAATAATTTTCTTAGATAAACTTCATTAACGAATGACCGGTCATTTGCTCGGGTTGCTCTATATCCATCAGCTGTAATATTGTTGGCGCAATATCACTCAATGCGCCATTTTCTGCTGGTTGAGCGGGTCGGCCAATATAAATTAGCGGCACAGGTTCACAGGTATGCGCTGTGTGTGCTTGCCCTGAATTGTTATCAACCATTTGTTCAGCATTGCCATGGTCAGCAGTAATTAAACACTCGCCACCCACTTTTTCTAGAGCGGCAACAACACGGCCTACGCTAGCATCAACCGCTTCACAAGCGGCTACGGCAGCATCAAACTTTCCAGTATGACCCACCATATCACCATTTGGATAATTACAAACGATAAAGTCGTGTTCACCGCTTTCAATGGCGGCGACTAATTTATCAGTGAGTAACGCTGAATTCATTTCTGGCTGCAAGTCGTAGGTGGCAACTTGTGGAGAAGGTACTAAAATACGCTGTTCGCCAACAAATTCACTTTCTTTACCACCGCTGAAGAAGAAGGTAACGTGCGCATATTTTTCTGTTTCTGAAATACGTAATTGCGTTTTGTTGTTTTTCTCTAACCATTCACCCAGTACGTTCTCAAGTGCTACTTTAGGAAAAGCGATATTGGCTTTTATGTCACCGGCATATTCGGTGAGCATGACAAAGTCAGCAATAGCAGGACACTTCTTACGCTTAAAGCCAGAAAAGTCTTGTTCAGTAAAGCAACGGGTAAATTGACGCGCACGGTCGGCTCTAAAATTCATAAAAATTAAGGAGTCACCATCATCAATTTCTATGGTTTGGTTGTTCTTGTCTACAATCGCTGAAGCGGCAACAAACTCGTCATTTTCATCACGGGCATAAGCGGCGGCTAATGCCTCAGTTGCGCTTGAATATTTATACTGCGCTTCACCACTAACCATTAAGTTGTAGGCTAATTCGACACGATCCCAACGTTGGTCACGGTCCATGGCATAATAACGACCAATTACCGAAGCTATCTGGCCACAGCCTAGCTGTTGGAATTTTTCTTGTGCTTTAATCAATGACGCTTCTGCGCTACGTGGTGGCGTATCGCGGCCGTCTAGAAAAGCGTGTAAGTAAATTTTACGGGCACCTTTTTCTTTAGCGAGTTCGAGCATTGAAAAAATATGATCTTCATGGCTATGAACGCCACCTGGTGATAATAAGCCAAAAATATGTACGGCTTTATCATTTTTAACGGCTTTATCAACCGCATCATTAAGTGCTTTGTTGCTGTTAAATTCTTTATCTTTTATCGATTTGGTAATACGAGTGAAGTCTTGATAAACAATACGACCAGCGCCTAAATTAACGTGACCCACTTCTGAGTTGCCCATTTGTCCGTCAGGTAAACCTACTGCCATGCCTGAGGTGCCAATTAACATATGTGGATAGCGAGCATTTAAATCGTCGAGTACCGGCGTTCTTGCATGAAAAATAGCATTAGATTCTGTAGATTCTCGGTATCCCCAACCATCTAAAATCAGTAATACGGTAGGTTTTTTATTTGGCATTTTAGTTTCCATAACGGTGAAATTAGCTAATTATTCACCAGTATACCAAGGCAAATCAAGAATTGCTTGTGTGGTATTAGACAAAATATTTCAAATGAATTGTGTGCTTTTATCAGCACCGTCGAGAAAACTCGGTACTTTAGTGCCGAGATGAATCGATAATTTCTTGACAATCTCTGCTTGTACAGTACTCTATACAGTATATGAAAAGGACGCTTAGATACAATTACCGGCTCAAGCCGACAGCAAACCAAGAAGCCAAACTCATTGTGTTTGGCTCATATGCTCGTGGGCTATGGAACTTGTTGCTGTCTGAAAATATACGTCGATATCGCTATGATAAAACGTTTTTATTTTACCATGAAATGGCTGGTTTGATTCGAGATTTAAAAAAATTCGATGAACTCTTATGGCTGAAATCCTTTGATTCTGCGGCTTCTCAGCAAGTGGCTCGCGACCTTGAAACGGCACTGAAAAATTCATTCACTAAATGTCGGGCTCAGAAATTCCCAACGTTTAAAATCAGTTTTAAACAAAAAAAGCTTCACGATGATAGCTTTCGATGTGTTAACAATTCTAATTGTATTCGCATAGAAAATGGCGCTATCAGTATTCCAAAAATTGGTAAAGTGCCGATTGTATTACATCGAAAACTAGCCAGTAAAATCAAAACAGCTACGGTGCAATTTAAGCACGGAAAATGGTATGTTTCACTCACTCAAGAAGTTGAGTGCAAAAGCGCAAAGCAAGTGCTATCAACGCTTGTAGGTTATGATATCAACAGCCAGTACACCGTCGTTGGTTCAAATGGGTGGTACGTTAAAAATCCGAAAGCTTTCAAAAAATCTTCAACCAAATTAAAGCAAATTCAAGTCCAGTTGAGCCGTCGAAAGAAAGGCTCTACTCGCTGGCACAAAACAAAAACACGCTTAAATAAACTTCATGGAAAAATCTCTCGCCAACGCTTAGCGTTTGCTCACGAAGTATCATGTTCGATAGCCAAGACCAGTGATATTATCGTGTTTGAGGATTTAAACGTGAAAGGAATGCAGCAGTTTAATGGCCAAATGGTGAACGATAATGTGATGGGTATGGTCACAGTGTTAACTAAGTACAAGGCTGAATTAAATGGCGCTGTGTACCATGAAATAGGTCGATATGTGAAATCGTCAGGCATTTGTTGCGAATGCAAACATGAGCATAAATTCGATTTGAGAGTGAGAAATTTCGCGTGTGAGCGCTGCGGCACAGTGCAGTGTAGAGATTTTTCTGCGGCTAAGTCTATTGCAGACACAGGCGAAAAAGAGTTAATAGCTAATGGGATATTAGTTAGGGCGTTGCCCAAAGCTCAGCAGAAATCACCTTCTAAAATGAAAGTCTTTGAGCAATCAAAGTTTGGTGTGGGAACTGAGAAAAAAGAAGCAGCCTAGCCGTTAAAAGCTAAATTGCAGAAGCTCGGTACTTTAGTGCCGAGTAGTTCACTCGTTATCAGTCGGTTGTATCAACAAAAAAAACCTTTTCATTGATTTAATCGCTTATCACGTAAAGTTCTTTTTGGGTTTGCTTGGTAATTCTGTATACTATCGTCAACTTTTTATTCAACCAATATTTATTATTTTTATGGATCAATTAATTATTTTTGCTGGTAATCATCCAGCACTAAGCGCTGCTTGGGCAGTTATTGTCGTTCTTATTATTGTGACGACTATTCGTATTCAAATGTCTCCTATTAAGCAAATATCTACACAGGAACTTACTTTTTTAGTAAACCGTGAAGAAGGTGTAGTAGTTGATATTCGTACCGAAAAAGAATTTAAAGCGAGTCGTATCATCGATTCGAAAAATTTAGTGAAAGAGAAAGTATCAAATAATGATTTTGCTACCCTTGAAAACTATAAAGATAAACCCATCATAGTTGTATGTACCGCAGGAATTACTGCTACCCCGGTTGCTAACCAATTACTTAAAGCAGGCTTTACTAAAGTAAGCTTGTTAAAGGGTGGTATGAATTCTTGGGTTAATGCCGGTTTACCACTGGTTAAAAAATAATAGCTAATAACTAATAAAGGTTTGATATGACAGTTGATATTTATACTAAAGTAACTTGTTTTTACTGTATGCGAGCAAAAGCTTTACTCGAAGAGAAACAAGTAAGCTTTAATGAAATTAAAATCGACAATAATACAGAATTGCGTAATGCCATGATCAAGCGTAGTGGCGGTGTAACTGTGCCACAAATCTTTATTGGTGATCATTATGTCGGGGGCTGCGATGAACTATTCGCACTTCACGCCGCTAATAAATTAGATGAACTTTTAGCAAAAGATTAAAAGTCATCATTATATAAAATAATAAATACAATAGGAAAAAACTATGTCTGATGAGAACACCAATAACGCTGATGCGCCAGAAGCAGCTACTGAACAAGCCGCACCACAATTTGCTATTCAACGTATTTATACAAAAGATATCTCTTTTGAAACGCCAAATTCTCCTGCTATTTTCCAAAAAGATTGGAAGCCTGAAATTCAATTAGATTTAGATACTAAATCAAATAAATTGGCTGAAGATACTTATGAAGTTGTTCTTTCAGTAACCGTTACCGCGACTGTTGAAGGGCAAACGGCCTTTTTAGCTGAAGTCCAACAAGCTGGTATCTTTTCTATTGGTAATTTACCTGAAGCACAACTTGCTCATACTATTGGTGCATTCTGCCCAACAACATTATTTCCGTATGCACGTGAGTCAGTGGCGAATTTAGTGAGTCGTGGTTCATTTCCACAAATTAATTTAGCACCAGTAAACTTTGAAGCACTATTTGCTTCATATGTTCAACAACGTGCCGCACAAGCACAAACTGAACAGATGCCTGCGAGCAGTGAAACTCACTAATTAACGGTTTTTTTTCAAAATCGGCTAGTAGTAACAATAAAATGGAAGTGATGATATGTCGAAATTAACGGCAAAAATCACGGTTTTGGGGGCAGGGTCTTATGGCTCTGCCCTTGCTATTTGTCTCGCTCGAAATGGTCACAAAACCGTATTATGGGGACGAGATCCTCAACATATTGCGCAAATGCAAGCGTCTCACTCAAATGAGAAATATTTACCGGGTAGTGAGTTTCCACCCTCACTGACAACGACTAACGATCTTGAAAGTGCTGTTCAAGCGAGTGAAAACATTTTAGTGGTTGTACCGAGTCATGCCTTCGGCGAAATGCTCAGCCAAATTAAACCCTACTTATTACCAAAGGCTAAAATAGCTTGGGCAACCAAAGGTTTAGATCATAAAACAGGTCGATTACTGCAAGATGTTGCCCGTGATATTCTGGGGGATGATATTTCATTGGCCGTGCTTTCTGGGCCAACCTTTGCAAAAGAGATGGCGGCTGGCTTACCAACGGCTATTTCATTATCGTCAACTGATGATGATTTTGTCACTGAAATTTCTGATCTATTACATTGTGGCAAAACCTTTCGGGTCTATGCAAATAAAGACTTTATTGGTGTACAACTCGGTGGTGCGGTTAAAAATGTGATCGCTATTGGTGCTGGCATCGCCGACGGTATTGGCTTTGGTGCCAATGCTCGTACTGCGTTAATTACCCGTGGTTTAGTTGAAATGACACGTTTAGGCTGTGCACTTAATGCCGAGGCAAGTACTTTTATGGGGATGGCTGGATTAGGTGATTTAGTCTTAACTTGTACTGATAATCAATCACGCAACCGTCGATTTGGCTTAGCACTTGGCAGCGGCGTTGATGTTGAAAAAGCGATGGCTGATATTGGCCAAGTTGTTGAAGGCTATCGTAATACCAAAGAAGTTTATATGCTAGCACAACGTATGGGCGTAGAAATGCCGATAGTTGAGCAAGTCTATCAGGTACTTTATTGCGGAAAATCAGCAAAGCTAGCCGCTGCTGATTTACTGTCCCGCGACCGTACTGTCGAATAATTTTACACCTTGTTTGGCTTCGTTTATCTTTACTATTGTAAATTTAAACTGAGCCTTCAAAGCCCATTTGTCGCCAAGCTTCAAAAATAAGCACTGCGGTGGCATTCGATAAATTCATACTCCGGCTGTCTTTTAGCATGGGGATACGAATTTTATCTTCATCGGGTATTTGCTGTCTTACTTCTTCTGGCAAACCACTGGTCTCTGAGCCAAAAAGTAAATAGTCCCCAGGTTTAAAGGCAATATCACCATAGTAATTGGTTGTTTTAGTGGTTACCGCTAAAACTCGCTCAGGTTGTTCACTTTCGATAAAAGCTTGGTAATCTTTATGGCGCTTAATGGCTGCAAACTCATGGTAATCTAAACCTGCTCGGCGAAGCTTTTTATCGTCTAGGTCAAAGCCAAAGGGTTCAATAAGGTGTAGCCTAAAGCCTGTATTCGCACAGAGGCGGATAATATTACCGGTATTCGGTGGAATTTGTGGCTGAAACAAAACGACGTCTAACATAAAAATGTACTTAAATTCGAAGATGATAAGGTATTATACCAAACGAATTACTATATTGTACAAATTAGCGCTTAAGTAGCAAGCATGGAAAAGTAATGACTATGAGTGAAGCTTTATCAAAAAAAAATGATTACAGTTTTTGGGTAAGAGTAGCTGCTTTCGCTGCTACTGGAACGGCCTTATTACTTTTTCTTTTGAAACTATATGCTTGGGTGGTAACAGATGCTAGCTCAATGCTGGCTTCGGCCACCGATTCGATGTTGGATTTATTTGCTTCGTTGATGAATGTGGTTATTCTTCATTATGCATTGGCACCCGCCGATGAAAAGCACAAATTTGGTCACGGTAAAGCCGAGAGTTTAGCCGGTTTAGTACAAGCCGCTTTTGTGACCGGTTCTGCCTTGTTATTGATCTTTCATGGCTTTGACCGAATTATTCACCCCAAACTGGTTGTTAAAACAGAAATAGGCATAGTGGTGACGATTATAGCTATCGTGATGACACTGTTACTAGTGGTGTTGCAACGTTTTGTGATTGCCAAAACCCGTTCCGTTGCCATTAGTGCAGATGCTTTGCATTACCAGTCAGATTTATTATTAAACCTGGGCGTATTAGCGGCGTTGATTTTAAGCAGTGGCTACTCTTTATATGCAGATGGCATCTTTACTTGTCTTGTTGGAGTGTTGCTATTGAGTGGCGCTTTAAAAATTATTTACTTAAGTGTGCACAACTTAATGGATCATGAACTGAGTGAAGAAGAGCAGACTGAAATTACCGCTATTGTGGTTGCTCATGATTCGACCATAGGTGTTCATGACTTGAGAACCCGACAATCAGGCCCGCATCGCTTTATTCAATTTCATTTAGAGCTCGATGACCGACTGTCTTTACTGGAAGCTCACGATATTGGTGAAGCGATAGAAGAAGAAATTGAAGCGAAATTCTCGCCTTGCGAAGTGTTTATTCATCATGATCCCACTTCAGTGGTGCCAATTAAAACGGTTAATGTAGATCAAGAACCGAAACAGAAATAACATTAAGTTGAATGTGTATCAAACCACTGCAGTGCTTTTTTTAAGGCGGGGCTGCGGTACTGGTCTTGCTCAAACATAAGCTCGTGCCGCGCATTGTCGACAGTGAAAGGTTTGCCTTCAGGGCAAGACTGTTGGTGGTATTGGTGCAATTGCTGGCAGAAAGTGTTTTGCGCTTTATTACAAACGATCGTGTCGTTACTTGCCTGCATGACTAAGATAGGTGTAGTCAATTTAGCTAAATCTGCAAAAATATTTTTCTTAGCGATAATGGCTTCTTTGAGCCAATGAGTGGTGACGCCGCCCAATTGTATTTCTTTATTTTTCTGATAAAGTTCCACAAAAACTTGGTAGCGAACAGTCGATTGACTAAGCTCATTTTTAGCAAAAGGTGTATCGTTAAAGGCCGTTTGTCCAATAAAAAAATTAGCTTCAGTAGCTAAGTAAGCGTTAAAAAAATCACCTAAATAAATAATCCCTTTGGCAAGCCAGTTAGCGATATTGCCGTAGTTAACTGCAATCATTGGCGAGGTTAACACCGCAGATTTTGCTGACAGTGGGTATAACTGCATCATGCGAACAGCAATGGCTCCCCCCATCGAATGTGCTAATAAATGGGGTTTTTTAGCGGGCGTTTTACTGGCATTATTTGTGGCACTTTCTAAAACAACCTCATCAATAAATTTTTTAAGATCTTCGGCGTAGTCATCAAATTTTTTTACATAGCCTTTTTGGCTATCATTCAACAAACGTTGTGACAAACCTTGACCACGGTGGTCGACGATAAATATATTATAACCTTGCTGATATAAGTCAAAGGCGAGCTCTTGATACTTTAGATAGCTTTCAGACCGTCCGGTAACCAGTACAAGATTTTCTTGATTTTTGGAGTGAGTAAAGGTTGCGTAATTTATTCTTATTTTATCGACGCCACTAAAAGATGAAAAATAACCTAGCTGCCAAAACTGTTTTATTTCAGTTGATAAGCGAGCACTAAGCTCACTTTCTTTGCCATAGTCATTACTATTGATTTTCGCTAAAGCCATGTTGTTTAATCCTAAGGTCGCATGACATTAGCGGTGATAACTCACTTATGCTCATCAGTTTTATGTCAGTGTTGTGCTTATTGGCAAAGTAATGGTTACAGATAAACCACCAGAGTCGTTGTTTTTAGCACTAATTTCACCATTATGTGCTAATACTGCTTGCTGCGCTATCGCTAAGCCTAAGCCGGTGCCACCCGTGTTTCTATCTCGGGCTTCATCGACACGATAAAAAGGCTGAAAAAGTTTTTCGATGGTACCTTGAGGAACGCCATTACCGCTATCGCTAATGATAATCTTAATACTGTCTTGTTGATTGAGAATAACACTCGCCATATAAATGACCACTTCACTGTGCTTTGGGCTATATTTAATGGCATTAATAATGACATTACTAAAAGCACTGCTTAATAAATTTTGATCTCCAGGTAGATCCAAAGAGAAAAAGTGCTTCATAGTAATTAAGATATGTTTTTCGTCAGCAAGGTACTGGCAGTCTTGACAGATATCGGCTAATAATTCATCAAGATGAACGGTTTGCAAATTAATTTTTTGAAAGGTGTTTTCTAATCGAGAAAGAGAAAGCACATCGCTTATCATTTCATTTAAACGGCTAACTTCTAGTTCACAGCGCGCGAGATGCTTTTTTTGCAGCTCGGGTTTGTTAATCGCTTGCTGAGCTAGGCCAACCGCAAGTTGTAAGCGAGTCATCGGGGAACGAAGCTCATGGGAAACATCGGCTAATAAACGCTGATTAGCGGTTAGATTTAATGATAACTTGTCGGCCATAGTATTAAAGCTGGTGGCAAGTGAACCCAGTTCGTCTTTTCTTTTATTGGCATGTTCGATACGGGCATCAAGCTGACCGTTACCAATATCGGTTGCCGCACGTCGTATTGCCAATATTGGCTTAATTAATGTTCGTGCTAATAACCAGGCTAATAGAGCACTGACCGCAATGGGGATGGCAAGTTTCAACCAATTGGGCAGTTGCATAATAAAGGAATCAAAATGTCGAGACTGACCTTTAATGGCTAAATATAGTTCGACGGGTTGATTATCTAAAATGATATTTTTAGGGCCGGTAATACGAGATCTCGGAAATTGAATCGAGGTGATGGCTGAAAAGCGATTTTTTTCTAGGTAGCTAACCAAGTCTTTTAAAAAACGGCTACTATCGGTGGTGAGCTGACCACTATCAATATTTCTGATAATAATAGCTTCATTAGGTGACTTTCCTCGATATCGCAAAAGTCCATCGGCTGAAGTATTATTCCTTTCAATATGTTTAGCGATACGGTTCAATTTTTTGAGGTCACCATGGTGTGCAGGCAAAACAATACTGTTCTGTGCTAACTGCGCTGAGATAAATCGTGTTGCTATAATAGAGCTTAAGGCGAACAGCCAAAACCATAAAAATATCTTAAAGCCAATCGATGAAAATGACTGTCTAATTTTATTGAGCATTAGTCATTTATCCCCGTGCTCTCTCCTGTGAGGAAGATATAACCCGCGCCTCGAATGGTTTTTAATTTATCACTTGCAGAAAACTCGAGTAACTTACGGCGAATATTACTGATGTGCATGTCGATACTGCGATCAAAAGCACTCAATTTTCGTTTCAAAATTTGTTCTGATATTTCATTTTTACTGACGATTTGACTGGCATTATTCATCAGCAAAGCCAATATTTGAAATTCGGTACCGGTTAATTCAACTAACTGTTGATGGCAAAAAGCCTGACGAGTGCTATGTTCAAGCCTGACCTCATTAATTTGCTGATGGCTGATAGTACTTTCATTGGACTTAACTATTTTAATACGCCGTAAAATAGCTTTAATGCGTGCCAGTAATTCACGATGCTGAAAAGGTTTCGCTAAATAGTCATCGGCGCCTAGCTCCAAGCCTAATATTCTGTCGTCGTTATCACCTTTAGCCGTTAACATTAAAATTGGCGTTTTATGCTGGCCACCTAAGGCTTTTAATACTTCAAAGCCATTTAGTTTTGGCATCATAACATCAAGTAATATCAGTGAGAATTTTTCATCATAAGCACGTGCCAGACCACTAACACCATCATGGCAGGCTTCTAATTCAAATCCTTCATACGAGAGATACTCAGTTAATAACTCAGTGAGTTCTTTGTCGTCATCGATGATTAATATTTTCTGTTTGCTCATGAGGTTTTGTTATCTTTTGTTAGTGACGGTATTTGGCGTATCTTAATATTAACTTAACTGTTATTAGAAAACTGACTTTGTTGTTGCCTTTACAAAAACTTTACACTGCCTTGCGTTTCTTTGCGTTGCAAGGTTTATAGTTACCTCACTTAGAAGAATGAATCGATTCACCGAGCTCGCTCAGTAATTGATTGATTAACTTATTCGATATTATTATCAATTTAACCCAGAGGTAAATCTTATGAAAAGTAAACTATCAGTTTTATTAGCCAGTGCAGTATTAACCTTATCCTTAGCAAGTACAGCAGCGTTGGCCATTAATAACGGCGATGGCGTTAACAATGACCGTCATGATGCCAAGCATACCGGTAACCATCAGCACAAATCAAAGCGTGGCATGAAAGGTGACTTTAAAAGAATGGCGAAGTATTTAGCGCTTACTGACGAACAACGTGAACAGGCAAAGGCGATAAATAAAACGGCAAAAACAAGTGGTTTAGTATTGAAAGAGAGCATGCAAGGTTTTCATCAACAACGTAAAGTGTTACTGATGGAAGAGCACTTTAATGAACAAGCTTTTGTTGATTTACAAAGTCAATACCAAGATATTATTGCACAAAAAGCCTTAATTAAAGCAAAGAAAGAACACAGTTTTATGATGATATTAACGGAGGCACAAAAAGAAAAAATGCAGTCACATCAAAAGCATGATGGGAGAAGAAAGCATCTTGCTGAGTAATCTTATTATCTAGCAATACTGAAAGAAAATATTTTAGACATGGTGCTTTCTACCGGTTGGTCATTATAACTTGCCGGGGTGAAACGCCATTTTTCTAATGATGAACGAATAGTATTACGAAAATAACTGACTCTGCCTTCACCATCGTATTGAATATCACGTACATAGCCATTTTTATCTATGGTGAATGTAACTTCTACATCTGTTTCAATACCTTTTCGCTTAGCATTGGCAGGGTATTTTGGGTATGTTGATGTCAGTAATTGCGCGGGTGCGTGTTCTGGCATGTAGTTAGTTGTCGATTCACTTGTCGAGGAAAGTACTTGCTCTATCATCTGTGAGCGACGAGTTGTTGGTAGCGCTAAGTGCGAATTTATGGCTAATGGCTGCTTAGTCAAATCAGCTATTTGTGCAGCGTATGGGTTTTTTAATAATGAAGCTTTTTTGGTTGAGTCAGTGCGCTCAAAGGCTAATTCTGCTGGCGATTTACCCATAGTAACCGTTTGACTTAATGCCAATTGAGCTAAAGATTTGTTTACCTTTACTTGAGTACTAGGCAGTTCAGCTTGATTTTTTTGAACAGCCAAAGATTCAGTAAAATTACTTAAAGGTTCAGATTTAGCCTTTTTAAGCCCGACTAATTTATTGTTTACGACTGTCGCTAAGGTATCGACAGTATTCTTTTCTTGGGGATTGTTGGCATTACCCGTGTTTTTAGTACTGTCGTTGTTCTCAAAGTAAGCTTGTGCGACTACGAGCTCAGCATTTACTGGATTTTTATTGGTCTTTTTAGGAAAAAATGGCGCTATCATCTTTGCGGGTAGTTTGTTTTCTAAGGCATTACTTTCATTGCCTCGGTGTAATAATTGCTGCGCCAAAGAAGGTAACGCTATTTCATCGCCACTATCTGTGTATGTTTTGAAGTCATCATCGGCGCTGCGGTATAAAGGAATGGTATCAGTGCCTATATCTAAGCTAGGAATTTGGATGTATTTTTTACTGCCCACAGCAATAATTGAGAAAATAATGACGATAGACGCTAACCATTTTCCTGAGTGAGTCGTTGTTGAGCAGTGTTGGTCGTGGTCAACTAAACGTAGAACGCGTTGCTTTAAATCACCACCCGATGCCGCCATTGCCATAGCGGGAATAGAATGATGACGGTGGCTGTCACATATTGAAGCGGTATCTGCCAGAGTGTGCGCATAAGCAACAGGGTTACCACAATGCTGCACAGCAATATCATCACTACAATATTCACGCTCATTACGCATTTGCTTTGACACCCAACGCACAGCGGGGTGGAAGAATAAAAAGATTTCTACCAAGGTCTGAATGAAGTTAACTAGATAGTCATGTCGACGAATATGTGCCAGTTCGTGCAATATCAACATATCAAGTTGTGCGGGTGTTAAACCTGTCAACATAGTAACGGGAACAAGTACTATCGGCTTTAACCAACCTATTGCCATAGGCACATCATTTTTAAGCGAGATTAAAAGTCGAGGTGAACAGGTTAATTTTACTTGTTCAACTAAGTGCTGAAATCTGGCTTCAAGTTCAGCATTTGCCGGCGAGGTGCCTATTTTGGGTAGTTGGTTAACATTATATAATTCGATGAACAGCTTTAGCGCTAAGGCAAAGCTTATTGTTACCCATGTTAATGATAAATAGGGTAAGAATTCAACCGCATTGGAGTACCAAACAGCTGTGTTTTGGGCGTCATTATTTATGATATCGCCCAGCAAGATGCTGTTATTTAATAAAGGACCAAATTGTGGAAAGTCAGCTTGAGAGATAATATAGAAAGTGAAAAAAGGCAGTAATAAATTAGCTACCATAGCCAATGACGCCATCGCATAACGCCATTGTGGTTTTTTATAAGAAGTAAAGGTTAATGCCAACTTTAGCGCAAGCGCAACGAAAATCCCTTGCCAAAGAAAATGGATAAGGGTTAACGATAAATTGTATAAAAATGGACTACTCATTAAATTAATCTGACATTATCCTTCCATGTTATAGCACTTTTTAGATTGTACTATAACAAGTGTAGCAGTTTTTACTTTTCTAGCTCATTAAGTAATTGACGAATGTCGGCAATTTCTTCTTTACTGGTTGATTCATCTAAAGCTCGCATCACTAATTTTGACGTTGAGCCACCAAAAGCCTTTGAAGCTAGGTCTTTTAATAATGAAGATTGTGTAAAAGTTTCACTATTTGATGGTGCATAGACATGGGCACGATTACTTTCGTCTCGAATGACCAAGGTTTTTTCATGCATAATTTGTAAAATCTTCAAAACAGTGGTGTAGCCTGTCTTTTGCGTTTTACTGACAACATCATGTACCTGACGAACTGTTGCTGGACCGACTTTCCAGAGAACATTAAGCAAAGTTAACTCTGCTTCTGTAGGCTTGATATTTGTATTATCTCGAGCCATCTAAAATCCTTAATACTATGAATAATTATAAGTTATATACGAATGCAATCGTATCTTGTGTTGATAAAATGAGCAACACCTTTTGTTGTTAGTGGCTTTGTTTTAAAATATCACTATGATAACAAAGGTTTTTAAATTGAATTTATTTTTGATTTGCTCAAGGTTTAATGTAGTACGAGCGAGGTAGTTAGTAAAAATGGTAGCGATTTTTAGTGTGATATTAATTAAACATCGACCGGTGATTTTTGATGGTGTTTGACTAAGCTCCGTGATTACAGGGGGCAGTGAACTTATCGATAATCGAGATAATTATGCACTAGAAAAGACATCAAAACAGAGTGGTTAGCGATGTTATTGGTCACGAAGGCATCATCGACCCAGACTTATTGCCCTGATTGCTGGTCGTACTGAACGTCAAGCTCTATAACCCTTACCAAAATCTAACGAAAAGCCAATAGCATATTCAGGAAATACACTACTGACTCTTTAATGAGCAATGACTTTATGGTTAATCAGCGTTAACAACATTGGCGTAGAGTTCACCTAAGCGGGTAACTGTGCCTGGATAAGCATCAACATCAAACTCGATCATGCCAGGACCAAACGTTGATACTACCGTAGAGCCAAGTTTAAAACGTCCCATTTCATCACCTTTTTCAAAAGTGATCGCATCAGCGCCGTCAGCAGGGTAACTTTCTCTGAAAATTCCTTTGGCTCTAGGTGAAGTAACCGTACCTGCCCAAGTCGTCTCTATACTAGCAACTATGGTTGCGCCAACAAGTACCATAGCTAAAGGTCCTGAATTTGTATCAAAGATAGCGACAACACGTTCGTTACGAGAAAATAAGTTAGGCACGTTATTAGCGGTTAATGGGTTAACAGAAAATAAATCACCGGGTACAAAGATCATTTCGCGTAATGTTGCTGCCATCGGCATATGAATACGATGATAATCTTTTGGTGCTAAATAAATACAAGAAAACTTTCCGCCTTGAAAAGGCTTTGCCGTGTTATATGAACCACCCAGCAAGGTTTCCAATGAATAATCGAAACCTTTTGCTTGTATTAAACGTCCGTCTTCAATATCGCCTTGCTGACTAATAGCACCGTCAACGGGATAGCAGAGTGTTGTTTCATTGTTATCAATAGGGCGCGCGCCATCTTCAAGTTCGCGGGTAAAAAAATCGTTGAAGGTGGTAAAGTCTTCAGCATTTTTAAGCTTTGCTTCTGACATATTAATGCCGTAATGCTTGATAAATGCCTCAATGGCTTTTGTGGTTACTCGGCCACATTCCGCAGCGGCAAATTTTCCAGCTAAACGCGAAATTAAATGTTTAGGCATGAGGTATTGAAGTGTGATTTTTAATTTATTTAAAAGCACTGAATTTCCTTTATATTATTAATATTAATTTAGTCGTTAAAACGAGAGGTTAATTTATTATCGCCTAGGCTGGCTAAAATGCGTTGAAAGCTCGCTAAACGTTTTGGATGTATTTTCATTTCTTCACCTGCTGCTATCAATGCACAACCAGGATCATTTTGGTGTTTACAATCTCTAAATCGGCAACCACCCAAGTAATCTTCAAATTCAATAAAGCCACCATAAACTTCTGCTGGCGTTAAATGCCACAAGCCAAACTCTCGAATACCGGGTGAATCAATTAAATCACCACCTTGTTTAAAATGGTATAAGCGAGCAACCGTTGTCGTGTGTTGACCTAAACCAGAGTTTTCAGAGACTATTTTTGTCATTAAACCCAGTTCAGGCATTAAGGTGTTTGTAAGTGTTGACTTACCCACACCAGATTGGCCTACAAAGATACTGGTATGTTCGCTAAGTTGTTTCTTAAGCTCTTCTATACCGTGTTGAGATTCATTACTGACATAAATCACCTGATAACCAATCTCACGATAAATATCGAGATGTTGCTCAATTTCGGCTTTACTGGCTTTATCAAGTAAATCAGTTTTATTGAGTAAGATAACCGGTGTGATACCTGTTTGCTCTGCAGCCACTAAATACCGGTCGATAATATCAGGGTTAAAGGCAGGTAACACCGAAGAGACAATTAATATTTGTGTGATATTTGCCGCTATGGGCTTTACACCGTCATAAACATCTGGACGACTTAATACCGACGTTCGCTCATGAACCGCTTCAATGACTCCTGAAATACTGTGTTGTGTTTCTTTACCTCTGCGCCATAAAACTTTATCACCACAGACCAAAGATTTAACGCCGCGGCGTATATTACAACGTATGCATTCACCATTTTCTGCTTCTACATCGGCATGTTGGCCAAAGCGACTGAGAATAGTGCCGTTTTCAGGCTCTCCCAACTCAGTATCTTGCCATTGCACTTGCTCTGGTTTATTACGCAGTTTTTTAGCTTGATTATCTTTAATGCGCCTTGTCTGACCTTTAGTCAGTTTTTTTAGCTTAGACATGGAGTTTTATCATGATAATTATGGAGTTTCACTCGTCTTTTAAAAGGGTAATGCGACAAAAAGTTTTAATCACAGTTCATTGTCACGTATTATACTGACTAAATCACCATTCATCTAATATACTTGTAATAGTAATATCAGTCTCACTTAGTTTGTTACCTTGCTGTGGCGAAGAAAACAAATGAAGATAAGGCGCTTGATTGAATAATCGTGAGCTATTACGATAAAGAGCAACTTAGCCTTGGCGTACTTTAGGGGGCACAAGTGGGTGATAATTTAATGATATTGGTATCAGTAAAACAGTTGGCATTTTTAAGGAAGCGGCATGACAGGTAACGAGACAAATTTAATTTGGTTAGATTTAGAAATGACAGGCCTAGAACCCAATACAGATGTGATTTTAGAGATTGCCAGCATAGTGACTGACAGTCAGTTAAATATTTTAGCTCAAGGACCTGTTTTTGCTATTCACCAAAGTGACGAGGTGTTAGACAATATGAGTCAGTGGTGTATCGAACACCATGGTCAATCAGGCTTAACTACACGTTGTCGTGAAAGTGTTAGTACGCTAGCCGATGCTACCGAGGCGACGATTAAGTTTGTTGAACAATATGTGCCAAAAGGTAAGTCACCGATGTGTGGTAATAGCATTGGACAGGACAGACGCTTTATTAATAAATATATGCCTGATTTTGAAGATTACTTTCATTACCGGAATATAGACGTTAGCACCGTTAAAGAATTAGCGCGTCGCTGGAAACCTGAAGTGTTAGATAAAGTGGTAAAAACGGGCGCTCATTTAGCGCTTGATGATATTTTAGAGTCAATTGCTGAAATGAAAGTTTATCAAGAACACTTCTTTAAACTATAACGCTCAGCAATAATGTATAAATCAAAGCGCTTAGGGCGCTTTTTTTATGCACGTTTTTAACTGGACACTCACTATAATTTTGTCACGCGCTTTTATCTGGACACTCGCTTTTAACTGGACACTCACTATAAGTTTGTCACGGGCGTTTTTAACTGGACACTCACTATAAGTTTGCCACGGGGTAAAAAAACTTGAAGGTCAGACCAGTTTGCGCGACACTTAATTAAAATTAACAGCAGGCAAATAAATTATGGCGAACAAATTTGGAAAAATAATCAGTAAAGTTAATAGAATGCCGCGCTTTATGCGCTCTTTTTTACTGACTAAAATCTTCTGTTCGACAGTAAAGTATGCTGGTACTTCATCAATAAAGTTGATTTCTGTTTCTCATACCAAAGCGGTATTATCGTTAGAAAACAAAAAGAAAGTACAAAACCATATTGGTGGTGTTCATGCCATTGCTGCGGCACTGTTGGCAGAGTCGGCGACGGGTATCGTTTTTGGGATGAATGTTCCCGACACTTGTGTACCGCTATTGAAAAGTATGACATTTCATTTTCAAAGACGAATGCAGGGAAATTTGTCTGCGGTAGCTGTATTAAGCCTCGCTGACATAGAACAAATAGAAAATGCGGATAAAGGCAGTTTGATGGTTAGTGTCGAGATTACCGATGAATCTGATCAACAGCCTATTGTTTGTGAAATGGAGTGGGCTTGGGTAACCAAAAGACGTTAAATTTGAGAAGATAAAAAGAGCCTGCAAACGCGCTGATTGATTTAACCTTAGTCGGCTATGAGGCGCGTTATTTTTAAAACAGCTTACTCATATCGTTATTAAAAACCGTTGATTCTTAGTGACAATTCCTTACACTGTATTTTTAACTAAATTTACCGTTGAAGGTATTGATCAATATGGACGCTACTCGTTACTTTTTTCAGCAATTATCAGGACGATTCTTTCGGATTGCTTTTCTTTCATTTATTCTCTTTAGCGCCTTAACTGCTCTGTTAGTTCTTCGTGATAATCAAGTGACCTCGTTAGTAGAGAACGAGCTGCCATCGTTAGCGAATAAGCATAAACAACAACAACAAATTTTAATCACTTATCTAGCATTAGAAAATTTAGCTAAACGTATTGATGCCAAAAATTTATCTGCTGACTATGAGGTCGCCCAACAGCAAATTAATAAAATATCTTTACTGGTAAAAAATAATAAAGCTCAGCTTGATTTGATGTATGTTGGCCATAAAGAATTTTCAGGTGTTATTGATAAACTTAGTGAAAATCATCAGAGAAACACTCAACTTAAGCAAAATACCATTATTCAACTGCAGTTAATTAATGATCAATTAACGGTTGAGATTAAGGAAAAACAGCGACAAAAAAATCTGCTGTTACAGCAACTCAATTCAGATAAATACACAGATAAAGTCACCGCAACCCGCGCTAAGGCCTATGTAAAGCAAATTACAGAATTGAGTGACTTGCAACAATTACAACAAACCATTATCCGTGCACTATTAGCCTTTCAACAATTGAATTTACAGTCTTCTATTTTAGATTTTGATGATGTTAGTACCGAGCTAAAGCAAGTATTAACAACCTTTCTCCCAGAAGAAAGCACGGTTAGCCAACAGGGTGAGTTATTAACGCTACAACTTAATACTTTAGAGCAATTATTATTTTCACAACAGAATTCGGTAGCCAAGTGGCGCAGTCATTTACGGTTATCTCGTTTATATGTCGAATTTATTGAGCAACAACAACAAAAATTACAGCTGTTAGTGCTTGAATCTATATCACCAGGGTCTTTATCTGCAGATAAAAAATTACGATTAATCGATTGGCTGCCTACTGAGATAAATGATTTTTTAGAAAAGCAAAACCTCAATGTTAACAATCAAGATTTACAAGTGACTGTGCTTAGTTTGATCGCACTACTATTTGTGCTGTTATTGTCGATGTTATTTAAAAGTAAAAGCAAAATAAAAAAATATGGCCAAGAGAGTGTGCAATTATTTAGGCAGTTCATTGAAAAAAGAACAAAGGATAGTGATGAAAAACTGACCCCCGACTGTTTTAATTCAATGGAAAATAAAGAAATTGCTGAACAGCTTGAAACCGCGCTCGAAACAATGATTAACCCTGAGCACAGTGAGCAAGAGTATCAGCAACAGCTTAGTGAGCAGCAAGCCGCTAATGACAATATAAATCAACAAAATGAAGAGATTAAAAAATTAAAAGCGTCCCTACAGCAACTCGCATTAACCCATAACACGCAAATTTTAGAGCGACAATCACAAGACAATGAAAACACCGCAAAGTTAACCAATATGGTGGTGCGTAGTATGTTGCAAAGCCAAAGTGTTTCTATTGGTGCTGGTGTAACTTCGGTACAAGTTTATCGACAACTCGCGCGTATTTTTGATTGCTGTCAACAACATAAAATTCGTAGTGAATTTTTATCTGCGGTCAAACCTATGACGCTAAGCGATGTTGCTTTACACAGCGAAATTGACGCGGCATTACTTAATATTATTGCCGATGCCCATTTACAGCGTAATAAAATTTATTACCAACAAGATCCACAATTGTTAACTGCTGCGAAAGTTGACGTACGCTTATTTCACCGGCTGTTAAGTGGCCTATGCCGATTACTGCTTGCTGATTTATTTAAAGCTAATTTACATATTAGTACCCTTGTTATCGATAAAAATGAAGGCCAGCAAATTGTTCGTTTTGATTTTTCTGTGACCAGCAAAAAAACAATCGCAAAGCTACCTGAGGCCCTCGAGTGCTTATTATTAGACGAGCGCCTTGAGTCAGCAAAAACCAATACAAACGATACCCTTGATTACATATGCTTACTGTTTGATTCACTTAACGTCACAGATAAAAATGTGCAGTTACAAGAAAAGGGTTACCAGTTCTGCTTTACTCTGCCGATAGGTTTTGCTGATGTAGCACAAGAGATATCGGTAGAGCGTATTAATTTAAAGCAAGCCAATATTTTGTTGTTATCAAGTGATGCCGACATTTGCAGTATTACAGAAAAAGCGATCACTTCAGCTAATGGCATAATAACTACCTTAGCCGATCCTGAACAAGTTATTGAACAACTGAGTACCGCGCAGTTAATTGATAAAAGCATTGATGTCGTTATGTTGGCCAGTGACCTTTATGTAAAATCAGTTGAAAAAATACAGCAACAGATATCAAGTTTATCGATAGATATTCGGCCAAAGCTTTTTGTTATGCAACCCTATCTTAATGCGCCTTTAGAGCGATATGGCTTGTTTGAACAGACAGAAACGCCATTGCAAATACTCACACTTCAGCAAAGCTTAGCTGATTTTTTAACGACAGAAAAAACGACTAACCATCAACTTTCTGCCAGTGTGTTTAATAAACATCAGTATTTATCGACCCAAGTTGAAGTGCTCTTTGCGGTGGAAAATCCAAGTAAACAGTTAACTTTGCTGCGTATTTTACAATGGTTAGGACTACAGGTAAAAATTGTCTGTCAGCCTAAAACA
Source organism: Colwellia sp. BRX10-1 (assembly GCF_014077545.1). Lineage (NCBI taxonomy): Bacteria > Pseudomonadati > Pseudomonadota > Gammaproteobacteria > Alteromonadales > Colwelliaceae > Colwellia > Colwellia sp. BRX10-1. Next base: position 219,729 of record NZ_JACGWC010000003.1, read on the forward strand.
ATGACTCAATTGTGGAGCTCTGGAAGATACTTATTGTTATTTACCGAATTTGAACAATCACCTTTTATTAAAATGTCTGCTGGAAAAAGTGTACGCCGTGACATTTTTACTTTTAATCAAAGTAATTTCTCCGTTGAAGACTCACCAAAATTGGCAGATAAGTGGGCTGTTTCTATTTTACCTGCTTTGCATGATGTCGATGCTTTGGTGCTACTTTTACAGCCTTGGTTGAAAGCAAAGCCAACTAAAGTGGTTGCTATTAATACAGTAAAAGCACAAAGTAATAAGACTAAAGAGCATAATAATATTGACGCTGAACTGTTAAAAACAACTGAAAAGCTTGATAGCGTATTATCAAACTTAGATTTAACACCCGCTGCGAAAACAAATCAACCTGAACCTTTTAACCTTGAACACTATGCAAAAAATCAGGGCTCTGCAGAATTGGCAATGTTGATGCTAGATGACTACCTTGCTGATATTGATGACGCGATGAAAAAATTATCAACGGCACTAGCGGTACATAATTACCCATTAGCGATGAGTCTAACGAGTAGCATGTTTACAACCAGTAAAATATTAACCGCTAACGACTTTATTGATATTAGCCAACAGCTATTATTTAGTCTTACGTCAAATACGGTCATAGAACATCAACAAGTTATGTCGTTATTTAGTCAATTAAGCAAACAGCAACGCCTGTTAAATGAGTTTGCTGAGGCAATATAATATGACTACTGGGATATTAGTTAAATGAGTTTCAAAACTGAAAAAGAAATGGATGTTGCTAGTCCTTGTGTAAGAAATTGCTGTTTAAATGCCGATGATGTCTGCCTTGGTTGTTTCCGCCATATTGATGAGATTTTGGCGTGGACAAGCTATAAAAGTAAAGAAAAAATAACGGTAATTAACAACTGTCAACAAAGACGAATAGTGATTCAAAAGAAGCACGATTAAGGTAAAAGTTAAATGGAAATTACTGAACAAAGTGAATTAGACGATTTTTCACAACTTACCGTGCTGATAATAGACGATAACCGATTAGTTCATGACACCTTAAAAAGAGGATTGTATGATATCGGTATTAATCACGTAAAATGTGCAGAAAGTGCTTATTACGGTATAAGGTTATGTGAAACAACACGTTTTCATATTGTTATTTGCTCATTCAATGTAAATAGTGATAAAGACGGTTTTCATTTACTCGAAGAATTAAAATTCAGAGGTCATGTTAACAAAACCACAGTTCTTATTTTTCTCAGTACTGAAACGAATGAGTCTCTTGTTAATTCAATTGTCGAATTACAGCCCGATGACTTTTGGGTAAAACCACTCGCCCCTAAAACAGTGCAACAACGTTTAATCCATACCTTGCAAACTAAAAAGCAATTATTCAATATGTATCGAGCGACTGATACTAAGAGTTTTTCGAAAGTTATATATTTTGCTGACCGCCATCTTGTTAATCAAAGTTTACACCAATATCACCCCAATATATTGCGGATGAAAGGTGAGGCTTACTTAAGTCTTTTAGAATTTGAAACGGCAGAATCTTTTTTTAAAAGCCTATTGAAAACCTATACCTACGCTTGGGTTTATTTAGGCTATGTAAAGTCTTTGTTAAAGCAAGGGCGTATAAACGAAATTAATGAACTGATTGAAAAGTTAATTAATAAGCCCGCTACTCGATTTGGGGCTCATGATATGCTGGCGCAATATTATATTGAGCATGAGCAATATGAAAGAGCCTACGATGAGATAAAAAAAGCAACTGCGTTGTCGCCACGAAATATTGAACGTAATAAAAAATCATGGGATTTAGCACGACTCAATCATGACCATGAAGGACAATATATAGCGACACGAAATATCGCCCAGCAAGCGAAAAATTCTATTCATGATTCACCCGAATTACTCTTAAATGTTATTCGTTCAGGCATTGATTTAGCGGCGGCTATTACTGACGAACGATCCTTTAAAGTTTTGCAGCAAACAGACAAGCATATTAAACAACTTCAAAATGATTATAGCGACGCAAATGAGTTTAAACAGCAGTTATTAGTGATCCAAGCACGGTTATATATTGTTCGTGAACAAAAAGAGAAGGCCACTAAACTTGTTGAAAACCATGTTAATTTTATTGCGTCACCGCAAATTGAAGACAACCTAGATAAAGTGAAAGTCTTTCACGAATTGGGTATGCGCGAAGAAGCGCTGAAAATGTTAGAGATTATCGGTAAACAAGTCTCAGGTGATTCATTAACGAGCCAAGTGATCAATAAATATATTGAGCAAGAAAGTCTTGAGCGTGCTGAAATTAATTTTTCACCCAAACAACTGAACGATATGGCGATTGAACATTTCGAAAAAAATCGTTTACAGCCCGCGCTTAAGGCTATTCAGCAAGCTCTAAGATTAACACCTCATAATATTAAATTAACGATGCGTATGTTAAAAATATTGGTGGTGATTAAACAAAGTAATGAATTTGATGAAAGTCATCAAAAACTGGGCGATGATGCGTTTGCTTTACTCTTGTCTGCGAACATTAAAGGCAGCGGTGTTGAGTCTATAGAGCAGTTAAAAATAAAGTGGCAGCAAGCTGAATCAGCTGAGCCTGCTAAGCATCTCTAGGTAAACCTTTTTCAACACTGCGGATCAAGCGCTCGGTTAATCGTTGATTTTTTATTGGAAAGTCACTTTGCTGTTCTGCAGCGATTCGCTTATTGTCTTGTTGATGCAATGCCCAATTAATATGTTCAGCAACCATAGGCTCTGCGGTTGCTAACTTATTATTTAACGCCTTAACATTTTCTGCACTATATGGCGCATTACCGATGGCAACGGAAATATTTCGTTGCCAGCTATTAAAACCAATACGGCGAATGGGAGACCCCTCTGTTTTATTGAGAAAGGTCGCTTCATCCCAGCTAAATACGGTTAATAATTCAACATCATCAAGATTTTGGCGAGGGGAAAAGTCGCCTTCGTGACTGATGTTAGCAAATTTGTTCCATGGGCAAATGAGTTGGCAATCATCACAGCCATAAATTCTATTGCCAATTAACGGCCTAAACTCTTCTGGAATTGCGTCACGTAATTCGATGGTTAAATAGGATATACAACGGCGAGCGTCTACGACATAAGGAGCCACTATCGCTTGGGTTGGGCAAATTTTAATACAAGAAACACAACTACCGCATTCATTGGCTGTTTTTTCATTAGTCGGTAACGGGATATCAACTAAGAGTTCACCCAAGAAAAACCATGAGCCGGCACTTTTGTTAATTAATAACGAATGTTTACCGACCCAGCCTAACCCTGCTTTTTCTGCTAAAGGTCGCTCTAAGATAGGTGCTGAGTCAACAAATGGGCGAAAGTTGAAGGTTTCACAGTACTCACTAATTTTATCACCGAGTTGTTTGAGGCGTTTGCGCATTAATTTATGATAGTCTCGCCCCAAGGCATAGCGGCTGATATAAGCATGGTCTTTCTTTTTGAGCGTACGGGCAAATTTTGCTTCGGGGGGTAAATAATCCATGCGAACACTGATCACCCGCGTTGTTCCTTCAACAAGCTCTTGGGCGCGTGCTCGCATTAAACCATGCTTTTGCATGTAATCCATTTCACCGTGATAATTATTTTCTAGCCACGTTGTTAAGGCTTGTTCATGACTTGATAAGTCAATATCACTGAAACCTATTTGCGAAAAGCCTAATTCTTGACCCCAAAGCTTGATTTTTTCAGCTAATTCTTGATAGTTAATATTAGGTGTTGTCATAGTTAACATGTCATCGCAGTACAATTTGGTAAAGGGAGATAGAAATGGAAATAAAACTGTTGAGTGCAAGCTTACCACAAGCTGCTTTTTCCGCGAAGCAAGTGTTAGCTAATGAAGCAAAAGTTGCTGCTATAGAAAATATTGAAATGTATTCATTGATGAAAAATGCAGGTCAGGCTGTTTTTCAGCATATCAAGCAAAAATATCTTCAAAATGAAAATGATATAGGTCAAAAAATAGCTAGCCAAAAGCTGTTAGTTATTTGTGGAAAAGGTAATAACGGTGGTGATGGGTTTGTGATTGCACGTTTAGCTGTGCAAGCTGGTTTTCAGGTTTCTGTGCTACTAACGACAAAACCAGAAGAATTATCCGGCGATGCTTTACGCGCTTACCAAGCTTACATCAATGTTAATAAAGTTGAAAATGGCTTGATTATATTTGATCAAAAAACGGCTAATGTTGAAATGGTAGCGAATTTTCAAGGGAAGTTAATTATTGATGCACTATTTGGTATTGGTTTTAAAGGACGCCTACCAGAAACTCTAGTGACATTAGTTACTTCTATTAACCAGCATTTGGCAAAAGTGATTAGTGTTGATGTGCCTTCAGGTTTATGTGCAACTACAGGTGTTGTTGAAAATACGGCAGTCATTGCTAACAGTACTGTCACTTTTATTGCTCTAAAGTGCGGTTTAGTGACGGGACAAGCCATTAACCATGTTGGGGAAATCTATTTTGCTGATTTAGCATTAGGTCAAGCATTTACAGATCAAGTGAAGACCAATATCACGGTTTTTGGCAACGACTTTTTTGCTGCTTTACCTAAACGCAAAGCAAGCAGTCACAAAGGAAATATTGGATTATTACTGGCTGTTGGGGGCGGAGAAGGTTTTGCTGGTGCGATACGTTTGTCGGCAGAGGCGTCATTGCGCAGTGGTGCTGCATTAGTGAGTGTTTGTTGTCATAAAAATAATCGAGCATTAGTCTTTAATGGCCGCCCAGAATTAATGTTAGCGCCTAGTTGCGCAGAACAACTTGTGGGATCAATGACATTAAGTAAAGCTAAGGCTTATGTGCTTGGCCCTGGTTTGGGTCAAAATGAGTGGAGTCAGGCATTATTTGATTTAGTACTGGCTCAAAAAAAATTATGTGTGATTGACGCCGATGGTTTGAGTTTGTTGGTGCAAGCTTACCAACAAAATTTATTAACGGATAAAATTAAAAGTAACCCTTGGGTTTTAACGCCGCATCCCGGTGAGGCTGCAACGCTATTAAATTGCACTGTGACAGAAATAGAGCGAGATCGTTTTAGCGCCGTAAAAAAAATAGCCCAACAATATCAATGCGTGAGCGTATTGAAAGGAGCAGGGAGTTTGATAAGTGATGGTCAACAGGTTTGGGTGAACACAACGGGTAATTCAGGCATGGCAAGCGGAGGCATGGGCGATGTGTTATCAGGTATTATTGCGGCATTGCTAATGCAAAAAAGCTCGTCAGAAAAAGGGGAGGGACTGCAAGAGCGAACTGATTTTGCAAAGCTTACAGCCTTGGCCGTTTATATTCATGGTAAGGCTGCTGACATTATTGCGCAAAAGCATGGAAAAATTGGTATGCTAGCAAGTGACCTATTGCCAGTTATACGGCAGCTTATAAATAATAAATTTTAGAAAATAATTGATGAAAGAAATGCTTACAAACAAAAACTACTTTTTAGCTGATGAATCAGCAACTATAGCTATGGGTAATAAATTAGCTGATATTGTAAAAAAAGAACTAAAACAAGGTATTGTAGTATATCTTTATGGTGACTTAGGTGCGGGAAAAACCACCTTAACTCGAGGTTTTGTGCAAGGTATGGGGCATATTGGCCACGTAAAAAGCCCAACCTATACTCTCGTTGAACCTTATGAATTACATGACTGGTTAGTTTATCATTTTGATTTATATCGCTTGTCAGATCCTGAAGAACTAGAATATATGGGCATTCGAGATTATTTTGCAGATAACTGCTGTTGCTTTATTGAGTGGCCAGAAAAGGGGCTAGGTATGATCAAGGCACCTGATTTGCGTATCGACTTAGCGTATAGTGAAGAGCAAAGAACCATCAACATACAAGCAAAGACCTCTTTGGGTGAGCTCGTAGTAAATGCGCTTAGTTAATGTGCGCTAATAGACGCAAAAGGAAAGGGCAGCAGTAAATGAATATTCGATCGTTATTATTAGCTATGTTATTAACCGTTAGTGTTTTCTTTGAAGCGCAGGGTAATAGCATCGATGGCGTTCGTGTCTGGCCAGCCCCGGAAAATACCCGTATTGTTTTTGATCTCAGTGAACAGCCTGATTATAAGTATTTCAGTTTACAGAATCCTCAGCGTTTAGTCATAGATTTTAACAACAGTAAGAATCATGTTTCGTTTAAGAATATCCTTAAAAAGGATAAACGCATAAAACTGATCCGCACCAGTAAATCGCGTATTAAAGGCACAACACGTTTAGTATTAGAATTAGCGGATAATTACTCTTTGGCTGTTTTTCCGCTTGCACCAGCTGGACAATACGGTAACCGTTTAGTGATTGATTTATTCGATGAAGAGAAAATTAGCCAAGGCGACCATACCCCCAAAAATGATCATCGAGATATTCTTATTGCCATTGATGCTGGCCACGGTGGTGAGGATCCTGGTTCTATAGGCGGTAAAGGCAGCTATGAAAAACGTGTTACGTTAGCGATTGCTAAAAAACTTGCTACCTATATTAATAATGAAAAAGGCATGAAAGCGGTAATGGTGCGCGATGGAGACTATTATGTTTCGGTCGGTCGACGTAGTGAAATAGCCAGAAAAAACCAAGTGGATTTTTTAGTGTCAATCCATGCCGATGCCTTTAGAACACCTCAACCTAACGGAGCCTCAGTCTGGATTGTATCGCACAAACGGGTTGAGTCAGAAATGGCCAAATGGCTGCGTAACCGCTCGAACAACTCCGAGCTTTTAGGTGGTGGCGGTGGTGTTATTAAAAATACCCGCGATGATAACTTGGCAAAAACCTTAGCAGATATGAATAAAGAGCATTCGCAGGGTGTCAGTATTAGCATGGCGAATAGCGTACTAAAACAACTGAAAAAAATTACTAAAATGCACAAGAAAGTTCCCCAACATGGTAATTTTGGTGTGTTAAAATCTTCAGATATTCCTTCGATTTTAGTTGAAACAGGTTTTATTTCTAACCATAGAGAAGAGCAAAATTTAAACTCTAGTGCTCATCAGCGCAAGCTCGCTAAAGGTATTTTTAAAGGTATTAAAGACCATTTTATGATTCAACCGCCGATGGGCAGTTATTATGCCTCTATTGAAACACGACAACATAAAATTACTCGCGGTGAATCTTTATCTGTGGTTGCACAACGCTATAGTGTTTCAGTACGAGAATTAAAAATGGCAAATAGTTTAACCTCGAATACCGTTCGCATAGGTCAAACCTTAACCATACCTCGCGCCGATTAATTTATTATAAATAGTTAACAGATCAAAATTTATGACCATAGAAATCCTTCCAGCACGCCTAGCTAACCAAATTGCTGCCGGTGAAGTCGTAGAACGTCCTTCATCAGTGGTGAAAGAGTTAGTTGAAAACAGCTTAGATGCTGGCGCAACGACCATTAAAATAGACATTGAAAAAGGTGGCGCTAAACGTATTCGTATTAGTGATAATGGCTCGGGTATTGTTAAAGATGAACTAACGTTAGCGCTAAGTCGTCATGCGACCAGTAAGATTAAAGATTTAAATGATTTAGAAGGTATTTGTAGTTTAGGGTTTCGTGGTGAAGCACTGGCAAGTATTAGCTCAGTCTCTCGTTTAACGTTGACGTCAAAACCTGCTGAGCAAGAATCAGCTTGGCAAGCCATTGCCGAAGGGCGAGATATGGCAGTAGCGTTACAACCCGCTGCACATCCTAATGGCACGACCATTGATGTTGTCGACTTGTTTTTTAATACCCCCGCGAGACGAAAATTCCTTCGTACTGAAAAAACAGAGTTCACTCATATTGAAGAGGTTATTAAGCGTATCGCTTTGGCGCGCTTTGATGTTAGTTTTATTTTGTCACATAATCAGAAAGTGATTAAGCATTTTAAATCAGTCAATAATAAAAGCTTATACGCAAAACGGGTAGCACAAATTTGTGGTCAGAAGTTTATTGAGCATTCACTGGAAATAGACTGCCAGCATGGCGATTTACAATTATCAGGTTGGGTAGGGCTACCAAGCTTTGCCCGTAACCAAAATGATTTATGCTTTAGTTACGTGAATGGCCGTATGATGCGAGACAAGTTAATTAATCACGCCATTCGTCAAGCTTATAGTCATCTGTTACCTGCGGATACTTACCCAGCTTTTGTGCTGTTTCTGGTGCTTGATGTCCGAGAAGTTGATGTAAATGTTCACCCAGCAAAACATGAAGTACGGTTTCATCAAGGGCGTTATATTCATGATTTTATTTATTCGGTTTGTCATAACGCGTTAAGCGAAAATGCTAATGTTGGCTTATTGCCTGGATCAGAGGATCAACCCTCGGCTACTTTACCACTTCAGCCTGAAAGCCATGCGGTAAATTATAGACAAGACAATCAGCTTGAGTCAGATGAAACCGGGCAGCAATTAACGCGTGATTATATTAAGCCATTGACGAAAGTTACCGATGTTCAAAGCGAACCCTATCAAGGTAGCAATCCAGGTAGTCAAAAGAATTATTCATCTTATACGCACAGTAATAACCAAGTGAGCAGAAATGCTGCGCAAGCTTATCAAACATTGATGACGCCTTTGTCTAATGGAAAGTCAGATGAAGACAGTACCGCTCTGCCAATACACGAGGTGAATGAAAATGAGCACTTAGTGTTAACCAAGATTATTGATGAAAAATATGCGGTGATAACGTTAGACAATGAACTACGTTTATTGGCATTACACAAAATAGAGCAAGCGGTTAAATTCTTCGAAGTAAAAAACAGATGGCAGCATAATTTTGTTAGCCAGCCGTTACTATTGCCAATTAAGATATCGTTAACGCAAGCACAAGTCACTTTTGTTGAAGCACAGACTGATGCACTGAAAAAAATAGGTATTATCGCGAGTGTTTTATCTAAGAGCAGCATACAAGTACGAGAGTTTCCGGCCTTGTTAAGAAATAAAGATGTAAATTTAAGTGTTAATAAGCTCTTAACTCTTTTGTGTTTAGAAGATGGACAAGAATTAACAAATAGTGATTGGCAACAAGCCTTTGCAAGTTTATTATCCGCTGATTCTTACGATAACCAACAAGCTAAAAGCCTACTCCGTTTGAGTCAGCAACAATTAAATCCTACCTTTGAGCAGCAGCTACGCTTGAATTCGGTATTGATAGACCTCACATCATCAATAAGAATGTTAACGAATGCTACTTAAATTGATGCCTGACGCTTTATCAACAAACAATATTGACAGTAAAAACCGTAAATTACCGCCAGTCATTTGTTTGATGGGGCCTACTGCATCAGGTAAAACAGCGTTAGCAATGGCATTACATGATGCCTTGCCATGCGATATTATCAGTGTTGATTCTGCGCTTGTTTATCGTGATATGGACATTGGTACTGCAAAACCAACAGCAGAAGAATTAGCAAAGTATCCGCATCGATTAATTAATCTAATTGATGCCAGTGAGAGTTACTCTGCCGCTGATTTTTGTCGTGACGCTTTAGTAGAAATTGAGAAAATTAGGGCGAATAACCGCATACCTTTATTGGTTGGCGGTACTATGATGTATTTTAAAAGCCTGATTGATGGTATTTCGCCTCTGCCGGCGGCCGATGTAAAAATTCGCCAAGGCATAGCCGACGAAGCTGAACAATTTGGCTGGGAGAGCATTCATCAACAACTTGCTAGCGTAGACCCGGTTTCTGCCGAACGTATTCACAAAAATGATCCGCAACGATTAATGCGGGCATTAGAAGTTTACCGCCTAACGGGCAAAAGTATCACCGACTTAACGAAAGTTAAGGGTGAACGACTCAGTGGTGATGTTTTACAATTTGCTATCTCACCGAAAGAGCGTAAAGATTTACATGGTCGTATTGCGCTTAGGTTTGAACAGATGATTGAACAAGATTTTGAATCAGAAGTTGTTAAGTTAAAGCAGCGTGACGATTTGCATGAAAATTTACCCGCTATTCGTTGTGTTGGTTATCGACAGATGTGGGAATATTTAGATGGTGAAGTCGACCATGATGAAATGGTTTTCAAAGGCATTTGTGCGACGCGACAACTGGCTAAACGACAGTTAACTTGGTTGAGAAATTGGCCAAATTTACAATGGTTGCATATGGAAGACGAAAATAATTTAAAACTAATTATGTCTTCAGTAAGCAAACTTTAAACCTTGATGTATAATAAAAACAGTTGCATAGTAAGTAACTAGTTTTCTAGAGAAAAAACTCTTACATACATTTATTAAAAATAACAAAAAAGGGGCCAAACAATGGCAAAGGGGCAATCTTTACAAGACCCATTTTTGAATGCTTTACGACGTGATCGCATTCCGGTAGCAATATATTTAGTTAATGGCATTAAACTACAAGGACAAGTAGAGTCCTTTGATCAATTTGTTATTTTACTTAAAAATACAGTGAGTCAAATGGTCTATAAACACGCCATTTCTACTGTTGTTCCTTCACGGGCAGTTTCTACGATGCCAGCACCACAAACTGGTGATTATAGTCAGGAACAGCAAGATTAATGATTTCGTTGAGTTTGGTTGTACACCAAATATTACGTGTCCAAAAGTTTCTTTTGGTTTAACTATTTAGTTTATAGGTAATACTCAATTGTTTGATCGTTATCAAGCAGGTGAACAAGCTATTCTTGTTCACCTCGATTTCCCTGATGAAAATGCGCGCGAAGACTTACAAGAATTTGAAATGCTTGTTAGCTCTGCGGGCGTTAACGCGCTTGCAATTGTTACAGGTAAACGTACTACACCTCATACTAAATTCTTTGTTGGTAGTGGTAAAGCTGAAGAAGTTGCCGAGGCGGTAAAGTTACATCAAGCCAATGTGGTACTTTTTAATCATGCACTTTCTCCTTCACAAGAAAAAAATATTGAAGCATTGTGTGAGTGCCGCGTTGTTGACCGAACAACACTCATCCTAGATATTTTTGCCCAGCGCGCTCGAACACATGAAGGTAAGATGCAAGTAGAACTTGCGCAATTACGTCATATGAGTACGCGTTTGATCCGTGGCTGGACACACCTTGAAAGGCAAAAAGGTGGTATTGGCCTCCGCGGGCCTGGTGAAACTCAGTTAGAAACTGATCGTCGTTTACTTCGCGACCGTATGGTAAATATTCGTAAACGCTTAGAACGTGTGGAAAAGCAACGCCAGCAAGGTAGAAGAGCAAGAACACGCGCTGAAATACCGACAATTTCTTTAGTGGGTTATACCAACGCAGGTAAATCGACGCTGTTTAATATTATTACTCAGGCAGACGTTTACGCAGCAGATCAATTATTTGCAACCTTAGATCCCACATTACGAAAAATTGAAATTGAGGATGTTGGCCGAGCAATTTTAGCTGACACCGTTGGCTTTATTCGTCATTTACCTCATGATTTAGTCGCCGCTTTTAAAGCAACATTGACTGAAACCCGTGAAGCTGAACTATTATTGCATGTCATTGATATTTCAGATGATAGGCGAACTGAAAATATTGAACAAGTTGAAACGGTTTTAAAAGAGATCGAAGCGGGCGATGTTCCGCAATTATTAATTTGTAACAAAATAGATGCTTTGGAAGATATTGAACCACGCATTGACAGAGACGATACAGGTCTACCTATACGAGTATGGTTATCTGCACAAAAAGGCATAGGGATTGAATTACTTTTTCAAGCGCTAGCTGAACGACTCGGCAAGAAAATAGTCAAGCATAACTTATGCTTACCTCCTAGCGAAGGTAAACTACGTGGTGTGTTTTATCAATTAAATTCTATTGTTGATGAACGGTATGACGAAGATGGAAATTGTTTATTGAAAATTAAATTACCTGCAAGAGAGTGGGATAGATTAATTAAACAGAGTGAAGCTGATATAGAAGGCTTTATTGAACGTAAACAGACTGATATATTACCGTAATGGGTAAATAGTAGTTTTAGCACTTATTTAAATTTATAGTTAGTGGAGAAGACCATGGCGTGGAATGAACCGGGGAATAATGATAAAGACCCCTGGAAAAAGAAAGATGATAAGAATCAAGGCCCACCAGATTTAGACGATTTACTAAAAGATATTGGTAATAAGTTTGGCGGTATTTTTGGCGGAAAATCATCAAAAGATGGCAGCAAGAAAGGCGCATCAAATGTTGGTATCGCTATTGCGCTAATCGTGGGTATTCTTGTTTATGCTTTTAGTGGTTTCTACACCATTAAAGAAGCTGAAAAAGGTATCGTATTACGTTTCGGGCAATACGATGGCACAGTTGAACCAGGTTTACGCTGGAAATGGACATTCGCCGAACGTATTATTCCTGTTGATATGCAAACAACACGCGACTTACCTGCATCTGGTTTTATGCTAACCAAAGATGAGAACGTGGTACGTGTTGAAATGCAGATACAGTATCGTGTTGTTGATGCCCGTGATTATATTTTCAGTGTTACTGATGCTGACGACAGTTTAAGCCAGTCACTAGACAGTGCTTTACGCTTCGTTATTGGTGACTCTAAAATGGATGATATTTTAACAAGTGGCCGTGAAAAAGTGCGTCAAGATGTCTGGAAAGAATTAGATGACATTATTGCCCCGTATAATCTTGGTTTAATTGTTGTCGATGTTAACTTTAAAGATGCTCGTCCTCCTGAAGAAGTCAAAGATGCTTTTGACGATGCTATTTCAGCACAAGAAGATGAAGTTCGTTTTTTACGTGAAGCCGAAGCCTATGCCCGTGGTATTGAACCAAGAGCACGTGGCCGAGTGAAACGTATGGAACAAGAGGCCATCGCTTATAAACAACAAACGGTATTAGATGCCGAAGGTGAAGTTGCTAAATTCAATAAATTACTTCCAGAATACCTTGCTGCTCCAGAAGTTACTCGCCAGCGTATGTATTTATCAACAATGGAAAATGTTTATGCCAATACCAGTAAGGTTATGGTTGATGTTGAAGGTGGCAATAACATGATGTATTTACCATTAGATAAAATGATGCAAAATCAGTCTTCTGGTCAACGTACTTTACCTGAGAGTCAAACTCGAGCGACGCAATCGATTAATACCCAAAGTACTGCGCCTGATTTATCAGGTCGTGCAGACAGATTTAATGAAGGGAGAAATTAAGCAATGAAAAACTTTATTATTGCCCTAATTGTATTATTCTCAGTATTAACCGTCTCTTCTGTTTTCATTGTTTTTGAAGGACAACGTGGTATCGTTTTTCAGTTTACAAAAATTAAACGTGATGCTGATTCAGGTGAAATGATTGTTTATGAACCGGGTTTACACTTTAAAATACCCTTCATTAACAACGTTCGCAGACTTGATGCTCGTATTCAAACGCTTGATGAAGCGCCTGATCGCTTTGTAACATCTGAGAAAAAAGATTTAATGGTCGACTCATTTGTTAAGTGGCGTATTGTTGACTTTTCAACGTTCTACTTACGTACTTCTGGCTCAGTAGAAAATGCTCGTGCGTTATTGAAACAAAAAGTAAATAATGGTTTACGTACTGAGTTTGGTACGCGCACCATTAAAGAAATTGTTTCAGGTGACCGTGACGGCATTATGGCTAAAGCGTTAGCAAGTGCCTCAAGTAGTCGTGAAGACTTAGGTATTGAGGTTATTGATGTACGTATTAAAGCGATTAACTTACCCGCTGAAGTCAGTGCTTCTATCTATGACCGTATGCGAGCAGAGCGAACAGCTGTAGCAAAAGAGCATCGTTCTAAAGGTCAAGAGCAAGCGGAAATCATCCGTGCTACGATAGATTCTAAAGTAACAGTTATGTTAGCGACAGCACAAAAAGAAGCACAAGAAATGCGTGGTGAAGGCGATGCGTTAGCGGCTAAAGTTTATGCTGATTCATATGGACAAGATCCTGAGTTTTTCAGTTTTTACCGTAGCCTTGAAGCATATGAAAAAAGTTTTAGTAGTAAAAGTGATATCTTGGTGGTTAAACCCGATAGTGATTTCTTTAACTACTTAAAAGAAGGCGCTACAATTAAAAAGTAAGCTACTTTTTTGATAAAAAAGCCATGACTTGTCATGGCTTTTTCGTATCTGCTAGTTACCTATAGAAGTGATTGAGGAGTAATAACATGGTAGAGACACTATTAACGGCATTTGCTTTGGTACTGATTATTGAGGGGCTTATTCCTGCACTTTTTCCAAATAAGTGGCGCGACACTATGGAAAAGTTAGCGCAACAATCAAGCTTATCTATTCGTAATATTGGCATTAGCTTACTCGTCGTAGGCACATTTATTTTATGGTTACTGAGTTATTAGACTAAAGAATGACATAAAAGTTTTTCATAACCCCTTTAGTTAATTGAATATTTTTAAATTGCATTAAAAATCATCATTTATTACTTGGACTACTATTTGATTTTTGATAAAATCCCCGCCTAATTTTTTATCGAAATTGAAAACATGGGCAAAAACGTCGTAGTTCTAGGCACCCAATGGGGTGACGAAGGTAAGGGTAAGATTGTTGATTTACTCACAGATAAAGCTAAGTACGTCGTACGTTATCAAGGAGGCCATAATGCAGGTCATACTTTGGTAATAGACGGTGAAAAAACCGTACTTCATTTAATTCCATCGGGCGTATTACGTGACAATGTGAAATGTTTAATCGGCAACGGCGTAGTTTTATGCCCGAAAGCCTTGATGACAGAAATCGCAATGTTAGAAGCCAAAGGCGTTCCTGTACGTGAACGTTTACTTATTAGTGACGCTTGTCCGTTAATTCTTCCTTATCATAATGCTCTAGATGCTGCGCGAGAAATCGCTCGCGGTAATAAGCCTATTGGTACGACAGGGCGTGGTATTGGTCCAGCTTATGAAGACAAAGTTGCTCGCCGTGGTTTACGTGTTGGCGATTTAGTTTGTGCTGAGTCATTTGCGATTAAATTAAAAGAAATTGTTGATTACCATAATTTCTCTTTAGAGCATTACTACAAAGTTGCACCCGTTTGTTATGACACTGTGCTTGCTGATGCTTTATCAGTTCGTGACGTTATCCTTAAAATGGTTGCCGATGTCGCTGAAATTCTTGATCAAGCCCGTAAAAACGGCGAATCAATTATGTTTGAAGGTGCTCAAGGTACTTTACTTGATATTGATCACGGTACTTATCCTTATGTAACGTCTTCAAACACTACTGCAGGTGGCGTTGCTACCGGTTGTGGTTTTGGACCTCGTCATTTAGATTATATTCTAGGTATTACTAAAGCATACACGACACGTGTTGGCTCTGGTCCTTTCCCTACAGAATTAGATGACGAAATTGGTGAACATTTAGGTACTGTAGGCCATGAATTTGGCGCGACTACTGGACGTGAACGTCGATGTGGTTGGTTTGACGCGGTTGCTATGCACCGTGCCATTCAAGTTAACAGCGTAACAGGATTTTGTTTAACTAAACTTGATGTTTTAGACGGTTTAAAAACCCTTAAAATATGTACAGGTTACCGCACTGAAGCTGGCGACATTATTACTGTACCGCCTACAGCTGCTGAAGGTTATGACAGAATTACACCTGTTTATGAAGAAATGCCAGGTTGGTCTGAAGTTACTGTTGGCGCAACTTCTCGTGACGCTTTACCTGCTAATGCGATCGCTTACATTAAGCGTATTGAAGAATTAACAGGTGTACCGGTTGATATTATTTCAACAGGTCCAGATCGTAATGAAACCATTATTTTAGTAAACCCGTTTGCTGAGTAATTACAGCGAATAATTTTTTTCTAAAATAAGACGAAAAAAACCACCCCTGAGGTGGTTTTTTTTTACCTAAAATAAATTATTTCAACAGCCATTATTGAATATAAATTCAAAAGCAATTAATCAAGGTTATAAGCGATAGTGACAACGTTGATGAAGATTAATTATTAATTGGATAACTTCACCGATAAATTCGTTGTTGTGTATTGAAAAAAAGGAAAATCGATGGCTAAATTTTTTAAGTCAAAGAAGTTTATAAAAGTGGTCATAAAATACGGTGAATAGATTAAGCTGTATAGCGAATATTTAGTTTTATGATGTGCAATACAAAAGGGCTAAGGGTATGTTTGTTATAGCTTCTAGCACTTTTTTATATAAGAATAACGTTGGAACAAAATGTAAGATTACAATAGTATATACCCGTTACTTTTTAAAGATCACAGACAAAGGTGTATCTTGATTGATAACGAGTCTATAAAACTATGCTGTATATAAACAAAATAAAACGTGAAAAATGGCATATATAAGACAATAAATTCACCTAACGCATAGGATCAATCATGACTGACTTTCGCCAACAAGCACTTGATTACCATCAATTCCCAACACCTGGAAAAATAAGTGTTGAATTAACCACGGCCGCTGAAACTAGCCGTGATTTAGCACTCGCCTATAGCCCAGGTGTTGCTGAACCGGTTCGCGCAATTGCGGCAAATCCCGATGATGTTTACAAATATACGGGCAAAGGCAATACCGTCGCTGTTATTACCAATGGTACCGCTATTTTAGGGTTAGGTAATCTAGGTGGTATGGCGGCTAAGCCGGTAATGGAAGGCAAAGCATTATTATTTAAGCGATTTGCAGGTATTAATTCATTTGATATCGAAGTTAAACATAAGACAGTTGAAGAATTTATAAATACGGTCGCCAATATCGCTGACAGTTTTGGTGGTATTAACTTAGAAGATATTAAAGCACCAGAGTGTTTTGCTATTGAAAAGGCACTTATTGAACGTTGTAAAATACCGGTATTTCACGATGACCAACATGGTACGGCTATTGTTACTGCTGCTGGAATGATCAATGCCTTGGAAATCCAAGGTAAAAGTATTAAAGATGCCAACATTATTTGTCTTGGCGCAGGCGCAGCAGCGATTGCTTGTATGGAACTATTAATCAAATGTGGCGCTCAGCGCGAAAAAATCTACATGCTTGATACTAAAGGTGTCATTCACACCCGA
Organism: Colwellia sp. BRX10-1; assembly: GCF_014077545.1. Lineage (NCBI taxonomy): Bacteria > Pseudomonadati > Pseudomonadota > Gammaproteobacteria > Alteromonadales > Colwelliaceae > Colwellia > Colwellia sp. BRX10-1. Next base: position 236,725 of record NZ_JACGWC010000003.1, read on the forward strand.
CGTGATGATCTTAACGAATATAAGCGTATGTTTGCTAATAATACTGATAAACGTACCCTTGAAGATGTTATCGATGGCGCAGATGTATTTGTTGGTGTTTCTGGACCTAATCTACTTTCTGCTGAGCATGTAAAATTAATGGCACCCAATCCAATTATCTTTGCTTGTTCAAACCCAGATCCTGAAATAAAACCCTCATTAGCGCTTGCTGTTCGTGATGATCTTATTATTGCTACGGGTCGCTCTGATTACCCTAACCAGGTCAATAATGTGTTATGTTTTCCTTTTATTTTTCGTGGCGCTTTAGATGTTCGCGCTAGAACGATTAACGATGAGATGAAAATTGCCGCTGTTCATGCAATTCGTGAATTAGCAAAGGAACCTGTTTCGCAAGAAGTGTTAGATGCTAGTGGTGAGAAAAGTTTGACCTTTGGTAAGGAGTATATTATTCCTAAGCCGATGGATCCACGTTTGTGTGGTCGAGTAGCGCTTGCCGTTGCTAAAGCGGCGGTTGAGTCTGGAGTGGCAGCCCTAGAATTACCTGAAAACTATATGGAATAATCAGTAGTATTTATTAATAACGCTGTAAAAGGAGAGCTCGACTCTCCTTTTTTTATTTATGACAAATAGTAGGTCACGGTGCAGTGACTAGATGGACGCAGAAAGTAGGAATTAAGAAGTAGGTTAACGCAGGAGCAGTTACCTCTTCTACGTCATTTATGTTCCAGATAAATCATTAGTAACAGCATCTATTTAGCCAATGTCACCGATGGCAAAGCATGACAATATTGAGTAGGACGAATAACAATGAAAACTTCAACGAAAGCCGTTTTACTCTCAGCACTTGTTTACCCGGGTATTGGCCAACTAATGTGTCACGCTTATCGACGGGCTACGTTATTTATTTTAAGTTTTTCTGTGACGGTATATTTGTATATTGAAGAAGTGATGAGGCAATATCAGCCACTTATTAATAAAGTTAAATCAGGTGACGTTGCGCTCAATAGCCAAGCACTGATCGCTGAGATGTCAAAAAATCCCATTATTGTTGACCCTATCTTAATGAGTACATTAACCTATACACTATTAACTTGTTGGTTACTGGCTATTGTAGATGCTTACCGTATGGGCATAAAAAAAGACGCCAGAGCGTCTTTTTAAGGAAGTGTATTAAAACCCTAAGCTACTCGTCTTCAATTTCAAATTGACTGAAGTCGGTAATACCTTTTGCTATTAACGCTTCGCGCACACTTTTAGGTAGCATCTCTGTATTGTCTTTTGTTAAATCGCCATCATCAGGAAGAGGCTGTCCGGTAAAAGCATGCAGAAAAGCTTCACATAACAATTCGCTGTTAGTTGCATGGCGTAAGTTGTTAACTTGCCGACGAGTACGTTCATCCGTTAACACTTTCAGTACCCGCAACGGGATTGAGACCGTGATTTTTTTAACTTGCTCACTTTTTTTACCATGTTCGGCGTATGGTTTTATATAATCGCCATTCCACTTTGCCATTTAATTACCTTTGTTTAGCTAAATTACTTTTTATAAGTTAGATTTTACTGGTTGTTGGCGTTGAGTCAATAACGAATGTGTAGAAGTTTAGAAGTCTAAAGTTCTTGACCGACAAAAGTAAAGCGTTTAGAGTTATAGACGTCCAAACATCTATTTGATTTTACTGCCCGATTGGAGCAAAAAATGACAAGCAAAAAACCAGCAACATTAGCTGTTAGAGCCGGCATTAATAGTGATGAACATCACGGTGCGGTTGTTCCTGCCATTCATTTATCGAGTACTTATGCTTTAAAAGGCTTCAACAATAAGCGCCAATTTGATTATTCCAGAACAGGCAACCCCACTCGAAGCACGTTTGCACAAGCTATCGCTGATTTAGAGCAGGGGGCTGTAGGCATTGTTACCAGCACAGGAATGTCAGCGGTGCACTTAATTTGTCAGTTACTGACAACAAAAGATACGGTTGTTATTCCACATGATTGCTATGGTGGAAGTTATCGCTTGTTTACCCACCTAGCAAAACGTGGCTTATTTAATGTGCTTGTTGTTGATCAAAACGATGATCAAGCGTTAGCGCAAGCGCTTGAACAAAAGCCAAGATTAGTTTTGATTGAGTCACCCAGTAACCCATTATTACGGCTGGTTGATATAAAAAAGGTTACTCAAGCCAGTCATGCTGTTGGTGCTTTAGTGGCAGTAGATAATACGTTTCTTTCTCCCTTGTTACAGCAACCGCTATTATTAGGTGCTGATATTGTTTTTCACTCGACAACTAAATATATTAATGGTCATAGTGATGTTGTGGGTGGGGTGTTAGTAACAAAAGAAAAAGAACTGGGTGAAGAGCTAGCGTGGTGGGCAAATTGTATTGGTATTACTGGCTCACCTTTCGACAGCTATCTGGCATTACGTGGCTTAAAAACCTTACCACTGCGCATGAAACAGCATCAAGAAAATGCTAATGCTGTTGCAAAATACTTAGAAAATCATCGAGCAATTAACGCGGTATACTTTCCTGGTTTAAAAAATCACCCGGGACACGAAATTGCTAAGCGTCAGCAAAAAGATTTTGGCGCTATGATGAGTTTCGAAATAAAAGGTGGTGTTGAAGCGGTTAAAGTACTCTTTGACAACTTATCACTCTTTACCTTGGCACAGTCATTAGGTGGCGTTGAAAGTTTAATCAGTCATCCATCAACGATGACCCATGCAGGTATGGAAATTGAAGCACAAATTGCAGCGGGTATTACTCAATCTTTAATCCGAATTTCTGTCGGTATTGAAGATGTTAGTGATATTATTAATGACTTAGAACAAGCTTTATCGGCAAGCCAAATTTAAAGTTGTAGACTATTTTTAGTAGAAGAATTAATGAGTGAAAATGACACAGTCAAATACAGTAGAACAATTATCATCAGGGAATAATCAACTGGCGAAGCATGCTATTCATGTACATAAATTTGGTGGCAGTAGCTTAGCAACTACCCAATGTATTGAACGTGTGGTTGATATTATTCGTCAAAACTGTCAATTAAATGATTTAGTTGTTGTTTCGGCAAATGGAAACACTACGGATGACTTATTCAATATTTATAAACTCGCACTTGAAAAAAGTGACGAGCTGTTTTTGGCTATTGAAACACTAGAGAAATCACAAAGCACATTAATTGGTGAGTTATTGAACCCTAGCAGTGCAGCAGACCTTATCAAGGTTTTGTCTGATGATATAACACAATTAACGGCTTGGTTATCTGATCAGCCAAGCCAACACCATGCAGATATGCTGGCATTTGGTGAGCTGTGGTCGGCGCGTTTATTATCGGCGGTGTTAAGTGAAAAAGTTTGTCCAAGTTATGCTATTGATGCGCGTGACTTTCTGGTTATCAATAATGATAAAGACTGTGCAGTCGACAATCAGCAAAGTAGTCAAAATTTTCAGCAGAACTTACAAAAAGGAAAGTTGGCGGTTATTACTGGCTATATCACTAAAAATTCTCAAGGTGAAACCTGTACTTTAGGTCGTAATGGTAGTGACTATTCAGCAACAATTATTGCATCACTGTCGGGCGCGCTGAATGTTACCCTATGGACTGACGTTGATGGCATTTATAGTGCCGATCCTCGTATTGTACCACTTGCCCGTAAATTACATCGCTTACCTAATGGTGTCGCGAAAGAATTAGGCCGCTTAGGTAACCCGGTTCTGCATGCAAAAACCTTACAGCCGCTCACTAACCACAGCACACACCTTCATGTAGCAAGTAGCTTTGATCCTGAAATTTCTGGTACAGAGATAGGAAAATTTGGTCAAATTGCTAAACAGGAATTGTCAGTTACCTCGCTTAACGATCTGTTACTGGTAAAATCGACCAGTTTAGCCGGTTCGTTTGGTGAACAAGCCAGTAATGAGTTTTCTGCGATATGTAGTGATATTCAGCAAGGCTTTATGGTTATCCACCAAACACAACAAAAATTAGTGAGTCAGTGGCTGGCGAGTCATGATACCGAAGTATCATTCACACCGGTGTCGATTATAGCGATTGTTGGTCATAGTGTGGTAAATCAAGGTAATATCCAAGCGCGTTTTAAACGTGCCCTCAAACATACTCATGTACTGCAGGTGGTGAACTCGTTAAGTGAGCATAGTATTATCGCCATTCTTCAGCAGAGTTGTACCGGTGAGTTACTTAATAATGTTCATTATGATATGACTAAAGACGCTCGACACATAGGTGTTGTTGTTTCAGGGCTTGGTAATATAGGTCAACGATTCTTAGACTTGTTACCCGCGCAACTCAATCGAGTCTCTGTGTTAGAGAACGTTCATTTAGTCGGTTTAGTCACTTCTAAAAAAGCATTGCTTAATACCGATGGTATCGATGTTAATCAAGCAATGTCGCTTTATGAAAGAGATGCTACGCCTTGTGATAATGCCTTATTGATGTCGTGGTTAACGAACCATCCTTACGACGAATTAATTGTTGTCGATATCACCCCTAGCGAACATTTTAGTGATTTATACAGTGAGTTCTTTAAAGAAGGTATTCATGTTATTGGTGCCAATAAATGGGCGGCTTCTGCCAGTACCGCTCGCTATAATGACTTAGTATTAACCGCGGCTGAAAATAAAAGCTTATGGTTAGGAAGTACTACTGTTGGCGCCGGTTTACCGGTTAACTTTGCCATTAACGATTTATTGAAAAGTGGCGATAAGATAACGGAAATATCAGGAATTTTTTCAGGCACGCTTTCTTGGCTATTTGAAACCTATGATGCCAGTGTACCGTTTTCAACCTTATTAATGGATGCCTTATCACAAGGGATCACTGAACCCGATCCACGAGAAGATCTGTCTGGGCGAGACGTGCAACGAAAATTACTGATCTTAGCGCGTATGGCAGGTTTTGAATTATCACTTGATGATATTGAATGCGAAAATTTAGTGCCAGAATCCTTACAAGGGTTATCAACGACGGAATTTTTAGCAAAGTCAGCAGACTTGGACAGTTACTTTGCTGAACAACTCACTAGCGCATCTAAACAGCAAGCCTGTATTCGTTATATTGCAAAATTCTGTGTCAACGAACAAGGCCAATTGAGCGCTAAGGTTTATCTTGCGACGCTTGCTAAGAATGATCCCTTTGCCTCTTTAACTCCGGGTGATAATATCTTTTTAATTAAGAGCCATTGGTATCAAGATAACCCGCTTATTATTCGTGGACCAGGCGCGGGTCGTGATGTTACCGCGGGTGGCCTACATTCAGACTTAGTGAGTATCTGCCAGCAACTGGCCGGTAAAAAACACCAAGTTAAAATCAAAGGTCTAAGTTAAATTAGCATAATCTAACTATCATCATTATTACTACACTAGGCATTAATACGCTAAATGAGAAAAAGCACAACTTGTAGGTTGTGCTTTTTCTCAATCGATACTAATAAACACTTGTCTGTTATCGCATTATTAACTAGCATTTAGATAATTAAAAAAAGTAGCTACTTAGCACAGGCACCAAGTTGTATTTACATGGAAAATAAAACCTATAGCGACAGCTATTTTACCAGCCAAGTAAAAAGTCTTTTAAGCAGAATTTATGGCCACAGCCAATTAAATGATTCCGTTCTTGAGCGTGCGATTGAGTACTATGAAAAACAATCTTTTATTGAGCATAAGTTAGATGAGCTCAAGCAAAATATTGAAAAAGTTAGTCGGCAAACAGCCACGGATAAAGCTAAAACTTTACGGGTAAGACTCGAACGTGAACAACGCAATTATTACGAGGAATTACGTTTTGAACGCAATGAGCGTCATCAACACCTCTATAAACTCTGTAAAGAGATCATCAAGTTGTCTGAGGGTGATTGCTTTGAAGACAGTAATCGTAAATCTAGCCAGCTTTTAGGTACCATACAATTAGTGAGCCCCACCCAGGGGCGAAAAATTGCTTTAACCAACGAGCAACATAAACCGCTTTATAAAAGCGTGTTATGTTTGCGTTTACTTGACCGACTATGCATGGATCAACATATTGTTGAGCCCTATATCAAGAGTGCTTTGGGGGATATCAACGCAGAGCAATATCAAACGTTGGCTCAAGATAATCCCGAGGCCTATCAAGCCTTTGTAGAGAAAGTAAAAATTCCACTGGTCATGGCGGCGCTATTACAAGATATCGGTAATAACCACCCCGAGTCGCTAGCCATTTTGCGTGGTGCAGATTATCAAAAAGATCCCCATCGAACCTTACCTATTGAAGAGCGAAAAGCACTCTTACAAATAAATTATCGGGAAACGGTTAAGTATCTTATTGATGGTATTGGCGCAGGTATATATATTGGTAATTCAAAAAAAGATCGCGACGAGCACAATGTCGTTGAGCATAAAAAATTATTGTTCATTAAGCATTTACTCAAAAGTGCCGTCAACCCAAAGAAGGGTATTGGCAACCTTCTTAAAGTACCACAAATATACAGTTCTATTATCTTGTCGACAAAAGATAGCTATAACTACAAATTATTACCGAAAGTTTATTATGTTCTTAATCAAAACGCGGAGCGGGGAGCTTGTTGTCAAGCAGTGGTTAATGCACTGACAAAAATTACTGGCCATTTTCCACAAGGTTATGGTGTTACCTATGTCCCGTATGAGCAAGATATTAACGACCGCTATGAATATGCCATCGTCAGCCAGCTTTATCCTGCAAATGCTGATTATCCTATTTGCCGAACGGCAACACGCAACTTAGCCTTCATAAGTCATGGACAAGAGATAGTCATTAAGAAATCTGCTAATTTATATTTTACTGAAACCGCTAAAAGTTTCTCTACTATCAGTAAAGAGCGCCTCCATGAAATCTTAGAGTTGTTAGTGTCAAACTCCCATGAGCGTAAACAACTAGATCTACTTCCTCGCTGTTGGCAGCCAGGAGAATTCTTTTCAGTCAATATTAATCAAAAGCTGTGGAACAAAGCTAAATAACGTTAAAGTCTTTGCTTTTATAACGCCATAGTGAAAACACTTAGCAAGTTAAGTAAGTAGACTTACCCTGTTGTTGTTATCAAAGAGGGATATTTACAGTCAATATTAATCAAAAGCTGTTGAACAAAGCTAAATAACGTTAAAGTCTTTGCTTTTATAACTCCATAATGAAAACACTTAGCAAGTTAACTAAATAGACTTACCCTGTTGTTGTTACCAAAGAGGGATATTTACAGTCAATATTAATCAAAAGCTGTGGAACAAAGCTAAATAACGTTAAAGTCTTTGCTTTTATAACGCCATAGTGAAAACACTTAGCAAGTTAAGTAAGTAGACTTACCCTGTTGTTGTTACCAAAGAGGGATATTTACAGTAAATATTAATCAAAAACTGTCAAATAAGGCTAAATAACCATAATGCTTTTTCACTGTCTGTTAAAGTTCAGGTAAAATGGCGTTTATTACTTTGCATAACTTTGGAATATCTCGTGAGCGATCAAGAAAAAAGACTGAATAAATTTATCAGTGAATCAGGTTACTGCTCGCGCCGAGCTGCTGATAAGTTGATTGAAGAAAGTCGAGTTACGATCAATGGTAAAACCCCTGAGTTAGGTACTAAGGTACAAGCGGGTGATGTGGTTTTTGTTGATGGTAAGCAAATTGGTGCTATGCCGGCTAATAAATCTGACCGGGTTTACATTGCTTATAACAAGCCAGTGGGTATTACCTGTACGACCGAGTTACATGTTAGAGGTAATATTATTGACGCTATTGGTCACAAGGAAAGGATCTTTCCGATAGGGCGCTTAGATAAGCCTTCAGAAGGATTAATTTTCTTGACCAGTGATGGTGATATCGTTAATAAAATTTTGCGCGCTGAAAATGCCCATGACAAAGAGTATATTGTCACGGTTGATAAACCCATCAGTGAGCGTTTTATCCAACGGATGTCAAAAGGTGTACCTATACTGGGAACCATCACTAAACCCTGTCTTGTTAAAGTAGAAAGTAAATTTGTTTTTCGTATTATCTTAACGCAAGGCTTAAATCGTCAAATTCGTCGGATGTGTGAATATTTAGATTACGAGGTTTTACAGCTAAAACGTTCGCGTATTATGAGTGTCGAGCTGGGTGATTTACGACCAGGACAATGGCGAGATTTAACCACAGCGGAAATGGTTGAAATTAATGCAGCGGTAGCCACGTCGACGAAAACAGCTTTACCAAAAGAAATCGATGAATCGGGTGATCCATGGGCAACCGTTATTGCAGTAACAGACATAGAAAATGATGTTAAAAAATAAAGCTTAGTTATACTAAACGTTAATTACGTTTGGTTTTTAAGACAATAAAAAAGGACGCCTAAGCGTCCTTTTTTTGTTTTCTTACTTAATGCTTACTATTTTCTAGCAGCATCTTTTGCTTCTTTAGCTGCTTTAACTTCAGCGATAACAACTTCTGCTACGTTATTAGGACAAGGCATGTAGTGAGAGAATTCCATTGAGAATTGACCACGACCTGATGTCATTGTACGTAATGTTCCGATGTAACCAAACATTTCTGAAAGAGGTACGTCAGCTTTAATACGAACACCAGAAACACCTGCGTCTTGACCTGCGATCATGCCACGACGACGGTTTAAATCACCAATAACATCACCAACGTGATCATCAGGCGTAAACACATCAACTTTCATGATAGGTTCGATTAACTGTGCACCAGCTTTTGGAATTGACTGACGGAAAGCACCACGAGCAGCAAGTTCAAAGGCAACAGCAGATGAATCGACCGCGTGGAAACCACCATCGTATAATTCAATTTCAACGTCAAGTACAGGGAAGCCAGCAAGAACACCAGTATCCATCATGCCTTTGAAGCCTTTCTCGATTGCTGGGAAGAATTCCTTAGGAACATTACCACCAACAACAACAGAGCTGAATACGAAACCAGTACCAGGTTCGCCGGGCTTAATACGGTAATCAATTTTACCGAACTGACCAGAACCACCAGATTGTTTCTTATGTGTGTAAGAATCTTCAATTGCCGTAGTGATTGTTTCACGGTACGCAACTTGTGGCTTACCAACTTCTAATTCAACACCGTAAGTACGTTTTAGAATATCTACTTTGATATCTAAGTGAAGCTCACCCATACCAGATAAAATCGTTTCACCTGAATCGATATCAGTTTCAACTTTAAAAGTAGGATCTTCTGCAACCATTTTACCGATAGCAAGACCCATCTTCTCAGTTGAACCTTTATCTTTAGGTGTTACAGAGATTGAAATTACTGGCTTAGGAAATACCATAGCTTCTAGAACGATAGGGTGCTTAGGATCACATAATGTGTGACCTGTCTGAACATTACTCTTCATACCAACAATCGCGATGATATCACCAGCTTGTGCTGAAGTAAGTTCGTTACGGTCATCAGCTTGCATTTCACACATACGTCCAACACGCTCAGTTTTACCTGTAGCAGCGTTAAGAATGGTATCGCCTTTCTTCAATGTACCTGAATAGATACGTACGAAAGTTAATGTACCAAAACGGTCATCAGTGATTTTGAATGCTAACGCTTTGAATGTTTCTTCTGCAGAAACAATTGCGAATTCGCCATTAGGCGTGCCTTCTTCATCAGTAAGTGGTTGAGGATTAACATCTGTAGGTGAAGGCAAGTAATCAACAACAGCATCAAGAATTAATTGAATACCTTTGTTTTTAAATGCAGAAGCACCGTAAGTTGGGAAGAAAGTCATATCACGAGTACCAGTACGGATACACGCTTTGATTTGTTCTGTAGTAGGAACCATTTCCCCTTCTAAGAACTCCATCAACATATCTTCATCAACTTCTAAAGCTGTTTCGATTAACTGTATACGGTACTCAGCAGCTTTTTCTACCATATCCGCTGGAATATCAGTAATTTCATAGTTTTCTGGAAGACCTGTGTCATCCCAGATGTAAGCTTTTTCGCTAAGAAGGTCAACAACACCAACAAAGTCATCTTCTTCGCCAATTGGCAAAGTCATAATAAGTGGCGTAGCACCTAAAACGTTTTTAACTTGCTTACAAACACGGTAGAAATCAGCGCCTAAACGGTCAAGTTTGTTGATCATGATAATACGAGCAACTTTTGAGTCGTTCGCGTAACGCCAGTTAGTTTCTGATTGTGGTTCAACACCACCAGAACCACAGAATACGCCGATACCACCATCAAGTACTTTAAGTGAACGGTAAACTTCAACAGTGAAGTCAACGTGACCAGGAGTATCGATGACATTGAAACGGTGATCGTTCCAAAAACAGCTTACCGCAGCAGACTGTATGGTAATACCGCGCTCAGCTTCTTGTTCCATGAAGTCAGTGGTAGATTCACCATCATGTACTTCACCAGTTTTATGGATCTGACCGGTTAATTTAAGGATACGTTCAGTTGTTGTGGTTTTACCAGCATCAACGTGAGCGAAGATACCAATATTTCTATATTTAGATAAATCTGCCATTACTTTACTCTATTTAAGTCGCTACTAAAAAAGCGGAATTGTTGAAAATTTGCGCGCGAGTATACCATTAGTAAGTTCAAACAAAAATAAAAAATGAAAATTAATTAATAACAGTGATAAAAAGTTGGGCTAATCTGACGGTGTTTTATCGTGAGTTTATGGCATTAATTATCGAATTATAGCGAGTTGTCGACGGCCAAGACTTTAATAGCTTGTTTGATAAGGTGCGATAGCTGTTTTTAATGATACCTTAACTAACATAATTGCGACCTTTTACACGCCCCAATTGTTATACTTATTAAGACAGCTAAAAAGGGATCAGTTTTGACGAAATGGAATGACAAGCTACTGGAAAGTATGAAGCAGGGTGATGAGGTGGCATTAGAACAATGTTACCGGTTACTCTCTCCTATTATCTTTACTGCAATTCTTAAGATTTGTAAAAACCGCCATGATGCTAATGACCTATTACAAGATACCTTTGTAGATGCCTTTAACAATTTAGCTTCTTTTCATCAACAGGTGCCTTTTATTGCTTGGCTAAAAAGAATAGCCTTTAATAATACCTTTAATTTTTTAAAAAAAATTAAACGCTTAACGATTGGCATTGAGCATTTATCCGAAGCGGTGTCTTTAGAAAATAGTATGGAAAGCGACTATGAGAACCGCAATTTATTACTTTACTTGTTCGAGCGATTGTCCGAAATGGAGTGTTTGATTATGTGGCTATATATAGCAGAGCAATATAAGCATAGCGAAATCGCGGAAGTTATTGGAAAAACACCAAGTTATTCAAAATCAGTTGTCTGTCGGTGTTTACAAAAATTGAGGGCGAATGCAGAGGTAAAAAAGTATGTTAATTAGCAAAAAAAATGGTGATGACTTAACTGAGCAAACGCATCAGCTTGATTCATATTTAACCTTTGATTCGGTACGTAAAGAAATAACTGCATTGCAACAGTCGACAGATGAAATAGCGCTAGAAACACCCGATGAACTCAATTGGCAGAAAATTAATCATCGTTTAGCCGCTTCAACTCATCGTACAAGGGGGCAGAGTAAATCTACAAATATATTTACAGAGAAAAAACTGTTACTCGCTATGGCTGCGTCGCTGTCATTTTTATTTATAGGTGGTTTGAGTTGGTATAACTATCAATTACAACAACAGTTAGTTATGGCATTAAAAACTAACCAAAGCATGGAATTACAACTCGCTGAATATAGCCAGCTACAAGTAAATCAATACTATCTATTGCAAGAAATCTCTGCAGTGGAAGCCAAGCTGCTTAACGAGCCATCTTTGAAAGTTAAAGTAGCGATATTAAAACACAGAAGCACATTAATGCAACAAGTGCTCGAGTATCAACAAGGAGGTAACGATGAGTTTAGTATTTAAGGCCTTATTCACTAATAAGTATAGCGGTGTGTTATTAGTGCTGCTTTTATCAAAGCCCTTATTCGCCGCAACGCCACAAACGCATGAATGTGCAACGCTAGCGCTGACTGCTAATAATCAACAAAACCAGTCGATAACCTTCCAGCTGTTGTCACATAACAATAGTGCGATTGACAACAACGCCTATTTAGATAATAGCTACCAAACTGTGTTTGTCGCTCCAGGACAACATAGCTTAAAGGTAAGGGCTTGGCGGACAGCCGATTATCTTAGTTACCACAATGGTATTGATGTAAATAAACAGCAGGCATTGATTAAAAAAACTGTTGACCACCAGCTATTAATAACCGTGGTTGCCGACGCTAACTATCAACTGTTACCGATAAACGAAGAGGATGGAACTGTACTCGTCGTAGAAAAAAATCTGCAAAATTGTCATCCAGACACTCGCAGCGTGTTAGTAGCTAAGCATCAGCCATTAACATCCCAGATGATAAATTCGGTCTCCTTACCTGGAGATCTTGAGATACGCTTATATAATTTAATGGGAAAGTTAGCGCTTGAGAACTCATCAAGTATTAAGGGTTCAGTAGCAACAAGTAATATAGTGCCGCTTAGATTAAAGGGGAGTTTTGGTCTGACATTTGACCAAGGTAATGATACCAACAATGACACGCTGAAGGTATTAACCGTTCATCCTTTCTCCGTCGCCCATACCTTAAAATTAGCCAGTGGTGATGTGATTGTAAATCTAAACAATAAAAGTGACTTAACGGTAAAAGCTTCACCCAATCAGAAGTTTCAACACTATGTTAATCGTTTAGCTATTGGCGAGGATATAGAGATTACCGTTCGACGAGATAATAAAGAACGGCTATTAAAAGGTAATTACCAGCCAAAAATATTGCCTGAAAGCCACTATAAAATAAATGGTACTGCCATTGTAGATTCAGTCGACGATAAGCAATGTGCATCGTTAAGTCGATACTTCACGGGGATAAAAGGCTATAAGATAATTAGCCACAATGGTCAGTCACTGAGTGAGCTTTATGGAAATTCAGCTCCAACAAGGTTAAGCCTGTCGCCAGGCGTTCATCGATTTCAAGCGGTATTTTCTCCTCGACCTTCTCGTGCCATTAATAGTCAAATGGCGAGTACCCTTGATATTGCCCCAAGAATATCGGGCGGTAGCCGGACGGGTGAAGCGGGTATTAAAACCTTAATCCGTACAAGAACAGGTTCGATTAAAGGTTGGTTTGGTAATCCTACTGATCGTAATTCAGCCAGAACCAATGGTACGATAGTCGACGATTATATCATTGAGCCAATGGTGGGGCGGCCATTATTAAATGTTACCCTAAATGTTGAACCGGCTAAGCAATATAAATTAACGCTAGCACAGGAATCTACTGAGTCTAAACAGTCGATTTATGAAATTACGTCAACAGCTACGTTAAGTGAAATAGATTGTGCTGAAACCGTCTTATCGGCAATTTTATCGCCGCCATTAACAACGCAGTCCTTAATAAATAGTCAGACCTTAACGCCTTCACTTCAGTACGAATTAGATCAATTGTTGTTAGAAGTGGCCTCTTATTATCAGGTCAGTGGTATTAACACTGGTATTGTTGATATTTACCGCGAGAAAAAGCTCGATAACAAGTATGGTCTAATTGGTAAGATGACTGATTATCAAGCAGGTTATGCTTTGTTAGTTAAACAAGTCAGTAGTAATAGCATGGCAAGTCGGGCAGGTTTGTTGGCGGGAGATAAAATATTGGCTTTAAACAACACCATTTTTATTAATAACAAGCCAAGTGAATTTTTAGCCGGTATAGCAAAGTTAAAAGCGGATGAAGTCTATACATTACTTATTTTAAGAGAAAATGAACAGCATGAGTTCGTTGCGGTTTACCAAGATAAAGATCTTCCTGCTTTCTTCTTGTCTGTAGATATGAGCTCTGTAGCACAAGCCCAACAGGCTTTGGATCGGATAAACAGTTCAAACTAAGCTGATAATAAGGATAGCAGTTTGTACTAAAAAGCAGATAACCTATATTAACAATCAATAACGGAGACAACTGATGAATAAATTTACAATTATAACCGCGTTATCATTAATACTGGCTGGATGTAGCGCTTATCAAATCAAAGCCGATGTTGATGAAGGTAAATTTCGCTTTGTTAACTTTGAAAAAGAACGGGGTAAGCAATTTGAGTATATCCATCTTATGTGTCTATATAAAAGGCCAATTGAATGGAATTTACCTAAGCAGTATCAAGCAGGTAATCACCAATTATGGGTAAAAGCGCAAATTTATCAAAATGGCATGAGCATTCGTGAAAAGAATGCCTTCGTTAAATTTGACGTAACGTTAAAAGCAGGCCTGAGTTATAAATTGAACCGCTCTTTTGATGATGATAATAATATTTCCATTTGGATCGAAGAAGAACAGTCTAAAAATATTGTTTCAGAAATTATTACCACTGAACTCCTTAGACCCTTGCTTATTGAAAAATCGTTGAGAACTGAGCAATGTGAGTCGGGATCAATTTAGTCTGATCGCCACCGCACCTGAGCTTTAGTGATAAAAAATATTTAGGCTTGATAAATATTATCAGTTATGTATAATACGCATCCGCACATCGCTCACGCTTTGTGCGGATTTTCACCTTAGCCTTTACGGTTAAGGTTTACAGCAGCTCCGATAGGGAGTTGAATGTTATTAGCGATACACCCCCCTTTTACATATAAAAGGTGATGGGATGTATTTTGTTGTTCTTTAAAAATGGGGATTTGATTAATGTCAAATCAAAGAATTCGCATTCGTTTGAAAGCGTTCGATCATCGTTTGATTGATCAATCAACAGCTGAAATCGTAGATACTGCAAAGCGCACTGGTGCTCAGGTTCGTGGTCCAATTCCACTTCCTACACGTAAAGAGCGTTTTACTATCTTGACTTCTCCACACGTTAACAAAGATGCGCGTGATCAGTATGAAATTCGTACTCACAAACGCATGATTGATATCGTAGAGCCAACTGAAAAGACTGTAGACGCATTAATGCGTTTAGATCTAGCAGCTGGCGTTGACGTTCAAATCAGCTTGGGTTAAGGGGTTTTAACAATGACTATTGGTCTAGTTGGACGTAAAGTAGGCATGACTCGTATCTTCACTGAAGATGGCGTTTCAACACCTGTAACCGTTCTAGAAGTTGAAGCCAACCGTATTTCTCAAGTGAAAACTTTAGAAACTGACGGTTACTCGGCGCTTCAAGTTACAACAGGTAGCCGTAAGGCTAGCCGTGTTACAAAACCAGCAGCTGGGCATTTCGCTAAAGCTGGCGTTCAAGCAGGCCGTGGCCTGTGGGAATTCCGCTTAAACGAAAATGAAGGCGAAGGTTTAGAATTGGGCGGTGAAATCACTGTTTCAATTTTTAATGACACTAAATTAGTAGACGTAACCGGTACATCTAAAGGTAAAGGCTTCCAAGGCGGTATTAAACGCTGGAACTTTACTATGCAAGATGCTACTCATGGTAACTCTGTCTCTCACCGTTCAAACGGTTCGTTAGGTCAGTGTCAAACACCAGGTCGCGTTTTCAAAGGCAAAAAAATGTCTGGTCACATGGGTTCTGTGCGCTGTACTACACAAAACCTTGAATTGGTTCGCGTTGACGCAGAACGTAACTTGCTCCTTATTAAAGGTGCGGTTCCGGGTGCTATCAACGGTAACGTAATCATCAAACCAGCTGTTAAAGCTTAGTCCAGGAGATTCGTGATGGAATTATCATTAAAAGACGCTGCAGGTGCTCTTGAAGTTTCTGAAGCAACTTTTGGACTTGAGTTTAACGAAGCATTAGTACATCAGGTAGTAGTTGCATATGCAGCTGGCGCTCGTCAAGGTACTCGTGCTCAAAAGACTCGTTCAGAAGTAAGTGGCGGTGGTGCAAAACCTTGGCGTCAAAAAGGTACTGGCCGTGCTCGTGCTGGTACTAGCCGTGGTCCAATTTGGCGTTCTGGTGGTGTAACATTCGCTGCTAAACCTCAAGACCACAGCCAGAAAGTAAACCGTAAAATGTACCGTGGTGCGATTAAAAGCATCCTATCTGAGCTTGTTCGTCAAGATCGCTTAGTAGTGGTAGAAAACTTTACTGTTGAAACACCAAAAACTAAAGAATTAGTAGCTAAACTAAACGGCTTGGAGTTAAAAGATGTATTAATCATCACTCCAGAAGTTGATGAGAACTTGTTCTTATCAGCACGCAACTTGTACAAAGTTGACGTTCGTGACGTAGACGGTATTGACCCAGTTAGCTTGGTTGGTTTCGAAAAAGTTTTGATGACTGCTACTGCAGTTAAACAACTTGAGGAGATGTTAGGATGATAAGCGAAGAACGTTTGTTAAAAGTGCTTTTAGCACCGAACATTTCTGAGAAAAGCACTATGGCATCTGAAGCAAACAACACTGTTGTTTTCAAAGTTGTTACTACTGCTACTAAAGCTGAAATCAAAGCTGCTGTTGAGAAACTTTTTGAAGTTTCAGTAGACGGTGTTCGCACATTAAATGTTAAAGGTAAAGTGAAACGTACTGGTGCTCGTTTTGGTCGCAGAAGCGACTGGAAAAAAGCATACGTTACTCTTGCTGAAGGCAGCGACATCGACTTCGTCGGCGCGGAATCATAGGAGTTTACGAAAATGGCTATAGTTAAATGTAAACCTACTTCTCCGGGTCGTCGCCACGTAGTTAAAGTGGTAAACACGGAGTTGCATAAAGGTAAGCCTTACGCACCATTACTAGACACTAAGTCTAAGTCTGGTGGTCGTAATAATAACGGTCGTATTACGGTTCGTCATATTGGTGGTGGTCACAAACAACATTACCGCATGATCGATTTTAAACGTAATAAAGATGGTATCCCTGCAAAAGTTGAACGTTTGGAATATGATCCAAACCGTTCTGCTAATATTGCACTAGTATTATATGCTGATGGTGAACGTCGTTACATCCTAGCCCCTAAAGGCTTAAGCGCTGGAGATACAGTCCAGTCAGGTGTTGATGCTCCAATCAAAGCTGGTAATACTATGGCTTTACGCAACACACCATTAGGTAGTGTTGTGCATGCAATCGAACTTAAACCAGGTAAAGGTGCTCAAATAGCACGTGCTGCTGGTACTTACGCTCAACTAGTTGCTAAAGACGGTGCATATGTCACTTTACGTCTTCGCTCTGGCGAAATGCGTAAAATTGAGTCTGACTGTCGTGCTACTTTAGGTGAAATCGGCAATTCTGAACACATGCTTCGCTCTTTGGGTAAAGCTGGTGCTTCAAGATGGCGCGGTGTTCGCCCAACTGTTCGTGGTGTTGCCATGAACCCAGTTGATCACCCACACGGTGGTGGTGAAGGTAAAACGTCTGGCGGTCGTCACCCGGTATCCCCTTGGGGCGTACCAACTAAGGGTTACAAGACTCGTTCAAACAAACGTACTGATAAATTTATCGTGCGTCGTCGTACTAAATAGTACATTTAATTAATACTCTGATTGTTTGAGCTTGGTTTACTTCGGTAAAGTTAAGTTCAACATGAAGGGTAAATAAAGAGGATTCACCATGCCACGTTCTCTCAAGAAAGGTCCATTTATAGACCTACACTTGCTGACGAAGGTAGAGAAAGCTCTGGAAAGCGGGAATAAAAAGCCAATTAAGACTTGGTCCCGTCGTTCAATGATCATCCCAACGATGATCGGATTGACCATAGCTGTCCATAATGGCCGTCAACACGTACCTGTATTTGTAACTGATGAAATGATCGGTCACAAATTAGGAGAATTTGCACCAACTCGTACTTATCGCGGTCATATCGCTGATAAGAAAGCGAAGAAATAGGGGAAATTGAATGGAAGCTATCGCTATACATAAATTTGCCCGCGGTTCTGCTCAGAAAGCACGTTTAGTTGTGGATCAAATCCGCGGCTTACATGTAGAGAAAGCACTTGAAATTTTAACTTTTAGCAACAAATCAGCTGCTGAATTAGTTAAAAAAGTACTTAACTCTGCAATTGCTAACGCTGAACATAACGAAGGTGCAGACATTGATGAACTTATCGTAAAAACTATTACAGTTGACGATGGTCCTACAATGAAACGTATTCGTCCTCGTGCAAAAGGCCGCGCGGATCGTATAATTAAGCGCACAAGTCACATTACTGTGATCGTGTCTGATTCTTAGGAGTATATTAGTATGGGTCAAAAAGTTCATCCTAACGGTATTCGCTTAGGTATCACGAAACCTTTCGCGTCTACGTGGTTTGCAAGTAACAAAGACTTCGCTGAAAATTTACGCGGTGACCATTTGGTTCGCGAATATTTGAAAGAGAAGCTTGTTCGTGCATCATTATCAAAAGTAGTTATTGAGCGTCCAGCTAAATCTATCCGCGTAACAATTCATACGGCTCGTCCGGGTGTTGTTATCGGTAAGAAAGGCGAAGATGTTGAGAAACTACGCTTAGCAGTTTCTAAAATTGCTGGTGTTCCTGCTCAAATCAACATTGCTGAAGTACGTAAGCCAGAAATGGATGCGCAGCTTGTTGCTGACAGTATTGCTAGTCAATTAGAACGTCGTGTGATGTTTCGTCGCGCTATGAAACGTGCTGTACAAAATGCTATGCGTCTAGGCGCAAAGGGTATTAAAGTACAAGTAAGTGGTCGTTTAGGCGGTGCAGATATTGCACGTGCTGAATGGTATCGTGAAGGTCGTGTACCACTACACACTTTACGTGCTGACATCGATTACGCTATTGCACGCGGTAACACAACTTATGGTGTTATTGGTATCAAAGTGTGGATCTTTAAAGGTGAAATCATTGGTAACATGCCTCTACAGGCAGAAGTACCAGCGGCTAAACCTAAAAGAAAAAACAACCGCAAGCCTAAGTAGGAGCTAAGTAATGTTACAACCAAAACGTACTAAATTCCGTAAGCAATTTAAAATGCGCAACCGTGGTCTTGCACACGTCGGTAGCTCAGTTAGCTTCGGTACTTTCGGTTTAAAATCAATGGAACGTGGTCGTATGACTGCGCGTCAGATTGAAGCGGCACGTCGAGCAATGACTCGTCACGTAAAGCGTCAAGGTAAAATCTGGATACGTGTATTCCCTGATAAGCCAATTACTAAAAAGCCTCTTGAGGTTCGTATGGGTAAAGGTAAAGGTTCAGTGGAATATTGGGTATGCCAAATTCTACCTGGCCGTGTTCTTTATGAAATGGAAGGTGTATCGGAAGAAATCGCACGCGAAGCATTTGCTTTAGCAGCGGCTAAACTTCCGTTCAAAACATCTTTCGTAACTAGAACGGTGATGTAATGAAAGCTAGTGAATTAAAAGATAAAAGCATTGAAGAGCTAAATACTGAAATGCTTGCATTATTACGCGAACAGTTTAACTATCGCATGCAAGCAAGCACAGGACAATTAGCACAAACTCATTTGCTAAGAACGGTACGTCGCAATATTGCACGTGTAAAGACTATCATAACTGAAAAGGCAGGTAAGTAATGAGCGAAGCTAAAATCCGCACACTACAAGGTCGTGTTGTCAGTGATAAAATGGATAAGTCTATCACTGTATTAATTGAACGTCGTGTTAAGCACCCTATTTACGGTAAGTACCTTACACGTTCAACTAAGTTGAAAGTGCATGATGAGACTAACCAATGTAATGCTGGTGATTTAGTAACAATTCGTGAAGTTGCACCAATTTCAAAGTCTAAAAACTGGACTTTAGTTGCTGTAATTACTAAAGCATAATTTACTTTTTGTAAATTTGTTTTAACGAACGTGTTAAATAAAAACCCTATCACAGTGTGATAGGGTTTTTTTTTGCTTAAAATATTGCCGACAACTAATAGCTTGATGATGAGATGCCAATGGTGTTAAAGGATATTTTACTAGGGTGAATGCCTAGCAATTGTTTATTTTTTAACTAAATAAGGTATCACTTTCATTTTGGTGGTGTTATAATCTCGCGCCCTCCGAATTCGTCTGACGTTTTTATGGGGGCAGTAGAAGGCAGTGACGGGTCAAATTTCTGGCCTTAAATTATATCTAAGTTTGTTTAGATAAATAGCGGAGTAAAACTCAATGATCCAAATGCAATCACAACTGAACGTAGCTGATAACAGCGGCGCTCGACGTGTACAGTGTATAAAGGTTCTTGGTGGTTCGCACCGTCGCTACGCGCGTATCGGTGATATCATTAAAATTGCAGTGAAGGAATCAAATCCTCGCGGCAAAGTTAAAAAAGGTGATGTTCTGACTGCGGTAGTTGTGCGCACTAAGAAAGGTGTTCGTCGTTCAGATGGTTCAACCATCCGTTTTGATGAAAACGCGGCTGTAATGTTAAATGCTAACTTACAACCAATTGGTACTCGTATTTTCGGTCCAGTGACGCGTGAACTTCGTAATGAAAAGTTCATGAAAATCGTTTCACTTGCACCTGAAGTACTATAAGGAGTCACGATAATGGCATCTAAGATTCGTCGTGATGATGAAGTTATTGTACTAGCTGGCAAAGACAAGGGTAAGACTGGTAAAGTCACTAAAGTTCTTGTTGATGACGGCAAAGTATTTGTAGAAGGCATAAACTTGATCAAGAAACACACTAAGCCTGTACCTCAGTTACAGCAGCCTGGTGGGATTATTGAAAAAGAAGCTTCTTTACAAGTTTCAAACGTAGCGATTGTTAACCCTAAAACGGGTAAAGCAGATCGTGTAGGCTTTAGAATTGAAGACGGCAAAAAAGTTCGTTTCTTCAAATCTAACAACGAACTAGTTTAATTATTGGAGTAAACGATGGCGAAACTGCATGATTTTTACAAAGATACTGTTGTAAACGACCTTCAGAAGAAGTTCGAATACAAAAGTGTCATGCAAGTCCCTCGGATTGAAAAGATCACCCTTAACATGGGTGTTGGTGAAGCTATTGCTGATAAAAAAGTATTAGACCATGCCACAAATGATCTTACTGCAATCTCAGGTCAAAAACCAGTTACGACTGTAGCACGCAAATCTGTTGCGGGCTTTAAGATTCGTGAAGGTTATCCTATTGGTACAAAAGTAACTCTACGTGGCGAACGTATGTGGGAATTTTTAGAGCGTTTAATTTCGATCTCTATTCCTCGTATCCGCGATTTCCGTGGCTTAAACCCTAAGTCATTCGATGGCCGTGGTAACTACAGCATGGGCGTACGTGAGCAAATAATCTTCCCTGAAATCGATTACGATAAAATCGATAAAATTCGTGGGATGGATATTACTATCACTACTAGCGCGAAGAATAATGAAGAAGGACACGCATTGTTGTCTGCCTTTAGCTTCCCGTTTAAGAACAAGGTGTAGAGTTATGGCTAAAACGTCAATGAAAGCTCGTGAAGCTAAAAGAACCAAATTAGTAGCACAGTACGCTGAAAAGCGTAGTGCATTAAAAGCAATCATCTCTAACGATAATTCTTCTGAAGAAGATCGTTGGGATGCTGTATTGAAACTTCAAAGTTTACCTCGTGATTCATCAAGTAGTCGTCAACGTAACCGTTGTAACATTACTGGTCGTCCTCATGGTTTCTTACGTAAATTCGGTTTAAGCCGAATCAAATTGCGTGAAGCAATGATGCGTGGTGAAGTTCCAGGTCTTAAGAAAGCTAGTTGGTAATTCACGGGAGTAAATTGTTATGATGACTGATCCTATCGCGGATATGTTTACACGCATTCGCAACGGTCAATCTGCAGCAAAAGTTGCAGTTACAATGCCATCTTCTAAAGTAAAAGTTGCTATCGCAAACTTGCTTAAAGAAGAAGGTTATGTATCAGAGTTTTCAGTATCAGGCGAAGTTAAGCCTGAGTTATCTGTAACTTTGAAATATTTTGAAGGTAAAGAAGTAATTGAAACGATCAAGCGTGTTTCACGTCCTGGTCTTCGTATATACAAAAGCTGTGATGAACTTCCTAAAGTTCTTGCAGGTATGGGTATTGCGATCGTATCTACTTCTAAAGGTCTGATGACTGATCGCGCTGCTCGCTCTGCGGGTATCGGCGGTGAAATCATCGGTTTCGTAGCGTAAGGAGAAATATATGTCTCGTGTTGCAAAAGCACCTGTCGTTGTTCCTGCTGGCGTTACTGTTACGTTATCAGGTCAAGACATTATAGTTAAAGGTCCAATGGGCGAATTATCTCGCACGATCCATAGTGACGTTGTTATTTCTCAAGAAGAAAATAGCATCATTACTAATATCGTTGCCGATGTTAAAGGCGCTTGGGCTCAAGCCGGTACTACACGTGCTTTAATCCAGAATATGGTTGAAGGTGTAAGTACAGGTTATGTAAAAACATTGTTATTAAACGGTGTTGGTTATCGTGCAAAAGCTGATGGTAAGTCTTTAAACTTATCTTTAGGTTTATCACACCCAGTTAACCACGCAATCCCTGATGGGATTACTGTTGAAACTCCTAGTCAAACTGAAGTCATACTGAAAGGTGCTGATAAACAGTTGGTTGGTCAAGTTGCTGCAGACATTCGTTCTTACCGTAAGCCAGAGCCTTATAAAGGTAAAGGTATACGTTATAGTGACGAGCATGTTCGCCGTAAAGAAGCTAAGAAGAAGTAGGATAATACTATGGATAAGAAAACATCTCGTTTGCGCCGCGCTAAACGCGCTCGTGCAAAAATTAGCGAGTTGGGTGCGAATCGTTTAGTTGTATTTCGTACTCCTCGCCATATTTACGCGCAATTGATCGCTCCAACGGGTTCTGAAGTTATCGCATCTGCGTCTACTTTAGACAAAGAAATCAGTGCTCAGTTAGATAAAACAGGTAACGTTGCCGCAGCAACTGCAGTCGGTACAGCAATTGCTGAACGTGCAGTAGCTAAAGGGATCACTAGCATTGCTTTTGATCGCTCTGGTTTCCGTTATCATGGTCGCGTAAAAGCGTTAGCAGAAGCAGCTCGTGAAGCTGGTCTGCAGTTCTAGGAGTTGATAATGGCTAATCATAATCAAGAAAACTCACAACAAAGTGATATGGCTGAAAAGCTAATTGCCGTTAACCGCGTTTCAAAAGTGGTTAAAGGTGGTCGCATATTCAGTTTCACTGCACTTACAGTAGTTGGTGATGGTGCTGGACGCGTTGGTTTTGGATACGGTAAAGCACGTGAAGTGCCTGCTGCAATCCAGAAAGCAATGGAAAAAGCACGCCGTAACATAGTAACCGTAGATTTGAAGGGTACTACTCTTCAGCATGTCATTATTGGCAAGCATTCTGGTTCTAAAGTTTACATGCAACCAGCTTCTGAAGGTACAGGTATCATCGCCGGTGGCGCGATGCGTGCAGTACTAGAAGTTGCAGGTGTTCAGAACGTATTGTCAAAAGCATACGGTTCTACTAACCCGATCAACGTAGTTCGTGCTACTGTTTCAGCTCTTGCGAATATGAAATCGCCGGCAGGTGTTGCAGCTAAGCGTGGCAAAACCGTTGCAGACATACTGGGGTAATTGAGCATGGCTAAAACAGTAAAAGTAACTCAAATGAAAAGTTCTATCGGTCGTTTACCGAAGCATAGAGCTACATTAAGAGGTCTTGGATTACGTCGTATCCGTCATACAGTAGAGTTAGAAGACACTCCATCTGTACGCGGTATGATTAACACAGTATCTTATATGGTTAAGGTGGAGGATTAATTATGCATTTAAATACTTTATCTCCTGCACCAGGTGCAAAGAAAGCTAAGAAGCGCTGTGGGCGTGGTATTGGTTCTGGCATTGGTAAAACAGGCGGACGTGGCCACAAAGGTCAGAAGTCTCGTTCTGGCGGTAGTGTACGTCCAGGTTTCGAAGGTGGTCAAATGCCATTGAAACAACGTTTACCTAAGTTTGGTTTCACGTCACGTAAATCTTTAGTTCGCGCTGAAGTACGTTTACATGAACTAAACAACATCACAGGTGATGTTGTCGATATCTTTGCTCTTAAAGATGCAAACCTAATTACACGTAACATCAAAACAGCAAAAATTATGTTGTCTGGTGATATTAACCGTCCAATTACGGTTCGTGGTTTAGGTGTTACTAAAGGCGCACGTGCAGCTATTGAAGCTGCTGGCGGAAAAATCGAGGAATAGTACAGCATGGCTACACCAGGAATGGCTCCTTCAAAAGGTAGTAAAGGCGCAGGCGGAATGTCTGAGCTCAAGCAAAGATTATGGTTTGTTCTCGGCGCACTAATTGTGTTCCGTTTAGGATCATTTGTGCCAATCCCTGGTATTGACGCCGCTGTATTAGCTCAGTTGTTTGAACAACAAAAGGGCACCATCGTAGAAATGTTTAACATGTTCTCTGGTGGTGCACTTGAGCGAGCCTCTGTATTGGCACTTGGTATTATGCCGTACATCTCAGCTTCAATTATCATGCAATTGCTTACTGTGGTTCATCCCGCAATGGCAGAGCTGAAAAAAGAAGGTGAAGCTGGACGTCGTAAGATCAGTCAATACACCCGCTACGGCACGTTAGTTCTAGCGACAGTACAATCAATTGCAATTGCAAGAAGTTTACCAGGAATGATGCCGGGTCTAGTAATGGACGCAGGTTTTGGTTTCTACTTTGCCGCTGTAGTAAGTTTAGTAACCGGTACCATGTTTTTAATGTGGTTAGGTGAACAAATTACTGAACGTGGTATTGGTAACGGTATATCTATCTTAATATTTGCAGGTATTGTTGCTGGCATGCCTTCAGCTGTTGCACAAACAGCAGAGATGGCGCGTCAAGGTGAATTGCACTTATTAGTATTATTGCTGATGTGTGTCATAGTATTCGCTGTAACCTTTTTTGTAGTATTTGTAGAACGTGGTCAACGACGTATTGTTGTTAACTACGCTAAGCGTCAGCAAGGCCGTAAGGTTTTCGCCGCGCAAAGCACGCATTTACCGCTTAAAGTTAATATGGCTGGTGTTATACCACCTATCTTTGCATCAAGTATTATCTTGTTCCCCGGCACTCTAGCGAGTTGGTTTGGACAAGGTGAAGGTGCAGTTGCTGACTTTCTACAAGAAGTATCTATTGCTATTTCTCCAGGTCAGCCGTTGTACGTTATGTTACTTGCCGCAGCGATAATATTTTTCTGTTTCTTCTACACGGCTCTTGTTTTCAATCCGCGTGAAACAGCAGATAACCTAAAAAAATCAGGTGCGTTTATTCCTGGGATTCGTCCTGGTGAGCAAACGTCTAAATATATAGATAAAGTGATGACACGCTTAACCTTAGCGGGTGCGTTGTATATTACCTTTATCTGTTTGGTACCTCAGTTCATGATCATCGCATGGGACGTTCAGTTCTACTTCGGTGGTACATCATTACTTATTATAGTAGTGGTTATTATGGACTTTATGGCACAAGTACAAACGCATATGATGTCTCATCAATATGACAATGTGCTTAAGAAAGCTAACTTAAAAGGTTAGGTCGTTAGACTTAACTCAATAGGTAAACGGAGTATAAAATGAAAGTACGTGCATCCGTAAAAAAGATTTGTCGTAATTGTAAAGTGGTTAAACGCAAAGGCGTAGTACGCATTCTTTGTGTAGAACCAAAGCACAAACAAAGACAAGGTTAAGCTTAGTTTCATCTAAGCTGACAGCAATATCTTTTAGAAGTAGCATTGTGCAGAGATTTCTGTATAATGCCGCTTCGATTTGCAGAAAAGAAGACGGGTTGGGTATCCTAACGGGCTTTCCAACCTGATAATTTTAACCTTAAATAGGAGATGTGTTAGTGGCCCGTATCGCTGGCATTAACATCCCTGATCGTAAGCATGCAGTAATCGCCATTACTGCGATTTTCGGTATCGGAGCGACTCGCGCAAAAGCAATTTGTGCAGCAGCAGGTATCGCAGAATCAACGAAGATCAGTGAATTAGACGAAGCAAAAATAGATTTGCTACGTGCTGAAGTGGATAAATACACCGTAGAAGGTGATTTACGCCGTGAAGTTTCAATGAATATTAAACGTCTTATGGATTTAGGTTGTTACCGTGGCATACGCCATCGTCGCAGTCTTCCATTACGTGGTCAACGCACTAAAACTAATGCGCGCACCCGTAAAGGTCCTCGTAAGCCAATTAAGAAGTAAGAGGAACTAGACAATGGCTAAAACACCTGTACGTACGCGTAAACGCGTTAAAAAACAAGTTGCTGATGGCATGGCTCATATCCACGCCTCTTTCAACAACACAATCGTAACTCTTACAGATCGTCAAGGTAATGCTTTATCTTGGGCAACTGCAGGTGGTTCAGGTTTCCGTGGTTCACGTAAATCTACCCCATTTGCTGCTCAGGTAGCTGCAGACCGCGCTGGCGCCGCTGCAAAAGAGTTTGGTTTGAAGAATATTGAAGTTTTCGTTAAAGGCCCTGGACCAGGACGTGAGTCTGCAATCCGTGCCCTAAATGCTGCTGGTTTTAAAATCACCAACATTACTGACGTTACGCCTATTCCTCATAATGGTTGTCGTCCTCCTAAGAAACGTCGCGTTTAATCGTACTTTTTTTAGGATAGTTGGAGAAAGAAAATGGCTAGATATTTAGGTCCTAAGTTAAAGCTTAGTCGTCGCGAAGGAACAGATTTGTTCCTTAAAAGCGGTGTTAGAGCAATTGACACTAAATGTAAAATCGAAACAATACCAGGTCAGCACGGCGCACGTCGCGGTCGTTTGTCTGATTACGGTATTCAACTTCGTGAAAAACAAAAAGTTCGTCGTATTTATGGCGTACTAGAAAAGCAATTCCGTAATTACTACAAAGAAGCGGCTCGTTTGAAAGGTAATACAGGTGAAAACTTGTTACAACTTTTAGAGATTCGTCTTGATAACGTAGTATACCGTATGGGCTATGCAAGCACTCGTGCTGAAGCTCGTCAACTAGTTAGCCATAAAGCTATCGTAGTAAACGGCGTAGTTGTTAATATTCCATCTTTCAATGTTAAAGCTGAAGATGCAGTTTCTATTCGTGAGAAATCTAAAACTCAAGCGCGTATCATCGCTGCTTTAGAATTAGCTGAGCAACGTGAGAAGCCAGTCTGGGTTGAAGTAGATAACAAGAAACTTGAAGGCGTTTTCAAACGTGTTCCTGATCGTTCTGACTTGTCTGCCGAAATTAATGAACAGTTAATTGTTGAACTTTACTCTAAGTAAAGTAGCACTTAAGAGAGGAAATATATGCAGGGTTCTGTAACCGAATTCCTTAGACCGCGATTGGTTGGTATTGAAACCATTAGCGCGACTCGTGCTAAGGTAACTTTAGAGCCATTAGAGCGTGGTTTTGGTCATACTTTAGGTAATGCTTTACGTCGCATTCTTCTATCTTCAATGCCAGGTTGTGCTGTAACTGAAGTTGAGATTGACGGCGTTCTACACGAATACAGTAGTAAAGAGGGTGTGCAAGAAGACATCATCGAAATATTGTTGAACCTTAAGGGATTAGCTATAAGTTTAGAAGGTAAAAACGAAGCTGTTATTACTTTAACTAAATCCGGTGAAGGCCCTGTAACGGCAGCTGATATCCAACATGACGGAGATGTAACAATCGCAAATCCTAATCATGTAATCTGTAATTTAACAGGTGAAGGTTCTATCAGCATGCGCATCAAAATTGAAATGGGACGTGGTTATGTTCCTGCTTCAGTTAGACGCGATGCCGAGGATGAAGATCGTGCAATCGGACGTTTGTTAGTTGATGCTTCGTTCAGTCCAGTTGTAAGAATTGCCTACGATGTTGACTCTGCCCGAGTAGAACAGCGTACTGATTTAGACAAACTTGTACTTGATATGGAAACCAATGGTACATTGGATCCAGAAGAAGCTATTCGTCGTGCTTCAACAATTTTAGCTGAACAGCTAGATGCGTTTGTAGAATTGCGTGATATTAAAGAAGTAGAGCCAAAAGAAGAGAAACCTTTATTTGACCCTATTTTGCTTCGTCCAGTTGATGATCTTGAATTAACAGTTCGTTCAGCAAACTGCTTAAAAGCAGAAGCAATTCAATACATTGGCGATTTAGTACAGCGTGCAGAAGTTGAGCTTCTTAAAACACCTAATTTAGGTAAGAAGTCTTTAACAGAAATCAAAGACGTTTTGGCGTCTCGTGGTTTATCTTTAGGTATGCGCCTTGAAAATTGGCCGCCTGAAAGCATCGCTGATAACGACTAATTCGTTTATCGTTTTTTAATAGTTTGAGAGAAGGATTAACTTATGCGCCATCGTCAAAGCGGTCGCCAGTTAAACCGTAATAGCAGTCATCGTCAAGCGATGTTCCGTAATATGGCAAGTTCACTAGTTAAGCACGGCGTTATTAAAACGACTGTAGCTAAAGCTAAAGAACTACGTCGCGTTGTAGAGCCACTGATTACATTGGCCAAGACCGACAGTGTTGCAAATCGCCGTTTAGCGTTTGCTCGTACACAAGATAAAGAAGTAGTAGGTATTTTATTTAACGAACTTGGTGCACGTTACCAAGAACGTCCAGGTGGATATACTCGCATTTTAAAATGTGGTTTCCGTACTGGTGATAAAGCGCCTATGGCTTATGTTGAATTAGTAGACCGTCCTGCATCAGATGTTGTTGCAGAAGAAGTTGAAGAGTCAGCAGAAGCTTAATTTAGCCTAGCTAAATTTGCTTTAAAATTAAAAACGGAGCTTCGGCTCCGTTTTTGTTTTTAAAAATAATGATAATCAACCCTAGTGTAAACTTGACCAACCTTAAAATTCTCCGTATAACATTTACCCCCACTCTTAAGAGAATCAATTATGTCATCACGTAATCCTATCATTGCTGTAACCGGATCATCAGGAGCAGGTACATCGACAACGATAGAGTCGTTTGCACATATATTTCGTTCATTGGGTATCACTCCAGCTACGGTTGAAGGAGATAGTTTTCATCGCTACTCTCGACAAGAAATGGACCTCGAAAAGCGTAAGGCGAGAGAAGACAGAAGAAACATTAGTTATTTTGGTGATGAAGCTAACGATTTCGACGCCCTAGAAAAACTTTTCAGCACTTACTCTGAAACGGGTAAAGGCCAAATGCGTCGATACCTACACACTTTTGATGAAGCCGTTCCCTATAACCAAATGCCGGGTACGTTTACACCCTGGGAAAAACTCGGTGATGGCACTGACTTACTTTTTTATGAAGGGTTACATGGCGGCGTGGTCACTGAAAAAAATGACGTAGCAAAACATGTCGACTTGTTAATTGGTATGGTACCTATAGTTAACTTAGAGTGGATACAGAAAATAATACGCGATACTAACCAACGTGGACATAGTCGAGAAGCGGTAACAGCAAGCATAGTACGCAGTATGGAAGACTATATCTCTTACATAACGCCACAATTTTCAAAGACACATATCAACTTCCAGCGCGTTCCGACAGTAGATACCTCGAACCCTTTTAGTGCAAAAGCGATACCAAGTCTTGATGAGAGTTTTGTGGTGATACGCTTTCGCGAAGCTACCGGGGTTGACTTTCCTTACTATTTATCGATGATTGACGGTGCCTTTATGTCACGGATCAATACCTTAGTTGTGCCGGGTGGGAAAATGGGGCTTGCCATGGAATTACTGTTAACACCATTGATCAGAGATTTAATGGAGAAAAAGCACCGCGCCAATAAGCAATTAGATTGGATGACTGATTTGTAGTAAATTGTGCTGTAACGTAAATTACAGCACATCGTGCATTTACTCTTCGACTATTTCAAAGTCATGGGTGATTTTTACAGTTTTATTTAACATTAATGCCACTGAGCAGTATTTGTCAGCAGAAAGCTTAACGGCGCGCTCGACATGTTTTGCTGAAACTTCCTGACCTGTTATCACAAAGTGCAGATGAATATCAGAAAACAGTTTCGGCACTGAGTCTACACGCTTAGCTTCAATATCCACTTTACAGCCACTGACGTTTTGCCTAGATTTATCAAGAATACTGACAACATCTACTGAGGAACAAGCCCCCAATGAAATCAATACATTCTCTAGCGGGCTAGGGGCAGATGCACCGGCGTTAGCGTCCAAAACAATCGTATGACCACTTTGCGAAGTACCCATAAATAATTCTTCACCCATCCATTTTACACTTGCTTTCATTGTTAGACCTTATATCTACTTATTAATGGGTAATATATTAACGTGCATCGGCTGAAATTTACTAGTGCTTCACCTAGATAATCAGAAAAAGAACCTTGAAGCCAACAAACAGCAGACAAAAGAAAATATCACTTGAGAAAAGTAATATCATTAGTATAATGGCGCCTCACTTCTTGAGTCTCTTTAAATTCCCAAACAAACTAAGATTCACCAGAAAAGTGTAACTCTTCATCTTAGATGGAAAGTAAACTAGGGGTATAGTTCCAATTGGTAGAACAGCGGTCTCCAAAACCGACGGTTGGGAGTTCGAATCTCTCTACCCCTGCCATATTTTATAAAGTATTTTTTAATACTTTTGAAGTAACTTCAGTGATGAAGTTAACATGCCATAGGCAAATATTTACAGGTCAATATTATGAATGCAAGTACAGAAAGCCAGCCAAACGGATCTCTTGATTCGCTAAAATGGATGATCGTTATCCTGCTTTTAGCCGGAGTCGTTTTCGCCAATTATTTTTACGGTGATGAATCCGTTTTATACCGTGCGATAGGTGCCGTTGTCGGTATCGTTATTGCTGGTGTAATCGCCATGCAAACTGTTAAAGGTCACAACGCCGTTGCATTTGCGAAAGAATCACGTACTGAAATTCGTAAAGTTGTTTGGCCAACACGCCAAGAAGCGATACAAACTACAGGTATCGTATTGTTCGCTACTTTTATTATGTCTTTAGTGATGTGGGGACTTGATTCTACGCTATTTTGGGTAGTTGGCTTTATTACAGGTTTGAAGGTGTAATCATGACTGAAGAAATTTTATCTCCTGAAGAGAATGAACAAAACGAAGAAAAAGCAATTAACACAAACCCGAAATTACGTTGGTATGTTGTACAAGCTTTTTCTGGCTATGAAGGACGCGTGCAAAAAACATTGGTTGAGCATATCGAAATTCAAGGATTGCATGAAAAGTTTGGTCAAATTCTTGTGCCTACCGAAGAAGTCGTTGAAATGCGTGCTGGTCAAAAGCGTAAGAGTTCACGTAAGTTTTTCCCTGGCTATGTATTAGTACAAATGGAAATGGATGTTGAAGCCTGGCATTTAGTTAAAAGTGTGCCACGTGTTTTAGGTTTTATCGGTGGTACCAGTGATCGCCCAGCACCTATTTCACAAAAAGAAGCTGACCGTATTTTACAAAGACTAGAAGATACCGACAAGCCTCGTCCTAAAACATTGTTTGAGCCCGGCGAAGTGGTTCGTGTTATTGATGGCCCATTTGCTGACTTTAACGGTGTTGTTGAAGAATTAGATTACGATAAAAACCGTATTAAAGTATCGGTATTAATCTTTGGTCGTTCAACACCAGTAGATTTAGAGTTCGGACAAGTCGAAAAAGGCTAACCACTCAGTAATAAATAATAATTCGAAAAGGCTAGAGATGTGAATCTCTAGCCTTTTTTGTTATATCAATAACATCCGTTCAACTACCTCTAAAGCCATATAAATAAGAATTTCATTAAAGTCTTGTGTAAAAGGGCTTTTTTAATATATAATCCGCTGCCTATTTTTTTTAAGTGACTTCGTCGTTTAGGAAAAAGTAAGGATAATCGAACAACGGGGAGCTGAATTAAATTTTAGCGTTAACACCCAAACTAAAGGTATTGAAAAATGGCTAAGAAAGTCCAAGCTCTAATCAAGCTACAAGTTGCTGCTGGTGCAGCAAACCCGTCACCGCCAGTTGGTCCTGCTTTAGGTCAACACGGTGTGAATATCATGGAATTTTGTAAGGCGTTCAACGCAAAAACAGAATCTTTAGAAAAAGGCGCTCCAGTACCAGTAGTTATTACTGTATACAGCGATCGTTCTTTTACATTTGAAACAAAAACACCACCTGCTTCTTACTTATTGAAAAAAGCAGCTGGCATCAAAAGCGGTTCTGGCCGTCCTAACACTGACAAAGTGGGTACTGTTACTACAGCTCAACTTGAAGAAATTGTTAAGACAAAAGAAGCTGACTTAACTGCTGGTTCTATGGAAGCTGCAGTGCGTACCATTGCGGGTTCTGCTCGTTCAATGGGTTTAGTGGTAGAGGACTAATCAATGACTAAATTAACGAAACGCGCTCGTCTAATCCGTGAAAAAGTAGACGTATTAAAAGATTATGATATTGCTGAAGCCATTTCTTTATTAAAAGAACTTGCTACTGCAAACTTCCGTGAAAGTGTAGATGTTGCTGTAAACCTTGGCATCGATGCTCGTAAATCAGACCAAAACGTACGTGGCGCAGCTGTATTACCAAATGGTACTGGCCGTGATGTTCGTGTTGCTGTATTTACACAGGGCGCAAATGCTGAGAAAGCGAAAGAAGCTGGTGCTGACATCGTAGGTATGGAAGATTTAGCTGAATTAGTTAAAAAAGGCGAGATGAACTTTGATGTTGTAATCGCTTCTCCAGATGCTATGCGTGTTGTTGGTCAACTTGGTCAGATTTTAGGCCCACGTGGTTTAATGCCTAACCCTAAAGTTGGTACTGTAACACCAGACGTTGTAACCGCTATTAACAATGCAAAATCGGGCCAGATCCGTTACCGCAATGATAAAAACGGTATCATCCATACTACTATTGGTAAGGCTGATTTCGACGATGCTAAATTACAAGAAAACCTAGAGTTTTTATTGGAAGCTTTAAAGAAAGCTAAACCAGCAAATGCTAAAGGTCAGTACATTAAGAAACTTTCTATCTCAACTACTATGGGCGCCGGTGTATCGGTAAACCAAGCTAGTTTGACAGCAGTTTCTAAGTAAAGTCACATTTTTTGCACTTTACAAGGGTTAAATTATAGACTATAATTTCGCCCTTAAAAATTTTGGTAGGTGTTGTTTTATTCTTTTAGAAGTTTAAACAACCCCGTCAAAGACCGTAGGAGTTTATGAGGTAATTATTTACTTTAATAGACTTAATTTTTCCTACGTAGATGGTGATTACCCAGTATTTCCTAATTCTGGTCCTCGCCGTAACGGCCTAGTTTACTTTCTTTGAAAGAATATAAACTAGGGATAGTAAATACCGGTTTATTTAACCGGTGAACCAGGAGTTAAAGCCAATGGCTATCAATCTTGATGACAAAAAGGCAATTGTTGCTGAAGTTCAAGAAGCTGCTAGTGGCGCTCACTCAGTTGTAATCGCGGATGCCCGTGGTGTTGGAGTGGAAGCAATTACTGCATTGCGTAAGCAAGCACGTGAAAGTGGTGTATGGATGAAAGTTGTCCGTAACACATTAGCACGTCGTGCAGTAAAAGGTACTCAATTTGAATGTGTTTCTGACGTATTCAAAGGACCTTCATTAATTGCTTTTTCATCTGATCACCCAGGTGCCGCTGCACGTTTATTCACAGCCTTCGCTAAATCTAACGAAGCCTTTGATTTAAAAGCAGCTGCATTTGAAGGTAATTCAGTAGACGTAAATGTGTTAGCTAAGCTACCTACTTACGACGAAGCGATTGCACGTTTAATGAGCGCAATGAAAGAAGCATCTGCAGGCAAATTAGTCCGCACGATTGCTGCAGTACGCGATCAGAAAGAACAAGAAGCCGCTTAATAATTGTTTACCTCTGCTATTACTTAAACATAGGCAGAGCACAATTCGCACTTTTTGTATTTATAGTTATTTCAAACAGCCAAAGGCTGTTTATTAAAAAACAGGAAATTTAAAATGTCTATTTCTAAAGACGATATCCTAAACGCAGTTGCTGACATGTCAGTAATGGACGTTGTTGCTTTAATCGAAGCAATGGAAGAAAAATTTGGCGTATCTGCATCAGCTGCTGTTGCCGCTGCTGGACCAGCTGAAGCTGTTGAAGAGCAAAGCGAATTCAACGTTGTTATGACTAGCTTCGGTGAGAAGAAAGTTGCAGTAATCAAAGCAGTTCGTGGCGCTACAGGTTTAGGCCTTAAAGAAGCTAAAGACTTAGTTGAAGCTCTTGGCGTTGTTAAAGAAGGCGTTGACAAAGCTGAAGCTGAAGCTCTTAAGACTCTTCTTGAAGAAGCTGGCGCTTCTGTTGAGATCAAATAATCTGTTTTTAAACAGATTATTTGCCTGAAAAGGCAATGGCTGGTGACTTTAAAGTCACCGGCCTTTTTGCGCTAAAGAAAGTGGTTTTTTTTAAACCAAAAAGTGCATAATTGGTACTAAATGTATTAAGTATCATTGCAATATCCTGTCTGATACCAATTGGATTAGCTAACACAAAGTATGAAGCTATACTGAAGTTGTCTAGTCCAATTGGTATTTTAAAGGCAGATCGGCCATAACCAGCAAGCTGAGGAACCCCATGGTTTACTCTTACTCCGAAAAGAAACGTATTCGCAAGGACTTTGGTAAAAGCATACAAGTAATGGATTATCCATTCTTGTTATCAATCCAACTCGAATCTTTCCGTAAGTTTATTGATATTGATCCAACAGGTGAAACAGGCCTAGAGGCTGCGTTTCATTCTATTTTCCCAATTAAAGCTTACTCTGGTAGCTCAGAGTTACAATATGTGAGCTACAGACTTGGCGAACCGTTATTTGATGTCAAAGAATGTCAAATCCGCGGTGTAACCTATTCTGCGCCGCTTCGCGTTAAATTACGTTTAGTAGTTTACGATAAAGAAGCGCCAGCAGGCACAGTTAAAGATATCAAAGAACAAGAAGTATACATGGGTGAAATCCCATTAATGACAGACAACGGTACGTTTGTTATTAATGGTACTGAGCGTGTTATTGTTTCGCAATTACATCGTTCTCCAGGTGTGTTTTTCGATCATGATAAAGGTAAAACACACTCATCTGGTAAAGTATTATATAACGCACGCGTTATTCCTTACCGTGGTTCTTGGTTAGATTTTGAGTTTGATCCTAAAGATAATTTATTTGTACGTATTGACCGTCGTCGTAAATTACCGGCGTCAATCATTTTACGTGCCTTAGAGTATTCTACTGAAGAAATTCTAGACATGTTCTATGACACCACTGACTTTTCAATCAAAGGCGATAAGTTGATCATGGATTTAATCCCTGAGCGCTTACGCGGTGAAACGGCAACGTTTGACATTTGTTTGAAAAATGGTGATGTATTAGTAGAACAAGGTCGTCGCATTACTGCACGTCATATTCGTTCATTGTCGAAAGAAAATCTTGAAAAGCTAGAAGTCCCAGCTGAGTACATCGTAGGTAAAGTTTTATCTAAAGCTTACATCGATGAGTCTACTGGTGAAGTTATTGCTGAAGCCAATGCTGAAATAACATTAGAGTTATTAGCAGAGCTAAGCCAAGCTGGCCATAAAGTTCTTTCTACCTTATATATGAATGAATTCGATGTTGGTTCATACATGTCTGACACTATTCGTGTTGATGGTACTTCAAACAAGCTAGAAGCTTTAGTTGAAATATACCGCATGATGCGCCCAGGCGAGCCACCAACGAAAGATGCAGCAGAAACGTTATTTACTAACTTGTTTTTTGCTCCAGAACGCTATGATTTATCAACCGTTGGTCGAATGAAGTTCAACCGTCGTGTTGGCAATTCAGACGATGTTGGAAGTGGCATTTTATCTAACGATGACATTATTTCAGTAATGAGAACCTTAATCGCCATTCGTGACGGTAAAGGCGAGACTGATGATATCGATCACTTAGGTAACCGTCGTATTCGCTCTGTTGGCGAAATGGCAGAAAACCAATTCCGTGTTGGTCTAGTACGTGTTGAACGTGCTGTACGTGAACGTTTAAGTCTTGGTGACTTAGACGCTATCATGCCACAAGACCTAATCAACGCTAAGCCTATCTCTGCGGCTGTGAAAGAATTTTTCGGTTCTTCACAATTGTCACAGTTTATGGATCAAAACAACCCGTTATCAGAAGTGACGCATAAACGTCGTATCTCCGCATTAGGCCCAGGTGGTTTGACGCGTGAACGTGCTGGTTTTGAAGTTCGAGATGTACATCCGACCCATTATGGTCGTGTATGTCCTATCGAAACGCCGGAAGGTCCAAACATTGGTTTGATTAACTCATTGTCGTGTTATGCACGTACAAACGATTACGGTTTCTTAGAAACTCCATATCGTAAAGTAGTTGATGGTTTAGTCACTGATGATATTGATTATTTATCAGCAATTGAAGAAGGTAACTTCGTTATTGCCCAAACTACAGCTCCGGTTGATAGTGAAGGTAAGTTAGTAGACGGCTTAGTACAATGTCGTCACAAAAACGAATTTACATTAATCTCGGCAGAACAAGTCCAATACATGGATGTTTCGCCACAGCAGATTATTTCAGTTGCAGCAAGTTTAATTCCGTTCCTTGAGCACGATGATGCTAACAGAGCCCTGATGGGTTCAAACATGCAACGTCAAGCCGTACCAACTCTTATCGTTGATAAGCCGTTAGTCGGTACAGGTATGGAAAAAGTTGTAGCTGTTGATTCAGGTGTAACTGCTGTTGCAAAACGTGGTGGTGTAGTCAGCTATGTTGACGCTTCTCGTATTGTTGTTAAAGTTAATGAAGACGAAATGCATGCTGGTGAAGCCGGTATTGATATTTATAACTTAACTAAATATACGCGTTCAAACCAAAATACATGTATCAACCAACGTCCACAGTGTCGTATGGGTGAACCTGTTACACGTGGTGATGTTTTAGCTGATGGTCCTTCAACGGACATGGGTGAATTAGCCCTAGGTCAAAACATGCGTATAGCGTTTATGCCTTGGAATGGTTACAACTTCGAAGATTCAATGTTGTTATCTGAACGTGTTGCTACAGAAGATCGTTTCACTACTGTTCATATCCAAGAATTAACCTGTATAGCACGAGACACTAAATTAGGTAGTGAAGAAATTACTTCTGATATTCCTAATGTTGGTGAATCAGCTCTATCTAAATTAGATGAAGCGGGTGTTGTTTACATCGGTGCTGAAGTTAATGGTGGCGACATCTTAGTGGGTAAAGTTACTCCTAAAGGTGAAACACAATTAACACCAGAAGAAAAACTATTACGTGCTATTTTCGGTGAAAAAGCAGCTGACGTTAAAGACAGCTCTTTACGTGTACCTAATTCAGTTAAAGGTACTATCATCGACGTTCAAATCTTCACCCGTGACGGTGTAGAAAAAGATAAGCGCGCTGTTGAAATTGAAGAATTACAACTTAAAGAAGTTAAGAAAGATTTAGGCGATGAATTTAGCATCTTAGAAGATGGTATTTATGCTCGAGCTAAAAACCTTCTTTTATCTGCTGGCTTAAACGAATCAGACATTAATAGTATGTCTCGTGCAAATTGGTTAGTTCAAAACTTGTCTGACGAAGGTCAACAATCTGAGCTTGAACAAATTGCTGAGCAATACGACAATATTAAAGCTGATTTCGATAAGAAGTTTGAAATTAAACGTCGTAAGATCACCCAAGGTGCTGATTTAGCTCCAGGTGTTCTTAAAATTATCAAAGTTTACTTAGCGATAAAACGCCACATCCAACCGGGTGATAAAATGGCCGGTCGTCATGGTAACAAAGGTGTTATTTCAAACGTCGTTCCAGTAGAAGATATGCCTTACGATCAATATGGTGTTCCTGTTGATGTGGTACTTAACCCGTTAGGTGTACCATCACGAATGAACATTGGTCAGATCTTAGAAACTCATCTAGGTATGGCGTGTCGTGGTATTGGCGAAAAAATCAACCGTATGTTGGAAGCGCAACAAGAAATTCATAAACTACGTAACTTCATTCAAGAAGTTTACAATGTTGGTGAATCTCGTCAAGTTGTTGACATCGCGAGCTTCTCTGATGATGAAGTGATGCGTTTAGCTAATAACTTACGTGCCGGTCTTCCTATTGCTACTCCAGCATTTGATGGTGCAGCAGAGAAAGAAATCAAAGAGATGTTTAGACTTGCTGATATGCCTGAAAGCGGTCAGTTTATCTTAACTGACGGTCGTACTGGTCGTGAATTTGAACGTCCTGTAACGGTTGGCTACATGTATATGTTAAAACTTAACCATTTGGTTGATGACAAAATGCATGCACGTTCTACTGGCTCTTACTCATTAGTAACGCAACAACCTCTTGGCGGTAAAGCGCAATTTGGTGGTCAACGTTTCGGTGAGATGGAAGTATGGGCACTAGAAGCATACGGTGCTGCTTATACGCTACAAGAAATGTTAACGGTTAAATCTGATGATGTTAACGGTCGTACTAAGATGTATAAAAACTTAGTAGACGGTGATCACAGAATGGAGCCAGGCATTCCTGAATCATTCAACGTATTGTTGAAAGAAATTCGTTCGTTAGGTATTAACATCGAATTAGATCAGGACTAGCTTCCAAAGCTGCATGCTGACTATCAAATTGATGAGTCAGTACACGGAGAAAGCAGGCAACTGCTTTCTCTTTAAGGTTTAACTCCGACAGGAGAAGAAGTGTGAAAGATTTACTTAAGTTTCTTAAGCAACAAAATCAAACAGAAGAGTTCGATGGTATACGTATCGGACTAGCCTCACCAGATCAGATTCGTTCTTGGTCATTTGGTGAAGTAAAAAAACCTGAAACGATTAACTACCGTACGTTCAAACCAGAACGTGACGGTCTATTTTGTGCGCGTATTTTTGGTCCAGTAAAAGATTACGAATGTCTTTGTGGCAAATACAAGCGTTTAAAGCATCGTGGTGTTATTTGTGAAAAATGTGGCGTTGAAGTTACATTAACAAAAGTTCGTCGTGACCGTATGGGTCATATCGAATTAGCAAGCCCAGTTGCACATATCTGGTTCTTAAAATCATTACCTTCGCGTATTGGTTTATTACTTGATATGACACTTCGTGATATCGAACGTGTTCTTTATTTTGAATCTTATGTTGTTACTGAACCTGGTATGACAACATTAGAAAAAAGCCAAATTCTAACTGAAGAAGAATATCTTG
This sequence comes from Colwellia sp. BRX10-1, assembly GCF_014077545.1. NCBI lineage: Bacteria > Pseudomonadati > Pseudomonadota > Gammaproteobacteria > Alteromonadales > Colwelliaceae > Colwellia > Colwellia sp. BRX10-1. The sequence goes on from NZ_JACGWC010000003.1 coordinate 275,749, forward strand.
ATGCTTTAGAAGAGCATGGTGATGAATTTGACGCATTAATGGGTGCTGAGGCTGTTTTAGCTTTACTACAACAAATCGATTTAGAAGGCGAAGTAGCGCAAATGCGTGAAGAGCTTCCTGAAATTGGTAGTGAAACTAAGCGTAAAAAAGTCACTAAGCGTTTAAAATTAATGGAAGCATTCGCCGCTTCAGGTAATAAGCCTGAGTGGATGATTATGAACGTACTACCCATTTTACCGCCGGATTTACGTCCGTTAGTACCTTTGGATGGTGGCCGTTTTGCTACGTCTGATTTGAACGATTTATACCGTCGTGTTATTAACCGTAACAACCGTTTAAAACGTCTTCTTGACTTAGTTGCTCCAGATATTATCGTACGTAACGAAAAACGTATGTTACAAGAATCTGTTGATGCACTTCTTGATAACGGTCGTCGTGGTCGCGCAATTACCGGTTCTAACAAACGTCCTCTTAAATCTCTTGCCGATATGATTAAAGGTAAGCAAGGTCGTTTCCGTCAGAATCTATTGGGTAAACGTGTTGATTACTCTGGTCGTTCTGTAATTACTGTTGGTCCTACACTGCGTTTACACCAGTGTGGTTTACCGAAAAAAATGGCACTTGAATTATTCAAACCATTTATTTACGGTAAATTAGAAGCTCGTGGTTTAGCGACTACGATTAAAGCGGCTAAAAAATTAGTTGAACGTGAAGGCGCTGAAGTTTGGGATGTACTTGACGAAGTTATTCGTGAACATCCAGTTATGCTTAACCGTGCACCAACACTTCACAGACTAGGTATCCAAGCGTTTGAACCTGTTCTAATTGAAGGTAAAGCAATTCACTTGCATCCTCTAGTTTGTGCGGCATACAACGCCGATTTCGATGGTGACCAAATGGCGGTACACGTACCGTTAACTATCGAAGCGCAAATGGAAGCTCGTACCTTAATGATGTCTACCAATAACGTGTTATCACCAGCAAACGGTGAGCCGATTATTGTACCATCACAAGATGTTGTTTTAGGCTTGTACTACTTAACACGTGACCGTGTTAATGGTTTAGGTGAAGGCATGGTTTTTGCTGACACTAAAGAAGCTGAAAAAGCTTACCGCACAGGTGTTGCAGAACTTCACGCCCGTGTAAAAATTCGTATCACAGAATACTTTAAAGACGAAGAAGGTAACTTTACTGTTCCTAAAACGACTTTACGTGATACCACGGTAGGTCGAGCCATTATGTGGCAGGTTTGTCCAAAAGGTATGCCTTACGATCTAATCGATCAACCGCTTGGCAAAAAACCAATTTCGAAATTAATTAACCACGCTTACCGTAACTTAGGTTTGAAAGAAACGGTTATTTTTGCTGACCAAATCATGTACACAGGTTTCCATTACGCGATGATCGCGGGTTGTTCTGTTGGTATTGATGATATGGTTATTCCTGCGGCTAAATACACTATTATCGAAGAGTCGGAAGAAGAAGTTGCTGAAATCCAAACTCAATTCGAGCAAGGTTTAGTTACTCAGGGCGAAAAATATAACAAAGTTATTGATATTTGGTCATCTGCCAACGAGAAAATCTCTAAAGCGATGATGGACAATTTATCAAAAGAAACTGTTATTAACCGTGACGGCGTGCCAGAAGAACAAGATTCATTCAACTCTATCTATATGATGGCTGACTCGGGTGCTCGTGGTAGTGCTGCTCAGATCCGTCAGTTAGCGGGTATGCGTGGCTTGATGGCTAAACCAGATGGTTCTATCATCGAAACGCCAATCAAAGCTAACTTCCGTGAAGGTTTGAACGTATCTGAATACTTCATCTCAACTCACGGTGCGCGTAAAGGTCTTGCCGATACTGCACTTAAAACAGCTAACTCGGGTTACTTAACTCGTCGTTTAGTTGATGTTGCACAAGATTTGGTTGTAACTGAACATGATTGTGGTACTTTCGACGGTCTACAAATGACACCACTAATCGAAGGTGGCGATGTTGTTGAACCATTAAGAGAACGTGTTCTTGGTCGTGTTGTTGCTGAAGATGTTATCAAGCCAGGTACTGACGAAGTTTTATTACCTCGTAACACCCTAATTGACGAAGCTTTATGTGATTTCATTGAAGAAAACTCAATTGATCAAATGAAAGTACGTTCAATTATTACCTGTAAAACCGATTTTGGTATTTGTGCTCATTGTTACGGTCGTGATTTGGCTCGTGGCCATATGATCAACCAAGGTGAAGCTATTGGTGTTGTTGCAGCACAATCAATCGGTGAACCTGGTACACAGCTTACCATGCGTACGTTCCACATCGGTGGTGCCGCATCGCGTGCTTCTGCTGAAAACAACGTACAAGTTAAAAACACAGGTACTTTGAAACTTCAAAATGCTAAGTTTGTAACTAACTCTGAAGATCATCTTGTTATTACCTCACGTTCATCTGAAATGACGGTAATTGATGAGCTAGGTCGTGAGAAAGAACGCTATAAAGTGCCTTACGGTACTGTGCTTTCTAAGAAAGATGGTGGTTCAATTGTTGCCGGTGAAATCATCGCTAACTGGGACCCGCATACTCACCCTATTATTACGGAAGTAGCAGGTAAAGTTCAGTTCGTTGATCTTTCTGATGGCGTGACTATGGTTCGTCAAACTGATGATCTGACTGGTCTTTCAAGTATTATTGTTACTGACGCAGGTCAACGTAATGCAACGGGTAAAGAAATGCGCCCAGCATTGAAACTTGTTGATGCTAACGGTGAAGAAGTTATGATTGCCGGGACTGAAATCCCAGCACTTTACTACTTACCGGGTAATGCGATTGTTAACTTAGAAGATGGCGCGGATGTAAACATTGGTGATGCACTTGCTCGTATACCACAAGCAAGTTCTAAAACTCGTGATATAACCGGTGGTCTTCCACGTGTTGCTGATTTATTTGAAGCACGTAAGCCTAAACTTCCTGCAATTCTTGCTGAGAAAACAGGTGTTGTTGCTTTCGGTAAAGAAACCAAAGGTAAAGTGCGCTTATTAATCACTCAACCTAGCGGTGAAGTATACGAAGAGATGATCCCTAAAACGCGTCTTTTGAATATCTATGAGGGTGAGCCAGTAATCAAAGGTGAAGTTATTGCCGATGGTCCTGAGTCTCCGCATGATATCTTGCGTTTACGTGGTGTTGCACCTGTTGCTAATTACATTGTTAACGAAGTACAAGAAGTATATCGTTTACAAGGTGTAAAAATTAACGACAAGCACATCGAAGTTATCGTCCGTCAAATGATTCGCAAGTGTGAAATCTTAGACGCGGGTGATAGTGATTTCTTGAAAGGCGAACAAGTAGAAGTAGCGCGTGTTAATATTTCAAACCGCGAGCTTGAATCTGCTGGTAAGCAACCTGCTGAATACGAAATGCAAATGATGGGTATTACTAAAGCATCATTAGCAACTGAATCGTTTATTTCAGCGGCATCTTTCCAAGAAACAACACGTGTACTTACTGAAGCTGCTGTTGCAGGTAAGAAAGATAAGTTACGTGGCTTGAAAGAAAACGTTATCGTTGGTCGTTTGATCCCAGCGGGTACAGGTTATTCGTACCATCAGGAACGTGCTAAACGTAAACTACAAGCAAAAATGCCTGCTGTTGAAGAAGTCGCTGTTTCAGCTGACGATGCAGCACAAGCATTAACTGACGCACTAAATGCTAGTGATTAAGTAAAAAATATAGCGTTAATGGCCTGTGCTACTTGACAGGCCATAGCTTGACCTATAGAATTCCGCGACCCTATATCCTGTACTGTTTATGTATAGCATTTAAGGTCGCGGATTTTCACGTTTATAAGGGTGTAAATTTCTCATTGATTGGAATTTACACAAGTTTAACTAATCGGGAGCTATTTAATGGCAACTATTAACCAATTAGTACGTAAACCACGTGTAAGACAAGTAACTAAAAGTAACGTTCCAGCGTTACAAGCTTGTCCACAACGTCGTGGCGTATGTACTCGTGTGTATACAACTACACCGAAAAAACCTAACTCAGCACTTCGTAAAGTTGCTCGTGTTCGTTTAACTAACGGCTTCGAAGTAACTTCATACATCGGTGGTGAAGGACATAATTTACAAGAGCATAGCGTTATTTTAATACGCGGTGGCCGTGTAAAAGATTTACCGGGTGTGCGTTATCACACCGTTCGTGGCGCGCTTGATTGTTCAGGTGTAAGCGACAGAAGACAAGGCCGTTCTAAATACGGTGCTAAACGACCTAAATCTTAAGTTTTCCTCTCTAACTCCTTATAGATAGGAAGAGAAAAAAACGTTAAGTAAGGCCAAATAAGAAATTTTTAAATTTATATATTTTGGATTAATCCTGAATACTACGGAGAATTAAGATGCCAAGAAGACGCGTCGTAGGGCAACGTAAAATATTGCCAGATCCTAAGTTCCATAACGAACTTTTAGCAAAATTCATCAACATCCTTATGGTTGATGGTAAAAAATCTACTGCAGAAAAAATTGTTTACGGTGCATTAGACATTTTAACTGAAAAAAACAGCGAGAAAACTCACTTAGAGCTTTTCGAAACTGCTTTAGATAATATCCGCCCATCTGTCGAAGTTAAATCTCGTCGTGTTGGTGGTTCTACTTATCAAGTACCAGTTGAAGTTCGTCCAGTTCGTCGTAATGCTCTAGCCATGCGTTGGTTAGTTGAAGCAGCTCGTAAACGTGGTGAAAAATCAATGGCTCAGCGCCTAGCTAACGAAATGTTAGATGCGTCTGACAGCAAAGGTTCAGCGGTTAAGAAACGTGAAGACGTTCACCGTATGGCTGATGCTAACAAAGCGTTCGCTCACTACCGCTGGTAAGCTAGCAGTTTTGAATGGATGTATGATTTACCCTTTGCATATGCTTAGGGTAAATACATGGCTAGCAAGAGTTTCTCTTGCTAGCCATACTAACTTTTACGGACTGATGCTTTGCGCAGTTCAAAAAGTATTAAACAGTAGTATTAAACAAATACTCACCGCTTACGCGAATATTTATTTAATAGTACTAATTATTAGTGACTAAGAATTAGAGGATTTCATTTTGGCACGTATCACCCCTATTGAGCGCTACCGTAACATTGGTATCTGTGCGCACGTAGATGCTGGCAAAACGACAACCACAGAACGTGTTTTGTTTTACACGGGTCTTTCTCACAGAATTGGTGAAGTGCACGATGGTGCTGCAACCATGGACTGGATGGAACAAGAGCAAGAGCGTGGTATTACCATTACCTCAGCTGCGACAACTTGTTTCTGGAAAGGCATGGACGGCCAATTTGTTGACCACCGTATTAATATTATCGATACTCCTGGTCACGTTGATTTTACCATTGAAGTTGAGCGCTCTTTGCGTGTCCTCGATGGTGCTGTATTAGTTTTATGTGCCTCTTCAGGTGTTCAACCGCAAACAGAAACTGTTTGGCGTCAAATGGAAAAGTATGCCGTTCCACGCATTGTTTTTGTTAACAAAATGGACCGCACTGGCGCAGACTTTCTTTCTGTTGTTGGTCAGCTAAAAGCACGTCTAAAAGCAAATGCAGTTCCTATTCAGTTACCTATTGGTTCAGAAGAAGATTTTAAAGGTGTTATAGACCTTGTTAAAATGAAAGTGATCAACTGGAGTGAAGACGATCACGGCATGACTTTTACTTATTCAGCAATACCTACCGATATGCAAGACCTTGCCGATGAATGGCGTGAGAATATGATATCGGAAGCGGCTGAAGTGTCAGACGAGTTAATGGAAAAATACCTTGAAGATGGCGATTTGACAGAAGATGAAATCAAGTCAGCACTTCGACAACGTACCCTTAATAATGAAATCATTCTTTGTACTTGTGGCTCTGCTTTTAAAAATAAAGGCGTACAAGCTGTTTTAGATGCCGTTATTGACTATTTACCCTCACCAACGGAAGTTGCTGCTATTACGGGTATTAGTGATGACAAGAATGAAACACCGGCAACGCGTGCCGCAGATGATAGTGCGCCATTTTCCGCGTTAGCCTTTAAAATTGCCACTGACCCTTTTGTTGGTACGTTAACCTTCTTCCGCGTCTATTCCGGAGTAGTTAAAACAGGCGATAGTGTCTTTAATCCAATTAAAGGCAAGAAAGAACGTCTCGGTCGTCTAGTGCAAATGCATGCCAATGACCGTCAAGAAATTAAAGAAGTTCGTGCTGGTGATATCGCTGCAGCCATCGGTTTAAAAGATGTGACTACGGGTGAAACACTGTGTGATGCCAATCACGTAATAACACTTGAGAAAATGGAATTTCCAGATCCGGTAATTTCAATAGCCGTTGAGCCAAAAACCATTGCTTCTCAAGACAAGTTAGCCCTAGCCTTAAGTAAATTATCAGCTGAAGATCCTTCGTTTAAGGTCGCTACTGATGATGAAACGGGTCAAACGATCATTTCCGGTATGGGTGAGCTACACTTAGACATTATCGTCGAGCGCATGAAACGAGAGTTTGGCGTTGAATGTAATGTCGGTAAGCCACAAGTTGCTTATCGTGAAACTATTCGTTCTACGGTTGAAGTAGAAGGTAAATTTATTCGACAATCAGGTGGTAAAGGCCAATTTGGTCACGTTTGGTTGAAAATGGAACCCTTACCAGAAGGTGGTGGTTTCGAATTTGTTAACGAAATTGTTGGCGGTACTGTTCCTAAAGAATATATACCTGCCATTGAAAAAGGCTGTTTTGAGCAAATGGATAGTGGTGTATTAGCCGGTTATCCAATGCTTGATGTTAAAGTAACACTTTATGACGGTTCTTTTCATGACGTTGACTCTAATGAAATGGCGTTTAAAGTTGCTGCTTCAATGGGCTTTAGAGAAGGGGCGTTAAAAGCTACGCCGACACTTCTAGAACCTATGATGAAAGTAGAAGTAACTACGCCAGAAGAAAACATGGGTGATGTCGTTGGCGATTTAAATCGTCGTCGCGGTATGATCGATGGCATGGACGAAGGTCCTGCTGGCTCTAAGATAGTGAATGCAATAGTACCACTGTCTGAAATGTTTGGTTATGCTACTGCATTACGCAGTGCAACACAGGGCCGCGCCTCTTATTCGATGGAATTTTTACAATACAGTGAAGCTCCTAAGAATGTAGTTGCGGCAATAACAGAATCTCTTGGAATCTCGTAAGACACTCACTTATAGTTAGTGAAAGTCTAGCTCGGTCATCTTGGCTGCGCTTTTAATAAACTTTAAGGTAATTGAAAAATGGCTAAAGCAAAATTTGAACGTTTAAAACCGCATGTTAACGTTGGTACTATCGGTCACGTCGATCACGGTAAAACAACTTTAACAGCTGCTATCTCTGCAGTATTAACTAAAGTACACGGTGGTGAAGTTAAAGATTTCGCACAAATCGATAATGCTCCTGAAGAGCGTGAGCGTGGTATTACAATCAATACTTCTCACAT
>NZ_JACGWC010000015.1:0-101125 GCF_014077545.1 Colwellia sp. BRX10-1
ACCTGTTGTTGAAACCACGGTTGTTACCACACCGTTAGTTGAAACAACGATCGTTGAAACGACCACGGTTGATACACCGGTAGCTGAAAAGCCAGCAGTTGAAACTACTGTTGTAGCAACAACTACGGTTGAGACAACAGTGGTTGAGACAACAGTGGTTGAAACAAGCAAAGCAGAAGTTCAACAAGATTTACCTTTTGATGAACCTCAAGTTGCAGAGCAAGAAGTTGAAACTGCAGTTGAAAAGCCAAAGCGCGTTATTTCAAGAAAACCAAGCCCTAAAGTGAGCTCAAAGGCAGGGAAAGTTTCTAGTAAAGGTAGTAAGCCAGGTAAATCATCTGCGCCAATGACTAAAACAGAATCAATTACCACCATGAATGAAGTTCCTACGGACTTCATTGCTAGTGAAGATCGTGTCAAGCATGCTTCATCGGGTAAAATGGCAAGAGTATCTAACGCAGTAAGTCGTAGTGGTGCAGGTCCAACTAAACCATAGGCCTATATAGCGTATATATTTACCACTAGGTAAAATTAAAAAAACCAGTCACTAGACTGGTTTTTTATTGTCTACGATAGAGTAAAACACCCTTTACAAAGCGGTAAAGGGTCGTTTGTTGAGATAAAAAACGCCTAAGGGAAATTTAAATTGACCTTAATGGAGATGTCTACAGCGATCATAAAATTTTAAATATCATCAAACATCACATAGTTAGCGCTAAAGTCCCTCTTACTTATAAAACAAGGTTGCAAACAAAGGGTTTTAATTCCTAAAACATATAACCCTTCCGCTGAGATACTCTAAACTTAAACTGAGCTTAATGGGGTAAGATCATCGTCTCATACCATTAATCACCGTTAGATTGGCTTATGAATAAAGGAGCATAAAGTTATTTAAGTTTCAGAGGTAATGTATATGAGTGTTATTTGGAAGAATCATGCAAGTCGACTGGTGGACTTCGTTAATAATAATAACGAAGTTCAAGCACATCTTTATCTTGAACAGCTAATGCTGTTTCCTTTAGATATTCAAGATAAAATAATCAATGACATTAGCCACTTGCCATATTGCAATTGTGAGTCCGTCTCAAACATCATCAGCCAATATATGATGTTTGAGCTTAAGTGATGACAAATCTATTTAACGAGATAGCTGCTGTTCTCTTAATTTTGCCACTTCATCACGTAAATTAGCAGCTTGTTCAAACTCTAGATTTTGAGCATGGTTAAGCATTTCACTTTCAAGCTGCTTAATTTTTTTATCAATATCTTTAATTGATAATATTTTATAATCTGAAGCTTGCTCAGCTACATTTAATAAGGTGTTACTTGAAGATACCGTACCATTATGAAGTGCATCACTAATTTTGCTAATGACTCCCCGAGGCGTAATGTTATTATCAAGGTTGTATTGATGTTGCATCTCACGTCTTCGTTCAGTTTCATCAATCGCTTTTTTCATAGAGCCAGTGATCTTCGCCGCATATAAAATAGCCCGACCATTAATATTACGGGCAGCACGTCCAATCGTTTGAATAAGTGAACGCTCTGAGCGTAAAAATCCCTCTTTATCTGCATCTAAAATCGCCACTAAGGAGACTTCTGGCATATCTAAACCTTCACGTAATAAGTTAATACCAACGAGCACATCAAACTTACCTAAACGAAAGTCACGAATAATTTCAACACGCTCGACGGTATCAATGTCAGAATGTAAATAACGGGCTTTTACATTATGTTCATCTAAGTAATCAGTAAGATCTTCTGCCATTCGCTTGGTTAGCGTTGTCGCTAAAACACGCTCTTGTATCACGACACGTTTTCGAATTTCTGATAATAAGTCATCAACTTGTGTTTCGACTGGACGAACTTCGATGATAGGATCAAGTAATCCTGTTGGACGAACTAATTGCTGAGCAATTTCATTACCTGACTTTTCAATCTCGTAATTACTCGGTGTCGCTGAAACATAAATAGTTTGTGGCGCTAACGCTTCAAACTCATCAAACTTCATTGGACGGTTATCCAATGCAGATGGCAAACGAAAGCCATAGTTCACTAGGTTTTCTTTACGAGAACGATCGCCTTTATACATAGCACCTATTTGCGGCACGGTTACATGCGATTCATCAATAATTAATAAACCATCGTCAGGTAAATAATCAAATAAAGTCGGTGGTGCTTCCCCTTCCCCACGCCCTGATAAGTAACGAGAATAATTTTCAATACCCGAGCAATAACCCAGCTCTGTCATCATTTCAATATCGAATTGAGTACGTTGCACGATGCGTTGCTCTTCAATTAAGCGGTTATTATCCTTTAAAAAAGTTGCTCGCTCTTTTAACTCGATTTTAATTTTATCTATTGCTGATAAAATTTTATCTCTTGGGGTCGCGTAATGTGTTTTAGGGTATACGGTTACTCGATCTAGCGTGCGGTCAACTTGTCCAGTCAGCGGATCGAACATCGACAAACGTTCTATTTCTTCGTCGAACAATTCAACACGTAACGCCAAACGATCTGATTCAGCAGGAAATATGTCAATAACATCACCGCGCACCCGATAAGTTGCTCGTTGAAAAGCGACATCGTTACGCTTGTACTGTAATTCAGCTAAGCGTCGTAAAATATCGCGCTGGTTGATAATATCGCCAACACTAATGTGTAGCATCATCTTTAAATACGAGTCGGGGTCACCCAAACCATAAATAGCAGACACTGAAGCGATAATGATAACATCTCTACGCTCTAGCAAGGCCTTAGTAGCCGACAAGCGCATTTGTTCGATATGTTCGTTTACAGAGGCGTCCTTCTCTATAAAAGTATCTGTTGTTGGCACGTAAGCTTCTGGTTGATAATAATCATAATAAGAAACAAAGTATTCGACCGCATTATTTGGAAAGAACTCTTTCATCTCACTATAAAGTTGTGCAGCAAGGGTTTTATTGGGGGCAATCATCATTGTCGGACGATTTAAGGTCGCAACAACATTGGCAATAGTAAAGGTTTTTCCTGAGCCAGTAACGCCTAATAGCGTTTGATGCGCTAAGCCATCTTCAATACCATCAACTAACTGTTTAATCGCTGCTGGTTGGTCACCATTAGGGGTGTAATCTGACTTTAAATCCATTGATTTCATTAAGAAAAATCCTTTGCTTGGGTAAGTTCATGCGGAAATTGTTTATCAAATAAACGGTATGAGATCATCGCCATAATAAAATTGCCAAAGACTCCACCAATGAAAAACCCTTCAAGACCATAATAAACACTGCCTAAATAGGCTAAAGGAACATAACAGACAAAAAGTCGAATAGCGCTAAGCACTAATGCCACTAACGGCTTATGAAGTGCATTAAAAGAAGAATTAGTTAAAATAATGACGCCTTGAAAACCATAACCTAAGGGAAGTATCCAAATAAAAAGTACAATAATATCTGCTACCGCTTGTTCTTTAGAGAAAACATCGGCGATAAATGGCGCAATTAACACCAGTAGCAAATAAATAAGTAATTGTAATACCATGATAAACTTTGTTGATGCTTTATAGCTTGTCTCAACCCTATGCATATTACCAGCACCAAAATTTTGGCTAATAAAAGGAGGTAAAGTCATCGACATAGCCAGCACAACTAAACAAGCTATAGATTCAATACGAGAGCCAACACCAAAGGCTGCAACAGCCGACTCACCATAATTTGCTACAATAGCGGTTAAAATAGCAGCGGCTATTGGCGTAAGCATATTAGCCCCCGCTGCTGGTAAACCGATATGTAAAATACCTCGACTCGACGCAATAAATGTTTTCAAAGGTAACAGCGTAGTGTGAATTAATTGTCGCTTGATACCAACAATATATAAAACCAATAAGAGTCCAAAAACCCAAGAGATTAGCGTCGCAATAGCCGCACCTTGTATTCCCATGGCCGGTATAGGACCTAATCCAAAAATAAAAATAGGATCTAATATCGCATTAATTAAACCGGCACTGCCCATAATTATGCTTGGCGTTTTGGTATCACCGGATGCTCTTAAAATAGCGTTACCTATCATAGGTCCAATTAAACAAATACTGCCAATAAACCAGATATCCATGTATTGATGAATAAGCGGTAATAAACTTTCACTCGCTCCCAGTAATAAAAAGGTTTCATCAATAAAATAATAACCAACACAAGATATAATACCGACAATTATTGCCGCTAAATATATCGCTGCTGTGCCTGAGTTTTTTGCAGAATCATCATTACCTTTACCTAAGGCTTTGGCAATAACAGCTGATGTGCCAATACCCAAACCTATGGTTAAACTGATCACGGTAAAGGTAATAGGAAAGGTAAAGCTGATTGCTGCGAGAGGTTGTGTACCGAGTAAACCAACGAAAAAAGTATCGACCAAGTTAAAAGTCATTAACAAAACCATACCGTATATCATAGGTATAGTCATACGTTTAATGGTTTCTGCAACAGGGTCTTCGAGTAAATTGATTTTTTTCTTTTTATTTATTTCGGTCATTTAAAGGTAGCTTTTGCTTGTCTTTGCAGGAGAATAGCAAAGTATTGTAAAAGATAGTGATAAGACTCGCTATGTATATATTTTATTTCAACTTCATTTTAATTTTTTATATAAATTTAATGTTAAAAAGAAATAAATAATAACGTTGAAATATCTTTACTTTTGTATAACTCACTGCAAATGGGTATAAAAACTGACGTTGAACAAAAATCACACTAAGATAGTAAAGTAGACAACAAAACTAACTAAGTCACTGTTATAAATATAAAAAGATAAATCATCTTTATATAGCCATTTAGCTGTAACGTGCATTCTTCACCCAAGTTACGCTTTTTTACACTTTAACTCACAAAGTTATCCACAGATTCAGTGGATAACTTTGTGTAATAGTAACTTATATAGCCCAAGTGTAAAAAAAGCACTGAACTTGAAGATAAAGCAGACTGAGTGTCGACAAAATAAGCAAACAAACAAAATAATGATTTATTTCTACATTTTGTGTTGACAGTTCCGCCACGGACATTTAATATCTCGCCCCGTTAGCCAAGACCCTTGGCAAACAAAACAATTCCTCAATAGCTCAGTTGGTAGAGCAACGGACTGTTAATCCGTTTGTCCCTGGTTCAAGTCCAGGTTGAGGAGCCAAATTAAGATGAGTGGCTTTGAATTTTAAAGCGGCTTTAGAAAAGAACAATTCCTCAATAGCTCAGTTGGTAGAGCAACGGACTGTTAATCCGTTTGTCCCTGGTTCAAGTCCAGGTTGAGGAGCCATATAAGATAAGCCTGCAATTATTTGCAGGCTTTTTTTTATTTGAATGACTACTTCAATTAATTGATAGTAGTGAATAAAAATAGTCGCTTTTCATTATTAAAGGCAACTACATAAAGAACAATTCCTCAATAGCTCAGTTGGTAGAGCAACGGACTGTTAATCCGTTTGTCCCTGGTTCAAGTCCAGGTTGAGGAGCCACATAAGATAAGCCTGCAATTATTTGCAGGCTTTTTTTTATTTGAATGACTACTTCAATTAATTGATAGTAGTGAATAAAAATAGTCGTTTTTCATTTTTAAAGGCAACTACATAAAGAACAATTCCTCAATAGCTCAGTTGGTAGAGCAACGGACTGTGCTTATATAAAGTCAGCGTTTCTCCCCGGTTCAAGTCCAGGTTGAGGAGCCACATAAGATAAGCCTGCAAATATTTGCAGGCTTTTTTTTACACTAAATTTAATGATCTAAGAAAGCTCAATAGCTTAATAGCTCAGTTGGTAGAGCAACGGACTGTGCTTATATAAAGTCAGCGTTTGTCCCTGGTTCAAGTCCATAGCTAAAGAAAGAGCTAAGGAGCCACATAAGATAAGCCTGCAATTATTTACAGACTTTTTTTTACACTAAATTTAATGATCTTAGAAAGCTCAATAGCTCAGTTGGCAGAGCAACGGACTATGCTTATATAAAGTCAGCGTTTGTCCCTGGTTCAAGTCCATAGCTAAAGAAAGAGCTAAAGAAAGAGTCAAAGAAAGAGCTAAGGAGCCACATAAGATAAGCCTGCAGTTATATGCAGGCTTTTTTTACGCTAAATTTAAGACGTTAAATATACTAATACATTTTTTGGCTATCTTAATTGTCAGACGGCTAGCAAGTTAACTTGTTAATCATCTAGACGAGCGATCAAGCTAGATGTATCCCAACGGCTACCGCCTTTGTTCTGTACCTCTTCATAATAACCGTCTAATTGTTTAGTAATGGTTAAGTCAGCGCCGATTTTTTCTGCTTCACTGAACGCCATAGCTAAATCTTTTCTCACCCAATCGACGGCAAAGCCAAAATCAAATTCTCGGGCACACATCGTTTTACCACGATTATCCATTTGCCATGAACCTGCTGCACCTTTAGAAATGGTCTCTATTAGCTTATCAGTATCAAGACCTGCCTTCTGGGCAAAGTTAAGGCCCTCTGCTAAGCCTTGTACGGTGTTTACAAAACATATTTGATTAACCATCTTAGCTAACTGACCCGAGCCTACCTGCCCCATTAATTGACTAAAGCGGGCATAAGCATCCATGACTGGCTTTACCTGTTCAAAAATAGTCAAGTCACCACCGGCCATAACCGTTAATACACCATTCTCTGCGCCGGCTTGGCCACCGGATACGGGTGCATCAATAAAGTGCTTTTTTTGCAATTTTGCTAGTGCATCAAGATCTCTTGCCAGCTCTGCTGAAGCGGTAGTGTGATCGACCAAAATAGCGCCAACAGCTAAGCCAGCGAATATACCGTCATCCCCCAAAACAACTTGCCTAACATCATTGTCATTACCAACACAGGAAAAGACGATCTCGCAACCTTGGGCGGCTTCTCTTGGACTTTGAGCTAAACAGCCACCAAACTCTTGCACCCATTGTTCTGCCTTCGCAGTCGTACGGTTATAAACGCAAACATCAAAGCCTGCCTTTTGTAAATGTCCGGCCATTGGATAGCCCATAACGCCTAAACCAACAAATGCTACTTTTTTCATATTATCTCCACGATAAATCAGCTCATAAAACCTATATTCTTCATTCATTAAATACTACGAAAAGTTGATAACAATTAATAGTAATCGTTTTATAAACATCATTTTTCTTTGTTATTGACACGATTGGAATTATTCATACTTTGTTGTAGATAACAAAAACTCCGTCATCCTGAACTGGTTTCAGGATCTGGTCATTTAGATACTGAAATAAATTCAGCATGACGACTTTAAGATCTCGTCACTTAGATACTGACATAAATATTATTCTAAACCTGATCTCTCTGACATTAACACTGAATTACTGCTTTTTTGTAGACAACAAAAACTCCGTCATGCTGAACTTGTTTCAGGATCTAGTCACTTAGATACTGAAAAAAGTTCAGCATGACGACCTTAAGATATCGTCACTTAGATACTGAAATAAATTCAGTATGACGACATTAAGATCTCGTTACTTAGATACTGACATAAATATTATTCTAAACCTGAGCTCTCTCACCTTAATACTGAAGTACTGCTTTTTTGTAGACAACAAAAACTCCGTCATCCTGAACTGGTTTCAGGATCTGGTCACTTAGATACTGAAATAAATTCAGCATGACGACCTTGGGATCTGGTCACTTAGATACTGAAATAAATTCAGCATGACGACCTTAGGATCGGGTCACTTAGATACTGAAACAAGTTCAGCATGACGACCTTGGGAACTGGTCACTTAGATGCTGAGATTCTGAGATACTAAAATAACAGGGCTTAACATAAAAAAGCCCATTATTTTCATAATGGGCTTGGTCTCTTGTAACTGGGTTTACTCTAGCTGTATATTAAATATATTCGACTGAAACAATCTCATATTCAACAACGCCACCAGGTATGGTGATTTCAACTTCAGAATCAACTTCTTTACCAATTAAACCACGAGCAATCGGTGAGTTTAATGAAATACGACCGGTTTTAAAGTCTGCTTCATCATCACCAACAATTTTATAAGTGACTTCAACTTCGGTTTCAATGTTTAATAAGGTAACTGTTGTACCAAAAAGCACTTTGCCATGATTGGGTATCTTAGTGATATCGATAACTTGAGCATTACACAGTCGACCTTCAATATCTTGAATTCGGCCTTCACAAAAGCCCTGCTCTTCTTTAGCCGCATGGTATTCTGCATTTTCTTTTAAATCACCATGTTCACGGGCAACAGCGATATCTTTAACAATACGTGGGCGTTTTTCTGTTTTTAAAACTCTAAGCTCTTCTTTCAGCTGTTCAGCACCAAGAAGTGTCATTGGATATTTTGTCATTTCTCTCTTCTTTTTAAATGATAAAGGTGGCTTACTTAAAAAGTATAACCACCCTTATATAACAATTTTTTATAAAGCATTTATCTCATAATAAATAAATGCCTTACATACTTCAATATTAATTACATTGCTTATGCAATTCTTGTATTGATGTTACCGTATTTCTATCATCAGCTGCATGAGATTGGCATGTTGCAAATGCTGCGTTCAAAGTAGTCGTGTATGCCACTTTATAGCGCAATGCTCCTCCACGCAAGACTTTAGAATCTTCAATCGCTTTACGACCTTCTGTGGTGTTAATAATATAGCTATATTCACCATTTTTGATTCTATCAAGAATATGCGGACGACCTTCTTGTACCTTATTAACTAAGCGACATGGAATATTAGCTTCACCTAGGATAATCGCTGTGCCATGAGTAGCATCGACGTCATAACCTAAAGCGACCAACTGTTTCGCTAAATCAACCACACGTACTTTATCACTGTTACGAACAGAGATTAACGCACGACCTGATTTAGGCACAGATACACCGGCACCTAAACAAGCTTTTGCGTATGCTTCTTCAAATGTCTTGCCAACGCCCATCACTTCACCCGTAGAGCGCATTTCAGGACCAACCAAAGGATCACTACCGTGAAACTTGTTAAACGGAATAACCACTTCTTTCACTGAAAAGTATGGAGGAATAATTTCTTTCGTTATCCCTTGTTCTCTTAGTGACTTGCCAGCCATGACACGTGCGCCAATTTTAGCTAGTGGCACAGATGTCGCTTTAGAAACAAACGGTATGGTACGTGCAGCACGAGGGTTTACTTCAATAATGTAAACTTCGTTATCTTTAACCGCCATTTGTGTGTTCATTAAGCCAATAACGCCTAACTCAAATGCTAAGTCGGTAACCTGCTTACGCATAACATCTTGGACTTCTTGGCTTAAGCTATAAGCTGGCAATGAACATGCTGAGTCACCTGAGTGAACACCCGCTTGTTCAATGTGTTGCATAATGCCGCCAACAACAACGTCAGTTCCATCACAAACAACGTCGATATCGACTTCAATCGCATCATCAAGAAAATGATCAAGCAAGACTGGTGAATCATTTGAAACACTAACAGCTTCTGTCATGTATCGACGTAAATCATCTAGGTCATAAACAATTTCCATCGCACGACCACCTAAAACATAAGATGGACGAACAACTAACGGAAAGCCAATACCTTCAGCTTTAGCCATTGCTTCTTCTAATGAAGTCACCGTCGCATTTTCTGGTTGTAATAAACCTAAGCGTTCAACGGCTTGTTGAAAACGCTCTCTATCTTCTGCTCTATCGATTGCATCAGGAGAGGTACCAATAATAGGCACTCCGGCTGCTTCTAAAGCACGCGCTAATTTAAGCGGTGTTTGACCACCGTATTGCACAATAACGCCTTTAGGTTTTTCGATACGAACAATTTCAAGAACATCTTCAAAAGTGATAGATTCAAAATATAAACGGTCTGATGTGTCGTAATCAGTTGAAACAGTTTCAGGGTTACAATTGACCATGATAGTTTCATAACCGTCTTCGCGTAACGCTAATGCCGCATGTACACAACAGTAATCAAATTCAATACCTTGACCGATACGGTTTGGACCGCCACCTAAAATCATAATTGATTCTTTATCGGTTGGGTTTGCTTCACACTCTTCATCGTAGGTTGAATACATGTAAGCTGTATCTGAACTAAATTCAGCCGCACAGGTATCAACACGTTTGTATACTGGGAAAATATTAGCTTTATGACGTTTTTTACGCACTTCAGCTTCGGCTATACCAATTAAATCGGCAAGGCGAGAATCAGCAAAACCTTTACGTTTAAGTTTACGCAAATAGTCGGCGGTTAATATTTTTAAACCGCCGGCAGCAACTTTAGCTTCTTCTAAAACGATATCTTCGATTTGAATAAGGAACCAACGGTCGACCATAGTTAAGCGATAAATATCGTCAACTGATAAACCTAAGCGAAACGCATCAGCGATATACCAAATACGGTCAGCGCCAGCTTCTTGAAGTTCGTGCATAATTTTAGTTTTAGCGCCCGGCTGAGTAACATCAACCATAGAGTCAAAACCATTTACGCCAACTTCTAAGCCACGTAACGCTTTTTGTAATGATTCTTGTTGGTTACGGCCAATGGCCATTACTTCGCCAACTGATTTCATTTGCGTGGTTAGACGGTCTTCACAGCCAGCAAATTTTTCAAAATTAAAACGTGGAATCTTAGTAACAACATAATCAATAGTCGGTTCAAATGACGCTGGAGTTGCGCCGCCGGTAATATCGTTAGTTAATTCGTCAAGCGTATAACCGACCGCTAATTTTGCAGCAATCTTAGCTATTGGGAAACCTGTTGCTTTTGAAGCAAGTGCTGATGAACGTGAAACACGTGGGTTCATCTCGATAATAACCATGCGGCCAGTGTTAGGACAAATACCAAACTGTACGTTAGATCCGCCTGTTTCTACGCCAATTTCACGTAAAACCGCAATCGATGCATTACGCATGATTTGGTATTCTTTATCAGTTAACGTCTGTGCTGGAGCAACCGTAATAGAATCACCGGTATGAATACCCATAGGGTCAAAGTTTTCAATCGAACAAATAATAATACAGTTATCATTTTTGTCGCGAACCACTTCCATCTCATACTCTTTCCAACCAATTAATGATTCATCAATCAATAATTCAGAGGTTGGCGAGAGATCTAATCCACGAGTACAAATTTCATGGAACTCTTCGCGGTTATAAGCGATACCACCACCGGTACCCCCCATAGTAAATGAAGGTCGAATGATACAAGGAAAGCCTAAGATTTTACTAGCGGCGTGCGCTTCTTCAATCGTATGAACAATTTCAGCATTTGGCGTATCTAAGCCGATTGCTTTCATGGCTTTATCGAAACGAGAACGATCTTCAGCTTTATCAATCGCATCAGCTGTTGCGCCGATCATTTCAACATTAAATTCTTTTAATACGCCTTTTGCTTCAAGTTCTAAAGCACAGTTTAAAGCCGTTTGACCACCCATAGTCGGTAAAACCGCACAAGGACGTTCTTTTTCAATGATCTTGCGCACAACTTCCCAGTGAATAGGCTCAATGTAAGTTGCGTCGGCCATTTCAGGGTCTGTCATGATAGTTGCAGGGTTTGAGTTAACTAAAATAACTCGGTAGCCTTCTTCACGAAGTGCTTTACAGGCTTGTGCGCCTGAATAATCGAATTCACATGCTTGACCAATAACAATTGGGCCAGCGCCTAAGATCAAGATACTTTTTAAATCGGTACGTTTTGGCATTTTTCAGTTCTCTCTATATCTTGTTTAAGGGCTAAGCTTTGGCTTCGTTCATTAAATCGATAAAATGATCAAATAATGGTGCCGCATCTGCAGGACCAGGACTTGCTTCAGGATGACCTTGAAAACTAAATGCAGGCTTATCGGTGCGATGTACACCTTGAATTGATTGGTCAAATAATGACACATGCGTTACTTTCAAATTCGCGGGCATTTTATTTTCATCAATCGCAAAACCATGGTTCTGCGCAGTTATCATCACGACATTACGTTCAAAGTCTTTCACGGGGTGATTGCCACCGTGATGACCAAATTTCATTTTAATGGTACCCGCTCCACTGGCTAAGCCAAGAAGTTGATGACCTAAACAAATACCAAAGATTGGCGTTTGTGTTTCTAAAAATGATTGAATAGCAGAAATCGCATAATCACAAGGCTCTGGATCGCCTGGGCCATTTGATAAGAATATGCCATCTGGATTCATTGCTAAAACATCAGCGGGTGGTGTTTGTGCTGGCACTACTGTTACCTTACAACCACGGTCGACTAACATACGCAAAATATTGCGTTTGGCACCAAAATCGTAAGCAACTACATGAAACTTCGAGTTTTCAGGGGTAATATGACCTTTTCCTAATTCCCAGCTACCTTCTGTCCATTGATATTGTTCTTTGGTTGAAACAACTTTGGCTAAATCCATGCCTTTAAGACCTGGAAATGCTTTTGCTTGAGCTAAAGCGTCTGTTTCTGCAGCCTCAGACATTGTATCTAGGGTCATGATACAACCGTTTTGAGCGCCTTTCTCCCGAAGAATACGTGTTAGTTTACGCGTATCAATATCAGCAATACCTAAAACATTACGTGCCTTTAGGTAGTCGCTTAAATTCTGTTCATTTCGAAAATTACTCGCTAATAGCGGTAAGTCACGAATAACTAAACCTTTTGCCCAAATAGTGTTTGATTCTTCATCTTCACTGTTGGTACCTGTATTACCTATATGCGGGTAAGTTAGGGTAATAATTTGCTCTGCATATGATGGGTCGGTAAGAATTTCTTGGTAACCGGTCATTGAAGTATTGAATACTACTTCACCAACAGCCGCTCCGTCTGCACCAATAGCGGTGCCTTTAAATACAGTGCCGTCTTCAAGCACTAAAATGGCAGATTTAGTCAATTTAACCTCCGTAAAGAAGAAAGAAGCTTAACGATGCAACTAAAAAACATCATTAAGTACAAATTACGTGTCGGCTGTTTCCTAATGAAACACCCATAAAAAATGCCAAAAATTTCGTTATTACTAACAGAACTACTAAATTTTTGACAAAATCCACTTATTTTACGCTTGTATCACATGTTCGTCTAGCGATAATTGTAAAAACTAAGCGTTTAATTGAATATTCAGTTAAAACAGCCAAAAGTAACTGTTTTCTCTAAAAATAAATTACTTCAAGCCTAAAACATCTTGCATATCATAAAAACCATTATCTGCTTCACTTAACCAGAATGCGGCTCTCATAGCACCTAATGCGAAAGTCATTCTTGAACTTGCGCGATGGGTGATTTCTAACCGTTCACCAATATCAGCAAAAAAAGCGGTGTGCTCTCCAACGATATCTCCAGCTCTTACTGTCGCAAAACCTATGGTTTCTTTATCACGTTCTCCTGTGATACCTTCGCGACCATAAACAGCCACTTTATTTAAGTCTCTACCTAAAGTGTCTGCTATAACTTGCCCCATTTTTACTGCTGTACCTGATGGAGCATCTTTCTTAAATCTGTGGTGTGCTTCAAATATTTCTATATCAGTATAGTCACCAATTGCTTTTGCGGTAACTTCTAGTAGCTTAAACATTAAATTAACACCGACACTAGTATTTGGCGCTAAAATCACCGGCATAAGTTCGCCTGCTTTTTCAATAATACTCACTTGCTCGTCACTGAAGCCCGTGGTACCAATAACGAGAGCTTTATGATGTTGTTGACACCATTTTAGGTTGTCTAAAGTGGTTTGAATAGCCGTAAAGTCAATAAAAACATCAGCATCGAGTAAGTCGTTTAAGTTAGTTGCTGTTTTTTGGCCAATAGCACCAATACCGGCGAGTTCGCCTAAGTCAAAATTAACAAACGATGAAGACGCTCGAACCGTACCACCAACAAGTTCAATAGACTTATGCTCAACGGCTGCTTGAATTAAGTTACGGCCCATACGGCCGCTGCATCCTAAAATGGCTACTTTTACTTTCATTTTAATCTCTATAAAATTATTTTATCTACTAGATTACTTTAGCGTACTAACGCTAATGGCAATGCTAATTCAATACTATTGGATAAGTCGTGTGAAACCACACTCATTATTTTAAACTGCTCATCTATCTTAACTACATGGAAAAATGCGGTAAAATCAGCAAAAACTTGATCTTTGTCATCAAAGAAAGCCCAATCAACACATATATCGATAGACGAATTATCTGCATAATTATAACTTGCTGTAGTTGGTATTATCTTTCGGGTTTTTGCATGCGTTAAAACAGTAAAAATATCTTTAAACTCTTGATTGAAACTTTCACTATTCACTAAATAAGCAATTTTATCTGGGGTATGTAATGTACAAGGTAAATGATAACAAGCGCGGGCTGCCTCTAAATCACAATGTTCAAAGGCAGTAATATAATCTTTAAATAATTTGATCAGTGCTTGCTCTAACATACATCCCTACTTGATTGCTTTGTTATGGTTAATCACTATGGGTTTATATTTTATTATTTTAGCGTATTCGTCGTTCTTTGCCATCTATGGCATCACGACATACAGGCATAAAAAAGCCCTCAACGGAGGGCTTTAAAAACTAATTAGCTAACAATTGCTAATAATTCAACGTCAAATACTAACGTTGAATAAGGTGGTATAGCACCTTGTGAGCCTTGCTCACCGTATGCCAAATGGTAAGGAACGTATAAACGCCACTTAGAACCTTCGGTCATTAACTGTAATGCTTCAGTCCAACCTGGGATAACACCACCAATTGGGAATTCAGCAGGTTGACCGCGATCTACAGAACTATCAAAAATGTCGCCATTGATGAAAGTACCATGATAATGAGTACGAACTGTGCTTGCTGCTGTTGGCTTCTCGCCATCGCCTGTTGCTAAAACTTCATATTGAAGGCCAGATTCAGTAACAGTTACTTCATCACGCTTAGCATTTTCAGCTAAGAATTTTTCGCCTTCAGCTGACATTTCTTTAGCTGCGGCTTGCTCTAACTCTTGCATTTTTTTAGAAACAACAGAAAACGCGGCATTTAAATCTTCGTCTGATACTTGGCTTGCTGAATTAGCAATAGCATCGGCCAAACCTGCTTGTACAGCAGATACGTCAAACTCTTTAAAAGGGTTATTACGTAATTGATCACCTAATTGACGACCTACGCCGTAACTTACACGTTGCTCAATTGTTTCAAATGTATTCTCTGACATGATATTCCTTATGTTTTCGCCGACACAGTTATTGTGTAAAAATGGCAATTAGATAAAAATTCGCGATAGGATAACATAAACAGCTACTGGTCTGTAGCTTGAACTTAAGACATTTGGTTATTTTATATAATTTCCGGTTATGGCTATGCTTTCGTTATTATTTTGCTATCGATTTAGTTTACGATAGACTAGCGTTAACTTAATGTTAAAGATAAATTTTATGAATAAAGATATCGTTATTTCTTCTCCAGAGAAGCGTTTACTTAGCCTGTTACCTTTTGGGGTTTTTCTTGGTTTATTTCTGGGCACCGGTATTGTCCTTACCCTACAAGGCGTTGAGTTTGCTTTTTATCAACTCCCCGCCAGCATCGCTATTATTCCAGCCATCTTAGTGGCTATATATTTAGGTAAAGACAGTATTAATGATCAAGTAAGCCAATTTATTTCTGGAGCTGGCCATGCAAACATTATTACTATGTGTGTTATTTATCTACTCGCCGGTGCTTTTGCAACAGTTGCCAAAACAACTGGGAGTGTTGATGCGAGCGTTCAGCTAGGTTTATCTTTTTTCCCTGATTACTTATTACTGCCAGGCTTATTTTTAGTTGCGGCTTTTATTGCTACCGCCATGGGTACTTCAATGGGCACCATCGCTGCGATTGCGCCGGTGGCATTAGGCTTTATAGAGTCTGCTGATTTAGACGCTTCAATTGTTGCTGGCTGTATTATTTCAGGCGCTATTTTTGGCGATAATTTATCAATAATATCTGACACCACCATAGCATCGACGCGCAGTCAGGGTGCGCACATGAAAGACAAATTTAAAGTCAATTTTAAATTTGCCGTACCTGCGGCAATTTTATGTCTCATTATTTATGCTTCAATGGGAATTAGTATTCCGCATGAACAAACCCAAGATATTAACGTACTTGGCTTATTACCCTATTTGGTCATACTAACGTTAGCGTTAATGGGTCTTAATGTGTTTGTCGTATTAATTGTTGGTATTATCCTCGCGGCTGCAATAGGCATGTACGACAATGGCTATCAATTATCGGCATGGGTCAGTGATATCAATGCTGGCTTTGCTAGTATGCAAGACATTTTCATTCTTTCGCTGTTTATTGGTGGTTTAAGCGAACTGATCAAACGCCAAGGAGGCTTAGCCGCGCTAACCCATGCAATTGAGCACTTTGCGCGAAAGCTCAACCCCAACAATAAAAAACGTGCCGCCGGTTTAGGTATCGCTTCGTTAGCATTTACTTGTAACTTTTTTACCGCAAATAATACCGTATCAATTATTGTTACTGGTGAAACAGCGAAAGAGTTAGCAGAAGATGGACAAGTCAGCCCAGCACACTCGGCAAGTTTATTAGATATTTACGCTTGTATTAACCAAGGTTTACTGCCTTATGGTGCGCAAGCTTTACTGCTAGGAGCAACCTTGAAAATATCACCTATTGAAGTGGTATCAAGTGCTTTTTATCCGATGATCTTGCTAGTTGTCGCCAGCATAGCTTTTTGGCGCATCACTAAGTAGCTTACCAATATTAGGCTTTCGTTACTCTATTCTAGATTCTTGCGTGATTGACTCGTTTAGGAGGTGATGAATTTACCATTATATTAAAAGACGTTGTTTGTATTAGTGAAATTAATGAGGTAACCGAGCGTATTTTAGCTAAAATGAACGAACCCTATATTATTGATAAGTTATCTTTATATTGCCACGCAAGTGTTGGAATGGCATGGAATAAAGATAAAACTAGCTCACCGGAATTACTGATGCAACAAGCTGATTCGGCTATGTACCAAGCGAAGGAAAAAGGTAAGCAGAGTTGTCATACTTTTAATTACACAACTCACTAAATATTAGCTAACTGCTAATATAACAGCCCTTTAAGCATTACGGGTTATTGAGCAATAATTCAAGTTTGTTGGCAACAATAAAAATGCCAAGTTAACGACATAGCGCTATCGGCACTAAACAACAGTAAATAAGACGTTATAACGTGATTATCGATAAGTGAAACACCAAAGTAGCGAAGTGCTCTACATGCCGCTAGACAGCGATTTATCTGCCTTGATGATCAACATGGAAATTCTGAAACTAACGCTTCAAATAATACCTCTTTCAAAGATTTCGTCTGTAAGTCATCTATTTTCATCGACTTGGCTACTTTAGAGACCACTTTCCTTCGGTCTTCTTCAAGAGGAATGCAAAACTCATGTTCACCGCCTTTCTCTGTCAATGATGACCTCGCTGTAACACGAGTATTGTAGGCTCTTTTGACAAAATCACTGACTGGCGCTCGAGGATTATCAATTAACGCCTCTGGTTTTACTACCGCACTTTCTGAAAGTAAAGATGAATCGATAAACCCATCGATATAAAGTTTGCATGGATTAATTTCACTACGGTCTATACCCTGTTGGTATGCTTTACACGATTTAATAATATCAGACTTAAAGTCGGCAAATACTGAGCCACTTGCTAATAAAAAACCAACGAAAATAAATTTAGCTATAAAATTTTTAGTGAACTTCATTGTTAAAATCCCTTAATTCAATTAATTTTCCAGATAACCACTCGTATTAATATTCTGCAAGTAATGGCAAAAACTACAATAATAGCCAACTTTAGTGCTTAACCATCCTAACCTAAGCAGTTTTATCTTTCTAGATATTTTACAATCCGAAAGTAAAACAATAAAAGCTGTTTGTTGTTACTTCTTTATTAGAAAAAAGTTGACAAAAAATCTAAGGATTATTATTTTTAATAGCTATAGGTAAATCATTAAGAGAACATTATGGCCAAACTAAACTATCACCACCTACAGTATTTTAATGCGATAGTAAAACATGGCAGTATTGCCCAAGCATCAAAAATTATTCATATAACTCCGCAAACGTTGAGTGCCCAACTCAGTACTTTTGAAGATCAATTAGGCTACCTGTTATTTGAACGAAAAGGGAAACGTTTAGTGCTGAACGAAATGGGACGCTTGACATATAGTTATAGCGAAGAAATCTTTAGTTTAGGAGACGAATTACTTTATTCACTTAAAAATCACTCAGCAGATTTTGCTTCCCGCTTTTCAATAGGTGTTACAGATGTGATAGCAAAAGTATTTTCTTTTCATTTCCTAAAGCAAATTTATACCATGGATAGTTCGATAAAATTAATCTGTAAGGAAACGAGTTTAGAGGTATTACTTGGAGAGTTGGCGATAAATAAATTAGACGCGATATTAACTGATACTCCCCTGCCTACGACTTCCCCGTTAAAGGCATATAGCCATGCTATCGGAAAAAGCGGTTTTAGCTTTTTTGCTCACCATAATTTGGCTGATAAATTACAGGCTAACTTTCCTTACTCACTCGATGGACAATCATTTTTCATTGCTGGTGAAGGTACAAATCAACGTTTAAGTGTACTTTCTTGGTTTAATCAATTGAGTATCTCGCCATTAATTATTGGAGAGTTTGATGATTCGATATTAACTAAGTATTTTGGTCAGGCGGGTTATGGTGTTTTTTGTGCCCCAACAATTATTGAAGATCACGTTATGGAACAGTTTAACGTGAGCATTATCGGAAAAACCAATGATATAACCGAACATTACTACTTGATCTCACCCGAACGTAAAGTCAAACATCCAGCGGTTCAACATTTATTAACCGAAGGCAAAAAACTATTTAAACAACCAATGGCTTAAACTTATTAAATAGTTAGCAAAATAAAGCCCCTAGATGGGGCCTGGGTAAACGTCTTTATTTTTCAATATTTATACTATGCTAAAGCCGTCATTCATTTAGTTAATTATTATTCAGCAGTTTTTGGAAAATTAAGGGTTAATTTAGCACCACCAGTATAGGTTTTATCTAGAGAGAGATAACCTTGCTGCTTGCGGGCAAAATCACCACATAAACTTAATCCTAAGCCATGACCTGATTCACCTTGAGTACCGCACTGACTAGCAACACAATCACTAAATAGTTGGTCTTGTATATTTTGAGGAACACCTTCACCAGTATCTGTTATAACCAGTTTAACCTGGCCATCACTAGATTTAGCTTCAATG
Source organism: Colwellia sp. BRX10-1 (assembly GCF_014077545.1). NCBI lineage: Bacteria > Pseudomonadati > Pseudomonadota > Gammaproteobacteria > Alteromonadales > Colwelliaceae > Colwellia > Colwellia sp. BRX10-1. Next base: position 19,218 of record NZ_JACGWC010000015.1, read on the forward strand.
TCGATACTGCCATGCTCTGGCGTATATTTAATGGCGTTTGCTAATAAATTACGAATAATAGTTTTTGTTAAATTAACGTCCGCCATCACAGTAGTATTTTCATTGATGTTGTGTTTAATACTGATTTTTTTTAAATTGAAACTTTCTGTCATCAAGTCGAGCGTTTCTATTAACAGTGGCTTTAAAGCTATCGTTTTTAATTCCGCATGAACGGCGCCTAATTGATTACGCGACCATTGCAAAATTTCGTCTAGTAGCTGATAAAAAGTCAGTGACGACTCTAAAATTCCATCGGCCATTTCAGCAATAAGCTCAGGCTCAAGAGTGTCTGCATTTTCATGCAAAATTTTTGATAACCCTAAAATACCATTAAAAGGAGAGCGTAAATCATGAGACAAAATAGCAAATATTTTTTCTTGATCTGCTTGCATCCGCTCTAACTGACGGTTACGTAGTCTTAGTTCTAATTGGCTAACCACTTGTTTTGCTAAAGTGTTTAATGCTAGTTGTTGTTTTTCATCCAGTTTATGGGGAACTGTATCAATAACACATAAGGTGCCGATAGGCATGCCGTTTGTACTGACCAGTGGTGCTCCCGCATAAAAACGAATATCTGGAGCACCTGTTACCAATGGATTATCGACAAAGCGTTCATCCGCTAAGGTATCAGGTACTTCAAAAACGTCATCTTGTAAAATAGCATGTGAACAAAAAGCGATATTCCTTGGCGTTTCCTGAGCATTAAGACCTACTCGAGATTTAAACCACTGGCGGTCTTTGTCGACAAGAGAGATCAGAGAAATAGAAGTACCACAAATGGCGCTAGCCAACTGAGTAAGTTCATCGAGCATCTTTTCATCTTCAGTGTCTAATACTTCGTATCTGAGTAATTCATCAATACGTTGTAATTCTTCGGGGTGCAGCTCAGCACTTATCATAATACGCAAATCCTTAGGTTGCATTAACTACGTTTATAGGAAAAACAGAAGATTACATTAAACTATATTCCAATGACTATAGCGTATTTTACCATGTTAAGTTCTGATATTTAACTGTTTAAACAAAAATCAATAACATTTGTAGCAGTGTTACTAAAGCCAGCCATCAATATAATTATAATACGTTTCTCAATTAGAGGTAAAAGAATCAATTACTGCTGTATTTGAGCGTAAAGACTCTATATAAGTCTTTAAATATTCTTTGGCTTTTTACAACTGGGTGCGTTACTGGCCTTATAATAAGCTTGGGATTTCGGCAAATGTTCTGTTAACTGAGTAATACGGGTTTCATTTGATGGATGTGTTGACATAAATTCTGGTGGTGAACCATTTGAAAGTTTAGCCATGTTCTGCCACAAACTAATAGCTGCCGATGGTTCAAATCCTGATTTTGCCATTAAGTCTTGCCCAACTATATCAGCTTCACTTTCATGGGTACGTCCATAGGGCATTAATATACCGTATTGTAACCCTAAGCCTAAACCAGACATCCACAAGTTGCGGTTTTCAACATTTCCAACTGATAGGGCCGTATCGACAACAGCCATACCTGTTTGAGAAATTTTACTAGATGACATCCTCTCATTAGAGTGACTTTCAATAACATGCCCTACTTCATGACCAATAATTGCCCCAAGTTGATTTTGATTTTCGGCAACTTTTAAAATACCCGTATAAACGCCAATTTTCCCGCCGGGTAAAGCGAATGCATTGACTTGTTCAGAGTCAAAAACAACAACTTCCCACTCTCCTTTATGAGCAGATTTAGGCACGTTTTTAGTGATGGCTTTCGCGACACATTGTACGTAATTATTTACTGCAATATCGGTACTGATTTTTTCTTTTTCTTTCATTTGTTCAAACGAACTGGCACCCATTTTATTGAGATCTGAACTTGAGAAAAGCGTTATTTGATTACGTCCAGTCGAAGATTTTGCACAACTTGCTAAAACGATAAGCGCAGCAAGTGTTAATAAGAGGGTAGCTTTGTTATTCACGATATTTCCTTAGGTGAAATTTTTTAAATGAAATCCTAATAGGTATTCTAAGGAATGTTGCCAAACAATTCGACTGTTAAAATTCAATTTATAACGAAACTTTACTTAAATTAATAGAAAATGTTGTCCCTTCGCCTAACGTACTCGTTACTTTTATATCAGATTTTAATAATTCCAATAGTTTTTTAGTGATAGCAAGCCCAAGTCCAGTATGCTTCTGCTTGTCTTGCACTGCATTACTTGCACGATAACGCGTATCAAAAATATAGGGCAGCTCATCTTCTTTAATACCTGTGCCCGTATCCGTAATATTTAATTGACAGTGGTTTTTATCCACCTCAGAAATAGATAAGGTGATTTTTCCTAACTCAGCAGTATGACGAATAGCATTTTCTAGTAAATTACTTAATACCCGCTCTAATTTTCCAATATCACTATGAACTTGGGTGTAAGAACACTCAGGTACGATATTAATTTCTATATGCTTTGCTGAGGTTTGCAAACTAAATTTAGCAACAACATCATATAAAAGTTCAGCTAAATTAAACGCTTCAAGATTCAAAGAAACTTGACCACTTTCAAGATGGGCTAACTCAAATATTTGATCAATAAGCCCTTTCAATTGTTGAGCGTTTTTCAATGCTATTTCGATATATTTTTGTCGTTGTTCTTTAGTGACCTGATCATTTTTTAATTCAAGGGTTTCAATATAACCTTGCAGAGACGACAGTGGTGTTCGTAAATCATGAGATATATCAGCCAACAGCTCTCGTCGATGCTCATCATTTTTTTGTAACATGCCAAACTGTTGATTAATTTGTTTAACCATTTGCTCAAACGCTTCGCCCAGTTGGTGTACTTCATTACGACTGTTAGGCATCCATTTAGCGAGATTCACTTTACTTTTGTCAAAACCAACCGCTCTTAGTGCTTTAATATCTCTACTCAAGCGTCTTAATGGGCGAGTAAAATAAGCAAATATTCCTAACATTACTACAAAAAAGAATAGCATAGCACCAAACATTGCCAGAATAGAAAGTTCGGCTTGCCTGCTTGGCTGCAATCGCTTAAAAGCAGATTCATAACGTTCTCCTGTAACAATGACATATAAGTAACCTTGCAAACTACTGCCATTAAAAACAGGCGCGGCAGAAAATATTTTTTTACGAGAAATGTGTTGCGGATCATCGCCATAAATAGGTAACGAAGCTTGATTTTGTGTTAATTGAATAAGTGGGAGTAAATCAATTTTTGTACGTTTAATTAATGTTGGAGTAATCGAATGGGTTATAATTTTACCTGCGGGGTCAACAAAATAAAATTCAAAGGCGGGGCCTAAAACCATTAAGGTATGAAATAAATTTTTCAACGCTTGGTGATCATAAACACCTTGTTGTAATAATGGGTTGTCTCTGGCTAGATTAGCCGCTAAAGATAAGTGTAAATTTTGCTCTGATTCATATCTTGTTTTTTGCTCAAGCTGTTGCGCCCAAATATAAAAAACACTAATAATTGCAATAAATACCACCAATAAAGAAAGAGACAAACGGTGATATAAAGACAGTTTCATGCGGCAACACCTTTTTTATTAAATTTATAACCCACCCCCCAAACTGTTTGCACAATTTCAGGTTTAGTGGCATTTCTTTCAACTTTGTTACGTAAGCGATTGATATGAGAATTTACAGTATGCTCATAACCGCTATGGTGGTATCCCCAGACATTACTAAGTAGCTGTTCTCGAGAAAACACTTGCTCAGGATGAGAAGCCAAAAATAAGAGTAAGTCAAATTCAGTGGAGGTTAGCTCTAGTTCTTTTCCAGCCAATAGCGTTCGATGAGTGGTATTATTAATTTGCAATTCACCTATTGTTAAATGCTGTTCTGGTTGCTGTTGTTGTGAGTGTTGTTGCTCTCTCTGAGCCGCTAAGTGTAACCGTCGCAGCTGACTTCTTACCCTAGCTTGTAATTCACGCACACTAAAAGGCTTACTCATATAATCGTCTGCGCCCAATTCAAGCCCTAATACACGATCAATTTCACTATCACGAGAGGTTATCATTAAGATCACTTGTTCTGGTTTTTGTTCACGTAGTTGTCGGCACACATCTAAACCTGAAATTCCTGGTAGCATCACATCCAGTAAAACGAGAGCATAGTTATTATCAACAAGTTTCTGCAACGCTAGCTCTCCGGTTAAGCAGTGTTCAACCGTTAATGACAGTTCTTGTAAATTTAAAATCATTAAATCTGCAATATCTTGATCATCTTCAACCACTAAAATAGTGTCCATGCTTTGCTCCGTTTTATTCTATTTATTATTAAGAATTACAGCACAAAGAAAAAAAGTTCATCAACTATTGATTGAATATACTTTATTGGACAATTTTAATGCTCATCAATATTATTAGGTAGCCAAGCAGGAGTTATAAACCTCATCGATTCAAGTTAAGCTATTATTAAGCTAACTCTCCATCGATACACCTAAGCCAATACCAACAACATCAATATGTTCTGCATTATTTTTCTTTATGCCTGAGCATAAGAACTTGCTCGGGCATAAATACTTTCGAAACATTTATTATTTTATTTTTTATCAACTCTTTGACTTTATTATCTATCACTAGCAATGTAGAAATAGCGACGCCTGTAAGGACGCCAGCCAATTTATCGAGTTCGAGTTACTATGATACGTGACGTTGGATTATCCCAGCGATCCGCTTCTGTTAATACCGACGTGCTTAAACCTTCCTTACTCTCGTCATTAGCATTGGCATTAGTGACAACACCGCGATGGAAATGAACTAAGTCAAAAAGATCATCACGTGCTGCATCAAAACCAGCACTTGCTCCACCGCCACCTGCAGCACCTGCTGCTGGACCAGGCATAGTCGTTGCCGTTTCAGTATTAGCTTCAGTGCCAGAGTCCCATGTAGGAGCCATAAAGCTCATTGATTGTCCGACTGTCATATTACTTATGTCTGCCGCATTAAGACCGGTAAACGCATCATTAGTGTCAACTAACATTGTTGTGAAACTAAGTCTTAAATCATCTACGTCAAGTAATGGAACAACGAGTGTCGACATTGTACCAACAGAGCGAGGTCCCGTTGCACCATCTGTAGTGGTAGCATCTAAATACTGCGTTGCAGCTAAAGCTTCAGCAAGAAGTTCAGTAGGGTCACCACCTTCAGCGAGCTGCTCTAAACCAAGGCTGGCGGCTTCACCATCGATAAAGGCATGGTAGCCAGGTTCATGTAGAATAATCGCCGCAGGTGAAAATGGCTGACTGTAGGTTAAATTAGTTAACTGAACAGTGAAAACAGCTAGATTACCATTAGTACCATCAGCACCGTTAGTACCATCAGTTCCATCAGCTCCATCAACACCCGCAGTACCGGCAGCACCGGCTTGACCAGCTGTACCATTACTTCCATCATCTCCGCCACAACCCGTTGCTAATACAGTAATAAGAGGCAATAACACTAAACTTATTTTATTAATATTCATGTTCTATTCTCCCTAAATTAAGATGCTGGGATAGTAATGGTTACTCGGGCAACAGGGTTCAACCAACGATGCTCTGTCGATTGCAAATCACTTGCTCCATCGGTAAGACTGGTATCACCTAGAATATTTCTATGAATATGTACGGGACCATCGGTACCATCAACAACTTCATTAGCACCAATTGCACTACCATCTTCAGCAAAACCAACTTTTACTGCAACACCTGTTCCGCCAACACCTAATGGCACTGGAGAAGCACCTGCACCTGCAACACCTGGAACACCGTAACCACCAAGTGCAGCACCACCTTGTTCAACAATATCAGTACGCATACTGTTTAATTCATCATTTAATTCTGTACCTGCATCATATGCGTGCAACATATAAGTATAAGTACCTGGCGTAGTTGGAATTTTAATACTGTCTAAGCCAACAAATGCATCATTCGTTGGGATCAACATAGATAAAATTGAAAGATAAGGCTTATCCATCGTATCAAAGGCATAGCTTAAAGATGTTGATGGCGCGACTAAACCATCAAAACGGTGCCATGTATTCGTTGTATTATCGGTATCTGTAGGGCCTAAAAGTGCTTCAAAGTTTTGACCTGCTGATGCAGCATTTTGCGCATCATCAATGACACCCGCTTCTGCAAGCCATGCTAATGCTGATGTAGCTTCAACACCGGGTTCAAAAGCATCAACAGAATTATCATGGGCTATAACTAAGCGTGGCGTAAAATGTTGTGCATGGGTGAGGTTAGTAATTTGAATATCAATGGTTTGTGCCATTAATGCTGAACTTGAACAAGCTAATGCGATAGCTGATGCGACTTTAAAAAATTTCATAACTTTCCTTTGATGACTAAATGATTTCACATTCAGTATGCGCAGCAAATATTACGAAGGTTTCACGAAGTTATCACGAATTCATCACAAGAGTTAATTATAAAAGTAATGAAATTTATTTAGATAAAGAGGTTCTATGTATTGATAATATTTATTAAATCTTGCAAGTCCCGCAGCAAGCGTGACAAAATTATTAATCATTATCATCTTTTAGAATTTATATGAAATATCGGTTAACACCAGCACTATTCAATAATATCGCCATTACTTGTTCTTCATATCGCTGGAAACTATTAGCGTGGAGCTGTTTCTCGTTTGCACTATTTTTTATGTTAAGTAAGCAAATTGAACAAAGCACCCCTATTGTCTTGGTGTGGTTCGCTATATTTATTTTATTTGCGGCTTTACAGACCTTAGTGGTAGCAAGTTTTATTTTCTTCTTTGTGACTTTACAATCAAATAAACAAGAGAATAAACCGTGGCGAAAGTTTTATTCAACAATCGAATGGTGTGAGGCCATTATTTTTACCGTTATATTACCTTTACCTATGCTTTTGTTTGTTTACGCACTGATCGTTATTTAACCGGTTGTTTATTGTTTAACCGGCTATTTATTATTTAACACCTAGGGATCAGTAATAACCTTATTTATGTTTTGCAAGTAAGGTTACCAGCTCATCTTCGGTCAATATATCTACCCCTAGGTCTTGCGCTTTTGTTAGCTTTGACCCAGCCTTTTCACCAGCGACCAAAAAGTCAGTTTTTACTGAGATACTGCCTGAGACTTTAGCGCCCAGTGCTTGTAATTCTGCTTTAGCTTCGTTGCGCCCCATTTGTGTCAAGGTGCCTGTTAAGACAAATATTTTATCTTTTAAGGGCTGTTGTTCTGCAGATTTCACTTCAATATCTGACCACGACATTATGCTTTCAAGCTCACTGACCACTTCAATGTTATGGTCTTGCTGAAAAAATTGTATAATATTTTTAGCAACAACCGCCCCAACATCAGGCACTTTTTGCAAAGTCTCTTCATTCGCTACTTTGATTGCAGGGAAGTTAAGAAAATAATTGGCTAAATTGGTTGCCGTGGTTTCACCTACTTCGCGAATACCGAGTGCATAAATAAATTTAGGCAATGTAGTACTTCTTGCTTTTACTAGACCTGAAATTAAATTATCTGCCGATTTTTTACCCATACGAGCCATGGTACTCACGTCTAGTTCTGTTAACTTAAATAAGTCAGCAGGGGTTTTAATCAAGTTTTCGTCGACTAATTGCTCAACTAATTTATCGCCTAAACCATCTATATCGAGGGCTTTTCGTGACGAAAAATGTTTAATCGCTTCTTTACGTTGTGCGCCACAATATAAGCCCCCCGTACAACGTAGCACGGCTTCGCCTTCAGCCTTAACCACAGCAGAATCACATACTGGACAAGTTGTCGGAAAAACGATGTCACGAGAATTTTCAGGACGCTTTTGCAATTGAACACTGACAATTTGTGGAATGACATCACCCGCTCTTCTTATCGTAACAAAATCATTAATTTTGATACCTAAACGCTCAATCTCATCCTGATTATGTAAGGTCGCATTGCTGACGGTTACACCACCAACAAAAATAGGATTTAAACGCGCAACCGGAGTAATAGCCCCTGTTCGGCCAACTTGAAAATCAACATCAAGTAATTGTGTTGTCTCTTCCTGTGCCGGAAATTTATAAGCGGTTGCCCAGCGCGGCGCTCGAGCAACAAAGCCTAATTTTTTTTGCAGGGCTATATCATCAACTTTAAAAACCGTGCCATCTATTTCATAGCTTAAATTGTCACGTTCTTGCATGATATATTGATAAAAACTGGCGACTTCTGACGAATCACTCAGCAACTTAACTTCTGGGCACATAGGTAAACCCAATGTTTTTAACTGACAAAGACGTTGATAGTGTGAATTTTCTAACCACTCTTCACCTAATGTTTGACTTGATGCTTGTTCAACATAACCAATACCATAGACATAAAAAGCTAAGTTGCGTTTAGCGGCTATTTTTGAGTCTAATTGGCGTAAACTACCTGCAGCTGCATTTCTTGGGTTTGCGAAAATCTTTTCCCCTTTTTTTAGCGCACTAGCATTTAACGCATTAAAGCTGGCTTTGGGCATAAAAACTTCGCCGCGAACCTCTAATATGTCAGGGTAGTTATCACCGGTTAATTTTAAAGGTATCGATTTGATCGTGCGAACATTTACCGTGATATTTTCACCAACAGCCCCATCCCCGCGCGTAGCTGCTTGTACTAAAACACCATTTTCGTAGCGTAAACTCACCGCTAAACCATCAAGTTTTGGCTCAGCACAGTATTTAATAGTTTCTTTTGAAAGCAAACGGTCTTTTACACGCTTAGCAAAAGCTTGCCATTCATCCCCAGAAAACACGTTATCAAGCGATAACATCGGTACTTGGTGTGTCACTTGACTGAAAGATTTTAACGCTTGCCCACCGACTTTTTGACTCGGTGAATCAAGTAATTTTAATTCTGGCTCTGCTGTTTCAATTGAAATAAGTTCTCGCATTAAGCGATCATATTCTGCATCAGGAACACTGGGTTCATCTAGGTCGTAATATTGATGATTTAATTGATTGATAAGTTGATGAAGCTCTTGTACTCGAGTCGCATTAGCAGGTGATGACATAAGAATGAATTACTTTTGAAAGAGTTTAAATTACAGGTTAATCAATAAATTAACCTGTCAGAGTTTGCTTGATTTTAAGATGAGGCGATTAAATTTCTTCGCGTAAATTCGCGAATTTTACCCACATAATGTTGTTCTGTTTGTTTGGTCATAACATTACGTTTGTCATCTAATAATTGACCATTAAATTCTAAAGCGAGTTGCTTTGCTGCGTTGAGCATTTGCTCAAAGACGACGGAAGCATCACCCGCATTAGGTAACATCATAAAAAGGCTAATACCTTGTGTAGTAAAGCTTTCCATATTGTCGAGGTCAAATGTTCCTGGTTTCATGATGTTTGCTAAACTAAAGGTAACTTTACCATTTCCAGCATTATCTTGATGGCGGTGAAAGATGTTCATCTCTCCGTATTTCATACCCAAGGTTAATAATGTCGGTAAAAGTGCGGCACCTGACATTTGCTGTTTTTCAGGCATAACCACTGAAATAACCAGTACTTCAGGTTCAACTTCCACTTTTTTATGCTGAGGGATTATCGATTCTTTTTTGGCCGCGCTTTTACTTTCCTTGCTTTCGCTGCCAAAATTTATCTCTATTTGGTCTCGCTTAACAGGCGCTTTTTCAGTAAAACGCGCCGACGTTTTCAATGGTTGTTTAGCTGATGTTATCGGTGTTTGATAGACAGGTGTTTCAATTCTCTCAATAACAGCCGCTTCTTTGGCGGTAACCGAGCCAAATAATGATGCATCATGATCACGTAAATCAGCACTGTTGTTATCTTTTTTAGCAGAAGTTTCATCAAAAGAAGACATGTCCCCCAAACTTGGTTCATCATCTTCGGCACTAAATTCGCGATATGAGGTAGCTTGTTCTTCATATTCAGCTGTCGATGGCATAGGCATCTCTTCATCATATGATTGAGCACCAAGTGAGTTTTCAACGACTCTTGGTTTACTAACACCATCTTGATCAAAGCCTGAGCCATCAAAACCTCGGTTATTAGGCTCAACTTTTTCAGCTTTTGCTTTAAGCTTATAAGGGTTTTTATTTTTTCTTATGGTCCAAAAACCATGAACAAATATTGCCGTGATAACCACAGCACTGATAACAATCAATGCAGTTCTGAAATTATATTCCATCGGATAGCCTTTTATTATTCTATTTTCAGCTTTGTTTAGCTTTACTTAATTTTGTACTTATTCTAATTCAGCCATAGCGATTGCTTCATCAATATCTACAGCTACCATTTTTGATACGCCCGGTTCAAACATAGTAACACCGGTTAACTGACTCGCCATTTCCATCGCTATTTTATTATGGCTGATATAAATAAACTGTACAGTTTGCGACATCTCTCGCACCAAGTTACAAAAACGACTAACGTTAGCATCATCAAGAGGCGCATCGACTTCATCAAGCATACAAAATGGTGCAGGATTTAACCTAAAAATTGCGAACACTAATGATAATGCGGTCAGCGCTTTTTCGCCACCAGATAATAAGTGAATAGTGCTATTTTTTTTACCTGGCGGTCTAGCCATAATAGTAACACCCGTTTCAAGCATATCATCATCTGTTAAGGCTAAATAGGCACTACCACCACCAAAAACCTTAGGAAATAATGCTTTAAGATCACTATTAATTTTTTCAAAGGTATTTTTAAATTTGTGACGGCTTTCTTTATCTATCTTAGCAATGGCTAATTCTAACGTATTAATCGCTTGGGTTAAATCTTCATCTTGTTGATCAAGATAGGTCTTTCGCTCAAATTGTATTTGATATTCATTAATAGCTGCAAGATTTATTGCCCCTAAACGATTAATATCTTTACCTAAGTTAACAATATGAGCCTGCCATAAAGGCTCTTTTGCTTGATCTGGCATAGCGGTTTGCACCGCCAATAAACTCTGTTGCATTTCATTAAGTTGCTCGAGTGCCGCATCAGCACGTAAACGATAACTTTCTGCGGTTAAATGAACAGCATTAATTTGCTCTTTCTTACTATTAATATTTCTAGTTAGTTGCTGAACTTTTAATTCTGCATCACTAATCAGTGTTTTAGAGTCTGTTGTATCATGCTGTATCTTTGCTATTTTTCCATCAAGTTCCGCAACGTCTATTAACCATGCTTGTAACTTTTGTTCATCAACTTGCAACGGCGATGCACACTCTTCAACGATTTCTTGATGCATGCGTTGTTGTTTGGTGAGTTGTTGAATACTTTCTTGCGCACGAACTAAGGATAATTGGCCTTGAGTTTGCTCATGATTCAATTTTTCAATAATTAACGCTTGCTGATGTTTTTGTTGATGGAACCTTTGGCTACTTTCTTGACTGTCTTGAATTTTTCTTTGTAAACTCTCTTGTGCACTGCTGATATGCATAAGCTGTTCGGCATCATGCTTTGGTAATTTTGTAAGCGCATCTTCTTGTACTGATAATAATTTTTTGTTTTGGCTCAGTAAACTTTCTAGCGTTGTTAGCTCTTGTTGATAAAGGGTACTTTGTTTATCGCGTTGCTCTGCCGCTTGTTTAGCCAAAGCAATTTTTTGCTGTAAAGCCTGAACTTGATAAGTAGATTGTTCGATTGCCGTTTTAAGTGCCTTAGCGTCACTAACAAATTGTTCTTTGCTTTTTATCAGCTGACTTTCTTTATCTTGGCATTCTTGAATACTGAGTGTTAGCTCAGTCACTTTTTTTGAGGTCTGGCTAATATTATCCGTTAACTGTAGCAAGGCATCAAAATTTTCAGCGCTTCCTTTTCGCAGAAAATATCGACTTAACCAAGTACCATCTTTACAAATAACTGACTGATGATCAGCAAGCGTTAACATTATCTGTTGTGCTTGTTGGTAATCTTGGGCAATAAAAATATTATTTAGCAAGGCCGTTATTGCCGGTAAGCCTTTAACTTGTTCGGCCAATGTGCCGCTTGTTACTTTCACTGAACGAGTCGCGCTAGTCTTGTTTATTTGTTGATCAAGTACTAAAAATAGTGGTTCAATGGTGACTTCTGTGGGGAAATATTCAACCAACTCGCCTTGTAACCAATGATGTAGCACTAATTCGACACTTGCCTGCCAGGCTGTTTCTACGGTTAATAATTGAAAAACAGCGCCAAGAACTTTTTGCCCGCGCACACTTAACCATTCTTTTTGCTTAATGCGCCAACCTGCTTGTTGATTTTGTTGTGTCAGTAACTGCTGTAAATAAAGCTTTAATGCTGCTATTTCACCACTGTACTGTGCTTGCTGCTTCGAGGCTAGGCTGATTTGGGTAACGAGTACGAGTTGGTTTGATTCATTATCTTTATATTGTTTTAGTAAAGATTGCTGGTGTTTTTCTTGCTTAAGTAGCTTATTTCCAAGCTCAGCAGTACTCTCGACATTTTCGCTGAAGCTCTCTTTGGTTAAATTCGCTAATAAATGTGTTAATGATTGTTGGCGCTGCTGCTGCTGACTTATCTGCTCGCTTAACTGAGAGATTCGCTGATTAACACTCAGCTGTTGATCATTTGTATCTTGATGTTGGCGTTGTAAAGCTTGCCATTGCTGATGCTCATTTCGCTGCTGTTCAATATAGCCTTCTAACTGAATTTGACTCTCAAGCAGTTGCTGCTCTATGAGTTCAAGTTCAGGTACGTGTTCGGTAATTTTTAAAGTGCTTTTTTGGAGCTGTTCTTGCTCGGCTAGCACCAATTGTTGCGCATTAATCAGCTGTTGCTGGGTAACACTGTTATCGTGTTGGGCTTTCTGTTTTTGTTGCTTTAAATGTTTGATGTTTTGTTCTGCACGAGCAATATCATTACTTAATAGTAATTTTTGTTGATGTAGCTCACCGCTAGACTCTCCGCCTATGGTCACTTTTTGTTTAGCATCAAACAACTGGATATCGATTTTTTTCTGTTCAACAATCAAAGCTTCTATTTCTGTTTGATATTGACTTACTTGTTGTTTTTGCTCGTTAGCTTGCTGATCAAATTTTTGCCATTTTAAAACAGTCAACTCAGCTCTATATTTACGCTCTCTAGTTTTTAACGTTTTAAAACGCTTAGCGGCTTCTGCCTGTTGATGCAGTTTGTCGATTTGTAAACCAAGCTCAACACGTATATCGTTTAAACGTTCAAGGTTTTCTCGCGTATGTCTGATTCTATTTTCAGTGTCTCTGCGGCGTTCTTTATATTTAGAAATACCCGCGGCTTCTTCAATAAAAACACGTAACTCTTGCGGCTTAGATTCAATAAGTTTTGAGATAGTACCTTGCTCAATAATCGCATAACTGCGAGGACCAAGACCGGTACCCAGGAAAATATCGGTGATATCTCGACGGCGGCATTTACTACCGTTTAAATAATATGTATTTTGACTATCTCGATTTATAACGCGTCGAATAGAAACTTGATTACGATCGGCCATATTGCCTTGTATGCGACCATCAATATTATCGAATAACAATTCAACAGATGCTTGTCCGACCGGCTTGCGTGTTGCTGCGCCATTAAAAATCACATCGGTCATGGCATCACCACGCAAATTTTTCGCTGAACTTTCACCAAGTACCCAACGAACAGCGTCAATGATATTCGATTTTCCACAACCGTTTGGCCCAACAATAGCTGTCATTCTTTGTTCAAATGGCACTTTAGTCGGGTCAACAAATGATTTAAAACCAGCAAGTTTTATATGCTTTAAACGCATAAAACACAGAAACCTTTTATTGTTATACTTTGATAATACTCAGCAATAAAATTTTACCAGAGTTATCTATATTTTGTAACATGAAACATCTGTTCAATTTATCAATTTATTTTATAATCACAGTTAAAGAAAGCATGTAAGGATAAAAATCAGCCAATGAATACAATTATTAATCAACCGTTAGCTAACAGTGGTGCCGGATATTTTATTAAGGGCTTTGAATTAATCAGAGAAAAAGGTATTCGCCGTTTTGTGTTTATACCCCTACTGGTTAATTTAGTATTATTTAGTGTCGCCTTTTATGGTCTATTTTTAGAACTTGATACCTATATGACTATGCTCGATAACTGGCTTCCTGATTGGCTATCTTGGTTAAGTGCTTTCTTATGGCCAGTCGCTTTATTATTTTTGTTAGTGATGTTTTCTTTTATATTTAGCTCAGTCGCCAACTGGATTGCCGCACCTTTTAATGGTTTGCTATCAGAAAAGATGGAATTATTGCTCTGTGGTAAAACAATACCACCCGCTTCGACCCTCGATGTTATAAAAGATGTACCACGAACGTTATCAAGAGAATGGTGTAAATTACGTTACTATTTACCGCGCGCTATTGGTTTTTTTATTCTTTATTGGATACTGCCGGTTATAGGACAAATATTTTGGTTTTTATTTTTAGCTTGGATGATGGCCGTTCAATATAAAGACTATCCTTTTGATAATCATAAAATTGACTTTAATGAAATGCGTTACGCACTCAAACAAAAGCAAGGATTAAGTTATAGCTTTGGTATCACAACGGCTATATTTTCAATGATCCCTATTATTAATCTAGTGGTCATGCCTGTCGCTATATGTGGTGCAACCGCGCTATGGGTTGATCATTACAGAAATGACTTTGTTGATACCGAATGAACTTTCGAGATGATTTTGTTGACCGTTCATGTTAATTAATTATTAATCAGTTAGTTAGCGTTATTTATACGATTAGGTACTTATTACCGCTATTATTATTTGTTATTTAAACAATGCCTTATATAGCGGTAATGATTAGATTATTAACAATATTCTTGATAATTACCTAGCAACACACTAGATTTAGCTAAGCCCGTTAAAGGATCAAATATTATGTTTAACCTAAGTACCGTAAATTTATCAAGTCGATTAACTTGTTCCTTGAAAACACTATTAGTCGCTTTTATGTTGATAAACGTCAACCTTGCTATCGCAGAAGAAACAGCAATGGTGACCATACCGGCCATGAGTGATGCGCGAGTTTTTGCTGAATTTACCGATGAGACACCTGCGGTTATAAACTATTTTACAAAAAGTACCGAAGAGGAAGTTATCCAGTTTTATCAAAAAGAATATGGGCAAGCGTTAAACCAAGAAAGGAAACGTGGCCGTTTAACGCTAAACTTTAACCAAAAACAACATAGCATCCGAGTTGTTATTTCACAGCAAAACAAGCTACGACAAGTTGATGTGATCGTTGAAGAAAACAGCAATAATTAATATATACATCACAAAATCACATAAAAAAACGCCACGTTAATAAATGTTAACGTGGCGTTTTTATTTTATCATTTTAGTTGAATGTTATTTAGCTTTTAAGACACCGTCAATAGTGCCTTGCGCTAAACCATGATAACCAGGGCGCGCTTTTTTATAGACATTAAGTGCCCAAGCTTTACCTGCAGGTGTCTCAGCTAACGCTTTATAAAGCGGTACAATTAACTTACGACGACCGATAGCAATTAGATATTTTGACATCGCAGGGTAAACAGTATCGTAACCGGTTCTTAATGCTAATAAGTACCAAGCATGTGCAATTTCAGCATTAGTACTGGCGGTAAGGTTAAACGCTTTATCGAGTGCACTCATCCGCTCAGTCGGTAATGTTACCGGTAGGTTATTAATAAAATGCAGCCATTCATGCAAGGTCCATGCTTTAGTTGGTAATTGCGCTAACGTTATTTTATCACTTAACAGACTATTAATTTGACCGTCGATAGTGGTAAATGCACTTGATGTAGGCTGCGGCGCATAACTAGGTAGTCCTTGTTCATAAATCCATTCATTAACTTCTTTATCGCTGACAATATTTGGATATTTATCAGTAAGATTTTTTTTCAAATAAATAACAAAATTGGCAGTACCTAAACTTTCAAAGGCATGGCTGTTGAAGTAATCTAAAATAAAAGTATCAAATTTATCTCGACCAAATTTAGCCTCTAAAAACATTAAAAACAACTGACCTTTCACATACGGAACACCTGAGAATGCGTCATCAGGATCACGTCCTTTAAGGTCGATATAAAGTTGAGTATCACCCGGCGCTAATTCAGCAATTTCATAATTTAAACTTTGTGCACCAAGCGCTTGTTCCATAACAGCTCGGTCTTCACCAAATACCGCTTCCATAATACGATTTTCAACATAACTGGTAAAACCTTCGTTTAACCATAAGTCACGCCAACTTTCATTAGTCACTAAGTTACCCGACCAAGAATGAGCGAGTTCATGAGCAATTAAATTGACTAAGCTTTTATCACCAGCAATAACTGTTGGGGTAATAAAAGACAAACGTGGGTTTTCCATACCACCAAAAGGAAAACTAGGCGGTAATATCAGTAAGTCATAACGTCCCCAACGATAAGGACCAAAGATTTTTTCTGACTCATCAATCATAGCTTGTGTATCGTCAAACTCACTAACCGCTGCATCTAAAATGCTGGCTTCAGCATAAATACCCGTTTGCTTGCTCATCGCTTTAAATTCTAAATCGCCGACACTAATTGCAATTAAATATGGAGGGATTGCTTGCGGCATACTAAAAAAGTAATCGCCGTCACGAGCGGTATTAGGTTCGTTATTTGCACTCATTACCGCTAATAAATTATCAGGCGTAGTAATACGAGCGGTATAAGTTACGCGAACACTAGGTGTGTCTTGCACAGGTATCCATGAACGTGCGTGAATCGCTTGATTTTGACTAAATAGGAAAGGATACTTTTTCCCTGCCGTTTGTTCAGCTGACAACCATTGCAAACCTGATGCTTTTTCAGTTGATTGGTAATAAACACGAATTTTTTGTGCTTTAAAAGTATTGTTTATGGTGAGTTTTGAACCTAACACGTTATCACGATTAGCCAGTGTGAAACTTACCCCACGCCATTGTCCTGCTTCAGTTTGAGCCATTACACGGTCAATGATTAAATCTCGGGTATCGAGAATAATCGGCTGCGAAGTTTTACTTAACCACTCTAACGATAATTCTGCAAAACCAGCGAGTGATTTTTCATCAAAATTAACCGCTAGATCTAAATAGATGTGGGTTGTTTTTACTTGGTCGTAATTAGCATAGGTGTATGCGTCATTGGTTTTTGCCAAACTTGTAAAGCTCGATAAAACCAATAGTGCAAATAAAGACTTAAACAATGGTCGCATTATGGAAGATCCAATAAAAAAATAGGCTGATAGATTAAGATAACCTACCAGCCTATTCAACTGATTCTTTATAAAATAATTTTTTTGCAGTACATTCGTCTTTACGGTTGTTCCATTCTAATAACAACACGTCTGTTTTGTGCACGACCAATAACGGTATTGTTAGCAGCAATGTGGCGCTTTTCGCCATAACCTTTTGCTTCAATTCGACTAGGGTCAATACCACTCTTAACAAAATGCTCTCGAATCGTGTTTGCTCGGCGGTTTGATATTTTCAAGTTATCGTTTCTGCCACCATAACTGTCAGTATAACCGTCAATAAGCACCAACTCTAAGTTTTGATCTAAAGAAAGGTACTCTGCGATCATCGTTAAACGCTTTTTAGATGATTTGGTTAAACTATCACCACCAAATTGATAATTTAATACCGTATAAGAAATATCATCAAAATTGTAATTAAGTAAGTTACTGACACAACCAATAAATTCTTGGTAGGCACGGTTAAACTTAGCCGTTGATATACCAACAGAAATAAGATCGTTGTCGCTATACCAATCGTTATAGTAAAACGTGGGGTTCATGCCCTGCTCTAATTCATTAAGCATATTCCAAGCAACCTTTTTCGGTAGACTTGGCGCAAACTGCTTATGAAGTTTCATATTGGCAAGAGTTCGACCATTTTTTCCAGGGCGCCAATTAGGGGCAACAGAACGAACTTCTGCTAATGAATAAGTATCAGGTAAACGCATCATATCGAGTTCAAATTCCATATTCATTTTACGGTTTGCCGTACTGTAGAATTTTGCTTCACCATAATTAGGTATTTGGTGTGATAAGGTGCACTCTAGCCTTGAGTTATTAGTTAACTGCCAATTAGCGTGTTCTAAGTCAGCACCATACTGACGAATACCAGCATTAGCTTGGCTAACAAATACGCATAATAATAATGTGATGATAGTTTTTTTCATAAAATATTTATCTTTTATCCTGCCACGTATCTGTTATCGACCCAATATTCTATAACTTTAGCAGTTATCAGCAATATTTTCATAACTTTAAAGCTTCATCATAGCGTTCGCATAGAGTTTACATTTTTTTTCTGCGATAATTTACTCCTTGAAATTGAATGCTAACTTAAAAAAGATGTAAACATGAGTATAAATCCTGATACTAAAAATAAGAGTTCTGCTGATAAAAATATTAAAAGTGCTTTTGCACAGCGCTTTAGAGGTTATTTCCCAGTAGTCATCGATGTTGAAACAGCAGGTTTCAATTCACAAACTGATGCTTTACTGGAAATAGCAGCGACAACTTTATCGCTAGATGAAAGTACAGGTCAATTCTCTCTTGATGAAACAATTCACTTTAACGTAGAACCTTTTGAAGGCGCCAATTTAGAGCAAGCAGCATTAGAGTTCACCGGCATAGACCCAACAAACCCATTACGTGGTGCTGTTGATGAACACAAAGCGTTAACAGAGATTTTTAAGTTAATTAGAAAAAAGATGAAAATTGCCGGCTGTCAGCGTGCCGTTATGGTTGCTCATAATTCCGCTTTTGATTTGGGATTTGTCAATGCAGCCGTAGAACGTTGTTTGATAAAGCGATCACCCTTTCATCCTTTTGTTAGCTTTGATACCACAACATTATCTGGTTTAGCGCTTGGACAAACTGTTCTTGCAAAAGCGTGTTTAGCGGCAGGGTTAGACTTCAATAATAGTGAAGCTCATTCGGCATTATACGATACCGAAAAAACCGCTGAACTTTTTTGTTTTATCGTTAATAAATGGCAAAAAATGGGTGGTTGGCCCCTAGCAATAGTCGATGAAGAACAACAAGAGAGTGATACACCGGCAAGCGATTAAAATAATTTAGCTGAGCTACTGCGGTTATTATGTCGGCACAATAGATTTCTAACCGCTAAAACTATCAAAGTGAATGCAAAAAATTGAAAGAGTGAATTTTTGGTGACCATCAGAGTAAATACCCCAATAGCGTTGTAAATATAGGGTAAATATTCATAGAAGAGTTCAGGTATTTTATTTTTTATACCGAGTTTTTTTTGTTTATCGAGTCTTCGACAAGCCGAACGAGTAACTAATGTAACACAAGCAGCACTATAAAATAGCGCCGCAGAAATAAGCATAGGCCATGTCATATTAAAGGTAAGTAAATAACCACTTACAATAAAATACGCGAACGGTAAGTTCTCATAAAGCGTCTTAGGTACAAACAAAACGATTCCAGAAATCAATAAGGTGATAAATTAAGTGTAGGTTGATTTTCAACTTTTGATTGGCTTAATTTTAAACACTGTCACTTTCTATTATTTACCCTCTCAATGAAGCCACCGTTAGCCTGATATTGAAATAAACTCGAAGAGACACCCTCGGCTTTATACTGAAATACAACACGAAGAGACGCCGTCATCCTGATACTGAAATAAATTTGCAAAATAAGCCGTCATCCTGAACTTGTTTCAGGATCTCGTTGTTGACAAAACAAAAAACAGATACTGAAATAAATTCAGCATGACGAACTTAAGAGCCAATATCTATATATTTATATACAACTAACAAAAGACACCGTCATCCTGAACTTGTTTCAGGATCTAGTGCTTTAGATACTGAAATAAATTCAGCATGACGAACTCAAGAGCCAGTACTTATATACGTAAATACTGAAATACTTAAATACAACTCACAAAGACACCGTCATCCTGAACTTGTTTCAGGATCTCGTTCTTTAGATACTGAAATAAATTCAGCATGACGACCTCAAGAGCCAGTACTTTATATACCTAAATACTGAAATACTTAAATACAACTCACAAAGACACCGTCATCCTGAACTTGTTTCAGGATCTAGTGCTTTAGATACTGAAATAAATTCAGCATGACGACCTCAAGAGTCAGTACTTATATACTTAAATACAACTCGCAAAGACACTGTCATCCTGAACTTGTTTCAGGATCTCGTTGTTGACAAAACAAAAAGAGATACTGAAATAAATTCAGCATGACGATCTTAAGAGCCAGTACTTTATATACCTAAATACTGAAATACTGAAATACTTAAATACAACTCACAAAGACACCGTCATCCTGAACTTGTTTCAGGATCTCGTCGTTGTTGACAAAACAAAAACAGATACTGAAATAAATTCAGCATGACGACCTCAAGAGTCAGTACTTATATACTTAAATACAACTCGCAAAGACACTGTCATCCTGAACTTGTTTCAGGATCTCGTTGTTGACAAAACAAAAACAGATACTGAAATAAATTCAGTATGACGATCTTAAGGGCCAGTACTTTATATACCTAAATACTGAAATACTTAAATACAACTCACAAAGATACCGTCATCCTGAACTTGTTTCAGGATCTCGTTGTTGACAAACAAAAACAGATACTGAAATACAACTCGCAAATACACTGTCATCCTGAACTTGTTTCAGGATCTCGTTGTTGACAAAACAAAAACAGATACTGAAATAAATTCAGCATGACGGGATTGAACATCGTCACTCTTTGTCATCCTTGGCACCGTGACATACCGTTCTTCCTGAACATCGTCACTCTTTGCCATCCTTGGCACCGTGACATACCGTTCTTCCTGAACATCGTCACTCTTTGCCATCCTTGGCACCGTGACATACCGTTCTTCCTGAACATAAAAAAACCGCAATTAAGCGGTTTTTTATTACTTTTAATAATTACATCGGCTAACTAAAGCCTAAGTTATTATCTTAAAGCTTGTCAGCATTGTTAGCTAAGTAAGATGCAACGCCTTCAGGAGAAGCAGTCATACCTTTATCACCTTTGTTCCAGCCAGCTGGACAAACTTCGCCGTGCTCTTGGTGGAATTGTAATGCGTCAACCATACGGATCATTTCGTCAACGTCACGACCTAATGGTAAATCATTAATTACTTGATGACGTACATTGCCTTCTTCATCAATTAAGAAAGAACCACGAAATGCAACACCCGCTTCAGGATGTTCAACGTCGTACGCTTTACAGATTTCATGCTTTGTATCAGCAACTAAAGTATATTGTACTGGGCCAATACCGCCTTCGTTTACTGGAGTGTTACGCCATGCGTTATGAGAAAATTGTGAATCGATAGAAACACCAATAACTTCAACACCACGGCTTTTGAATTCTTCCATACGGTGATCAAAAGCTAATAACTCAGACGGACAAACAAAAGTAAAATCTAGAGGGTAGAAAAACACTACGGCTTTTTTACCTTTAATTGCTGTCGATAACGTAAAGCTATCAACAATTTCGCCACTACCTAAAACTGCTGCTGCAGTAAAATCTGGTGCTGCACGGCCAACTAATACACTCATTCTATTCTCCAATATTTTTATTAAATTGATTTAAATCATAAAACTGACGTACATCTATTATTGAGACGATAAGGTGATTTTCAACTTATTTTCATCTTTTTTAATAAAAAATTTAACTAACGTCAGTTTCAAAAATGATACTAAGCTTTTTCTTCAGAATTATTTTTTTCTGCAGCTTCTTTGATCAAGGTTTGTAATTCACCTTGTTGGAACATTTCCATAATAATGTCACAACCACCGACTAATTCACCGTCAACCCATAATTGTGGGAATGTTGGCCAATCAGCATACTTTGGTAATTCGGCACGAATATCAGGATTTTGTAAAATATCAACATAAGCAAATTTTTCACCACACTGCATTAGTGCTTGTGATGCTTGTGAAGAAAAGCCACAGCTAGGCAATTTAGGAGAACCTTTCATATAAAGCAAAATAGTGTTTTCAGAAAGTTGTTCTTTGATACGTTCAATAGTTTCCATGGGATACCTCTAATTACGACCGAAAAAACCTCGATCTTTACAATATAAAATTTAATGTTTATTACTTTGATTAATGGAGTCTGACACTAAAATAATCAAGGTAATAAAGACTAAAAAGCACTTATTTAGTAGAATAAACAATAACAGGCTTGATATTTACACTGGCAAAACCTATATAAATGGGTACACTAGTCAGGCTTTAATAATACTTGACTAGTTTACTAGGTTTTAACTGGTTTTTAAATAAAAGCACACAACTTCTTTATTTTTGCGCAAAAATAAATTTGTATAACCCATTTCTGGAGAAACTAATGGCTATTGAATTACCCGCATTACCCTATGCACAAGATGCACTTGTACCACATATTTCAGCTGAAACACTTGAGTTTCACTACGGTAAGCATCACAACACTTATGTTGTAAAGCTTAATGGATTAATTGAAGGTACTGATTTTGAAGGCAAGTCTTTAGAAGACATCGTGAAGACTTCATCAGCAGGCATTTTCAATAATGCAGCACAAATTTGGAATCACACATTCTACTGGAACAGCTTAAGCCCTAACGGCGGCGGTGAACCAACAGGCGCTTTAGCTGATGCGATCAATGCAAGCTTTGGTTCTTTCGCTGAATTTAAAACAAAATTTACTGAAAGTGCAATCAACAACTTTGGTTCAAGCTGGACATGGTTAGTGAAAAAAGCAGATGGTAGCCTTGCTATCGTTAACACTTCAAATGCTGCAACACCATTAACTGATGAGAGCGTTACACCGTTATTAACAGTAGATTTATGGGAACATGCTTACTACATTGATTACCGTAATCTTCGTCCAAGCTACATGGCTGGTTTTTGGGCATTAGCTAACTGGGATTTTGCTGCGGCAAACTTCGCTTAATTTATATTCATTAAAGATTAATTTATTAACCTT
Source organism: Colwellia sp. BRX10-1 (assembly GCF_014077545.1). Classification (NCBI taxonomy): domain Bacteria; kingdom Pseudomonadati; phylum Pseudomonadota; class Gammaproteobacteria; order Alteromonadales; family Colwelliaceae; genus Colwellia; species Colwellia sp. BRX10-1. Next base: position 42,165 of record NZ_JACGWC010000015.1, read on the forward strand.
TAAGTAAGAATTTTATTGAAAACCAGAGTACCTACTCTGGTTTTTTTATGCTTAAAATTCAATAAAAGTGTCCTTTTTCTTTTTAATTCAATATAAAAGATTTTTATATTTTCCTCTTTGCTTACAAAAAAAATCTCTAATTATTCTCAACCTTAAAAAATACCGTCTAGACTTAATGGTAGACATACTCGTTTCAATGCAAAGTTTAGTGTCTTGTTGGGGCGAATATCGATAGTTTCTCGGTCTTATTTGAATGAGTTAAACAATATCGACTTTGTACTACGGTAAGTTTTTACTCATCTGCAAATTTTTTCCTTATGGAGGCAGTTATGAGTATTTTTCAGCATTATCAATCACGTTACGATGAAGCTAAAGAAGAGAACTTTAGTATTCAAGCATTTTTAGCTATTTGTCAAAAAGACAAACTTGCTTACGCCACCGCTTCTGAGCGCTTATTGAAGGCCATTGGCGAGCCTGAAATGATAGACACCTCAAATGAACCTACCTTAAGCCGTATATTTTCTAATCGGGTAATTGCTCGCTATCCTGCCTTTAAGGAATTTTATGGCATGGAAGAAGCTATAGAGCAGATTGTTGCCTACCTTAAGCATGCTTCACAAGGACTGGAAGAACAGAAACAAATACTCTATTTATTAGGGCCTGTGGGTGGAGGAAAATCATCATTAGCTGAAAAATTAAAAGCATTGATGCAGCAAGAGCCTATCTATGTGCTCAGTGCTAATGGCATAAGAAGCCCGGTAAATGACCACCCTTTTTGTTTATTCGACGCAAATGCAGATGGTAAGATATTAAAAAAAGAATATAAAATACCAGAACGTTATTTAAAGACCATTATGTCGCCTTGGGTGGCTAAAAGGCTGCATGAATATCAAGGTGATATTGCAAAATTTGAGGTGGTTAAGTTATATCCTTCAATTCTTGATCAAATAGCCATTGCAAAAACAGAGCCTGGCGACGATAACAATCAAGATATTTCAGCCCTGGTTGGTAAAGTTGATATTCGACAGTTAGAGCACTTTTCACAAAATGATCCTGATGCCTATAGCTATTCAGGCGCATTGTGTCGAGCGAATCAAGGCATGATGGAATTTGTCGAAATGTTCAAAGCCCCCATTAAAGTATTGCATCCGTTGTTAACAGCAACACAAGAAGGTAACTATAATCCAACAGAAGGATTATCAGCCCTGCCCTTTAATGGCATATTGCTTGCGCATTCTAATGAGTCAGAATGGCAAACCTTTAGAAATAACAAAAACAACGAAGCCTTTTTGGACCGCGTTTATATGGTCAAAGTCCCTTACTGTATGCGTATTTCTGAAGAAGTAAAAATTTATAAAAAATTACTCGAAAACAGTGAATTAAAAAATGCACATTGTGCGCCAGATACGTTAGAAACCTTAGCGCAGTTTTCTGTACTATCACGTTTAAAAGATCCCGAGAACTCTAGTATTTATTCTAAAATGCGCGTTTATGACGGCGAAAGCTTAAAAGACACCGACCCAAAAGCTAAGTCGTATCAAGAATACCGTGATTATGCGGGCATGGATGAAGGTATGTCTGGGCTATCAACACGTTTTGCTTTTAAAATATTATCACGCGTTTTTAATTTTGATCATTTAGAAGTTGCCGCAAATCCAGTACATTTATTTTATGTACTCGAGCAACAAATTGAACGAGAGCAATTACCCCAAGAAACAGCCGAGCGATATTTAGAGTTCATTAAAGGTTACTTGTCAGCTCAATACATAGAATTTATTGGCAAGGAAATTCAAACGGCTTATTTAGAGTCTTATTCTGAATATGGACAAAACATCTTTGATCGCTATGTCACTTATGCTGATTTTTGGATACAAGACCAAGAGTATCGCGATGCTGAAACTGGACAGCTTTTCGACCGAGAAGCCTTAAATAATGAATTAGAAAAAGTAGAAAAGCCTGCTGGCATTAGTAACCCTAAAGATTTTCGTAATGAAATTGTCAATTTTGTATTACGTGCTAAAGCCAATAACAACGGTAAGAACCCCAACTGGACAAGTTACGAAAAACTGCGCACGGTTATTGAGAAAAAAATGTTCTCGAATACTGAAGATTTATTACCCGTTATTTCCTTTAACACTAAAACATCAAATGACGACCAGCAAAAACATGACGATTTTATAGAACGCATGATGAGTAAAGGTTATACAAAAAAACAAGTGCGGTTACTGTCAGAGTGGTATTTACGGGTAAGAAAGTCTTCTTAACTTGTACTTTATTGTTTTAAAAAGCCAATAAAGTAGGAGGATAATATGGCGAATTTTATTGATAGACGCTTAAATAGCAAAAACAAAAGCACGGTTAATCGCCAGCGCTTTATTAAACGCTATAAAAGCCAAATAAAGAAATCCGTTGAACAAGCGATTAATAAACGCAGTGTTACTGATGTTGATCGTGGTGAGGACATTACCATCACCAAAAAAGATTTATCTGAACCTGTTTTTCATCAGGGCAAAGGGGGTGTTAAAGATAGAGTTCACCCGGGTAATGACCAATTTTCAACCGGCGATCAAATCAAACGCCCTCCACAACAGCAAGGACAAGGTAGCGGTAAAGGTGATGCCAGTAACACTGGTGAGGGAGATGATGATTTTATTTTTTCTATTTCTAAAGATGAATATTTGAACTTACTTTTTGAAGATCTTGAATTGCCAAATTTAGAAAAGAACCAATTAGATACGTTAATTGATTATAAAACTGTTCGATCGGGTTATTGTGCTGAAGGCGTCCCCTCAAATATAGATATTGTAAAATCCCTACAGGGATCAATAGCAAGACGTATTGCCATGACATCAACCAAGCGTAAAGAGTTAAAAGTCCTTGAACTCGCCTTAGCGGCATTAATGGCTGATAAACATGATCATGTCCAAAAAATTAAAGACCTAAACAATCAGATCGACATGCTTAAAGGTAAAATCAGTAAAGTCCCTTTTATTGACACCTTTGATTTACGTTTTAGAAACTATGCAAAACAAGCCCTACCTACATCAAAGGCGGTGATGTTCTGTTTAATGGATGTTTCAGGCTCTATGGACCAAGCCACTAAAGATATTGCCAAACGATTTTATCTCTTATTGTATTTGTTTCTCACCCGCACCTATAAAACGATTGATGTGGTCTATATTCGACACCACACGCAAGCAAAAGAGGTTGATGAAGAAGAGTTTTTTTATTCGCAAGAAACTGGCGGCACTATTGCTTCAAGTGCATTAGATTTAATGATTAAAATAATGGATGAGCGTTATAAGGAAAGCGAATGGAATATTTACGCCGCGCAGGCCTCTGATGGAGATAACTGGGCCGATGACTCTCCTCGTTGTCAAAAATTACTCACTGAGCATATTCTACCTAAAGCACGCTACTTTAGTTACATTGAAATATCACAACGACCTCATCAAACACTTTGGCAGCAATATCAAGAAATTGCAGCATATACAGAACATTTTGCAATACAACATATTAAAAGCGTTGAAGATATTTATCCTGTTTTTAGAAAGCTTTTCAAGAAAAATCACAGTAAAGCAGCCTAAGTTAATAATGGCAAAGGAGGCAAATAATGGACAAACGTAACCCCTTAAGTGACCAGTGTGACTGGAACTTTGATTTACTTGATCAATATCAAACTGAAATTGCACGGGTTGCAAAGCATTATCGATTGGAGACTTACGCCAACCAAATTGAAGTGATCACCGCAGAGCAAATGATGGATGCATACGCTAGTGTCGGTATGCCTATTGGATATAACCATTGGACATTTGGTAAAAAATTTATTCAAACAGAGCAAAACTATAAACGTGGTCAAATGGGATTAGCCTACGAAATTGTTATCAATTCTGATCCTTGTATTTCATATTTAATGGAAGAGAATTCTATGACCATGCAAGCACTCGTTATGGCACATGCTTGTTACGGACATAATTCTTTTTTTAAAGGTAATTATTTATTCCAAACCTGGACTGATGCGAGCTCAATAATTGACTACTTATTGTTTGCTAAAAACTACATTAGCGAATGTGAACAAAAATTTGGCATTAGTGAGGTTGAATCATGCTTAGATGCTTGTCATGCATTAATGAATCACGGTGTTGACCGCTATAAACGTCCACAAAAGATATCATTAGAGGAAGAGTTACAACGTCAAAAGGACCGTGAAGCATATTTACAATCGCAGGTGAATACATTATGGCGAACATTACCCAAAAACAAAGATAATGCTAAAGATAAGAAACCGACATTTCCAAATGAACCGCAAGAAAACATTTTATATTTCATTGAAAAATATGCGCCCTTACTAAAACCATGGCAAAGAGAAATTGTACGCATTGTTCGAAAAATCTCGCAATACTTTTATCCGCAAAAACAAACACAAGTCATGAACGAGGGCTGGGCCTGCTTTTGGCATTACACACTGCTAAACCATTTATATGATGAAGGCTTAGTTACCGATAAGTTCATGATGGAATTTTTACATAACCATACCAATGTTGTCGCTCAACCCAATTACAACAGTCCTCATTATTCTGGTATTAATCCTTATGCGTTAGGCTTTAATATGTTTATAGATATTAGAAGAATATGTGAACACCCAACAGAAGAAGATAAACGATGGTTTCCAGAAATAGCCAATAGTAATTGGTTAGATACTTTACATTTTGCCATGAAAAATTTCAAAGATGAAAGCTTTATTAGTCAATATTTATCACCAAAACTAATGCGCGATTTCAAGTTATTTTATTTACACGATGATGAAAAAGAAAATTTTATTGACGTGGCGGCTATTCACAATGAAAGTGGCTACAAAAAAGTAAGAAGCGCGTTATCTGAACAGTATAATTTGAGTAATCTGGAGGTTAATATTCAGGTAACAAATGCTGATGTTGATGGTGACCGATCGCTAACATTGAAATATACACCACACCAAAATGTTCCGCTAGACGATTCAAAAGATGAAGTGATGAAACATTTATATACCTTATGGCAATTTGACGTGCGGTTAGTACAGAACAATGAAGAGGGGGATGAAGAAGTTATTGCACAATATCCAGAATGAGAGAGCAGTGAAGATAATTAAAAGGCAAGTTAACTCTTGCCTTTTAATCACTATAGATAATTTATTCAGATAGCTCTTTTAATACGTCATCTTTAAGTTCTAGCCAAAGCTTACCTGACTCGATACCATATTTACGTACGGCAAATATAGATTCATCAAACTTATCTTCGCTAGCTAATTCAATTAATTTCTTATAATAGACTCGAGATATCTCACGACCTTTAGGATGAGAAAAATATAAAGTACCTAGACGAGAATATAAGCCTCTAAAGCCATTTAAGATTAATAAATAGATAGAATTTCCAGAGGCAACCACCAACTCTTTATTTAATCGATAATCAAACTCGGCAAAGGCTTCTCCGTTATCTTCTACATCTTCATAAGCTTTAATGAGCTCAATCACTTTTTCAGCATTATTTTTAATCGCGCCACGAATATAAATGGCGCTAATATTTGTCCGAGCTGACATTAAATTGTCAACCAGATCAGGTATGCCTTCTTGATCGAGTTGAGCCAAGGTTTCAAGAATATTTAAACTAGAGGTTTCCCAAAAGTTATTCACTTTGGTGGGTTTACCGTGCTTAATAGTCAACCAGCCATCTCGTGCTAAGCGCTGTAAAACTTCACGTAATGTTGTACGCGTAACGCCAATGAGTTCAGATAACTCTCGTTCAGCCGGAAGTATAGAACCGGGGGGGAAACCACCGTTCCAAATAGACTCAACAATATATTGCTCTGCAAACCCTGCTGGGCTATGTGCTTTGATAACCATACTGCTCCACACAATATCTTAATCTTAAAATTTTAACTGATTGTACCAGAACATCTATTTGGCACAAGCGGATAAATTCGACGTTACTGTCAACGTTGGTCACTTATGTGGATACTCAGTGGCAACCTCACACTATATTTTGTGAAAAACAACAGAGTTAACCCCTGTTTATTAGCGGCTGTAGAGAGATAAGCCTTTAATTTATGAATAATAAATAATTTTATGTGTAGATAAAGTCAGTAAGTCAAAATGAAATTTACTATTTTATTTTTAAGTCAATACTGAACTAGCGTCTAAAAAACTATTAATATTTAAAGCTAATGCCTGATAAGAAGCGATGAGTTAAGTCACGAAAGCACCCCCTAATAAATTTTTATCTTATTAAAGTACTTATTATGCATAAACATCGATTAACTCAATAATTTAGCAATATTAACATGCTATATTCTGCGAAATAGCATGACAAATCTAGAATTAGCTTACTCATTGTGAATTTATAGCTCAATCGATGGTGTTTAACGCGGGGCTAAAGTGTGTATTTATAAAGGCAATATTTAATTTAATACTGCAGAGTCGAAGCATTTCAAGCAAAACGGCAATTCAATAAATATCACTGCGGCTAAGTTATTAAATAATATAAAGGACTCATGCCTGATATTCTCAGAAGAAAAGGCCACGATTACGCTATAAAGATAGATTATTTACAAGCTTTTCAATGGTACTTAAACTACTATGCATTTTTTATCAAAATAACAGAAACAAGATCCATTCAAGGCGAGACACAATTCGTCATATACTTAAAATAAACAGGTCAATTATGCAACAACCCTTCATGAGTGCATTTTATAAAAACTTTCTTGGCAACTCGCCTGAGTGGTACAAGCTGGCAATTATCTCATTCTTAGTGATTAACCCTATCCTCTTTTTCTATGTTGACCCCTATATTGCAGGTTGGGCATTAGTCATAGAGTTTATATTCACTTTAGCAATGGCATTAAAATGTTACCCGCTGCAACCCGGCGGTTTATTAACGATTGAAGCTATTGCCATAGGGATGACTTCACCCGCTCATGTAAAACATGAATTAATGATTAACTTCGAAGTACTTCTGCTGCTGATTTTTATGGTTGCTGGAATATATTTCATGAAGAGTTTGTTGCTCTTTTTGTTCACGAAAATAGTCACTAAGATCCGTTCAAAAATAGTGGTGTCATTATTATTCTGTTTTTCAGGGGCATTTTTATCAGCCTTTTTAGATGCATTAACCGTCATTGCGGTAATAATCAGCGTTGGCTTAGGTTTTTATTCTGTCTATCATAAAGCTGCCTCTATAGGTGAAGACCATCCCCATGACAATCCCGATGATGATGATATAAAAAGCGATTTACAAAGCTTTAGAGGATATTTACGTAACCTATTGATGCACGCGGGTGTTGGTACAGCTTTAGGTGGTGTATGTACTATCGTGGGCGAACCACAAAATTTGATTATTGGTCAGCAAGCCGGTTGGGATTTCATTGAATTCACCATTCGGATGTCACCCGTTACTATTCCTGTATTTGTTTCAGGTTTAATCACATGTGCTTTATTAGAAAAGTTCAAATGGTTTGGTTATGGTTTTGCCCTGCCAGAAAATGTTTATCAAATATTACGTGACTTCGACATTGAAGAAAGTAAAAAACGCAATAAAAGTGATAATGTAAAATTAGTCGTGCAAGGATTAATCGCCGTTTGGTTGATTGTTGGTTTAGCATTACATTTAGCGCCAGTTGGCTTAATTGGTTTATCCGTTATTATACTTGCAACCGTTTTCACAGGTGTAACTGAAGAACATCAAATTGGTCATGCTTTTGAAGAAGCATTACCTTTTACCGCGCTATTAGTGGTGTTTTTGTCCATCGTTGCCGTTATTGTTGACCAACAATTATTTACGCCCGTCATCACTTGGGTATTAACTTTTGAAGGTAACATGCAATTAGTCATGTTTTATTTAGCTAATGGCCTATTATCTATGGTCAGTGACAACGTATTTGTTGGCACGGTATACATTACTGAAATTGAAAAAGCACTTTCTTCAGGAATAATAAGCCGTGACCAATTTGATTTACTTGCTGTTGCTATTAACACAGGAACTAACTTGCCGAGTGTTGCTACGCCAAATGGCCAAGCTGCGTTTTTATTCCTATTAACTTCAGCGCTTGCTCCATTAGTTAGATTGTCATATGGCCGTATGGTTATTATGGCTTTCCCTTATACTATCGTATTGACCATTATTGGTTTACTTGCTATTTCTTCAGGTCATTTGGAGCAATCGACACAAGATTTTTATGACTCGGGTTTAATTCAGCATCACATGACTGAAGGTGGGGTTTCATCTTCACAAGAACACTAAAGTTAACATATAGTAGTTTTACTGTTAACTTGTATCAATAAAGCGCCCTTATGGCGCTTTATTGATACTAATGATAAAAGTCATTTTTGTGCAAAAAACTAAGTGCTAGCAACTATCACGCTAATGTCACTATCACATCAATTTAAGTGTCAATATGTGATGATGCCTATAGTTAACTAGATAACAATCTAAAATAACAATCTAAAATAACAACATTGAACATGATTAAGGAAAACTTTTGAAATTTTTAAGTGATTTATCAGTAAACACTCGCGCTTGGCAATTACTTAGCCTAACCATCTTTGGTTTAGAATTATCGGCTCTTTATTTTCAATACGTAATGGGCTTAGCTCCTTGCATTATGTGTATTTACCAACGTACAGCACTATGGGGAATATTCTTTGCTGGCATAGTTGGCAGCATGGGCAATAAAAATACTCTCTTACGCTCAGTCGCATTGACACTCTGGGGTGTTAGCGCTATATGGGGGTTATTGATTGCCATTGAGCACGTTGAAATTCAATCAGCTACATTATCATTTCTCTATAGTTGTGAGTTTGTACCTAACTTCCCAAGTTGGGCCCCTTTACACAAATGGTTACCTTCTTTGTTTGAAGCAACAGGAGATTGTGGTGACATAAATTGGCAATTCTTCGGTTATACTATGCCACAAATGATGATTGTTGTTTTTGGTGGTTTTACTGCTGCGCTAGTGGTAATTGTATTAGCTCAACTGATCAATAAAAAATCACTGTGATCATTTAAAATGTCGATTTACTCGCTGCTTTTAATAAAGGGTCACAGAACACAGTAGTCAAATTATAAGGCCTTTAATGGCCTAACTAATATCATTGTATTAAACAATAGCCTCACAATGGGGCACTTACTGCTTAAGTGATAAAATCATGTCTATATTACTCACTGTTATCGTATCAACATTTCTTGCTGGTTTGGCTATGCCACTTGGTGCTGCCCTTGCCTGCTTCGAAAAAATTGGCAATGACTGGCTTGAACAAGAGCTCAGACATAGCGTTATGGCTTTTGGTGGCGGAGCGCTGTTGTCGGCAGTTGCCTTAGTATTAGTACCTGAAGGAATGGGAAATCTTGATATATTACCCGCATGCATTTGGTTTATTGTTGGCGGGCTTAGCTTTATGGCACTAGATATTTATCTTAAAAAAATAGATACACCTGCCAGTCAACTAGCAGCAATGCTTGCTGATTTCATTCCAGAATCAATAGCACTTGGAGCAGCATTCGCAACAGGAAGTAGTAGTGCATATTTGCTAGCTGGTTTAATTGCCTTACAAAACTTACCTGAAGGATTTAGCGCTTATCGTGAGTTAAGTGCATCTTCAAGTTATAAACCGCAAAAAATTATCATGGTCTTTGCTTTAATGGCAATACTTGGGCCTATCGCCGCAGTTTCTGGCTATTTATGGCTATCTGAGTCCCCCAAGATTATTGGCGCGGTTATGCTTTTCGCTTCAGGCGGAATTCTTTATTCAATATTTCAAGATTTGGCACCACAAGTAAAATTAGAAAATCATTGGGCTCCACCGATGGGCGCTGTGTTAGGCTTTACTCTTGGCATGTTGGGGCTAATGTTAACGGCAGCATAAATCATAATGGCGTTATAATAGAAGCATAATTTGCCATTACATTTATGCTAGGTAATTAAGATAAAGGGGCTAAAATTTAGCCCCTTATTTTTGTTATAACAAAAATAAATAGCAAACAATTGCTATTAAACAAGACAAGATAAAACTTAATATTGCCCCTTCTTTCACCATATCTTTAATTTCAAGTTCACCAGTACCATAAGCAATTGCATTAGGCGCAGTAGCAACAGGCAGCATAAAAGCGCAACTCGCGCACATAGCGGCGGGCACCATTAATACCATAGGATCGTAACCAGCAGAGGTGGCAACGACAGCCAAAATAGGCATAAGTAAGGTTGCTGTCGCGGTGTTACTGGTAATTTCTGTGAGGTAAGTAACCACTAAACAAATTGTCAGTATCATCACAATTACCGGTAAATTAGCCAACGAAGACAGCCATTCGCCTAGTATCTGGCTTAAACCTGATTCAACAAACCCTTTAGCAATGGCAATACCGCCAGCAAATAACAGCAACATTCCCCAGGGTATTGATTTAGCAGTGTCCCAATCAAGCAGGCGCGAGCCCTTACCATTAGGGATTAAAAACATTAACACCACGGCAAATAAAGCGACGGTGCTGTCACCCGCAATTTGAACATTTAATAGGTCACTCCAGCCACCAAAGGGCTCTGAGCGAGTGATCCATGCGAGTGCTGTAAGGCCAAAAACCCACAGTGTTCTTTTTTCTTCACTTCGCCATTCGCCTTGCGCGGGTAACTTTATTTCATGGTCGAGTTTTACCTTTCTTGTTAGCCAGAATGCCATAATAGGTAAAGCGATTAACACTATCGGGACGCCTATTTTCATCCATGATAAAAACCCAAATTCTCGGCCAGTATTTTCTTCATATATGCCCATAAAAATAACATTGGGTGGTGTACCAATAGGGGTACCAATACCGCCAACCGACGCAGCATAGGCAATACCTAAAATTAAAGCGACTTTAAGTTCTTTGTTATCTACATGAGTAAGTATAGCTAATGCAATCGGCAGCATAATTAAAGTCGTTGCGGTATTTGAAATCCACATACTTAATAAAGCAGACGCTAACATAATACCAAAGACTAATCGCCGCCCACTTGATACGCCAACTAACTTAACCATGTAAACAGCAAGTCTTTGGTGTGCTCCACTTTTCTCTATCGCTTTAGAGAGCATAAATGCCCCCATTAACAATAAAATAACGTGACTACCTAATGATGAAGCTACTGTTTTATGATCAACAACCCCCAGTAGTGGCAGCAAAGCAAAAGGGACTAAAGATGTTGCAGGAATGGGGATCGCTTCACTAACCCACCAAATAACGGTGAGTAATGTTATTGCCGCCGCAGTTGCGGGTTTTTCTGCTAAGCCTAACCAAAGTAGCAAAAAGTAAAAACCAAAGGCTAGTGCGGGTGCTAAGACAATAAAACTTTGTTTAGTTAACTTCATTTAACTCTCTATTTTTATTATTTTTAAGAGGACGATAAAATTATTTTATAAGTATTCGGCTAATGCTTGTCGAGCATGTTGCCAATGAGTATTCGCCTTTAACTCACTGAGCCCACTCGTAGACGTTTTCAATAAACGTAATAAGCGCTGATTACTTTTTTCATCAATAGTGATATTGGCATGGTCAATGACATCTATACAGCTATCTCGGTTATTACACAGTAATAGCATGTCGCAACCTGCTTGTTGAGCTGCTTCAGCACGTTCAACATAACCACCAACACATGCAGCACCTTCCATCGATAAATCATCACTGAAAATAACGCCACTAAAACCAAGTTGCTTACGCAAAATATCTTTGAGCCAGTAAGGAGAAAAACCGACAGCTTCGCGGTCAACGTCAGGGAAAATAACGTGGGCAGGCATTAATGCATCGACCTTATTGCTATTAATTAACGTTTTAAAAGGTAACATATCAACAGCGAATATTTCATCACGTGAACGAGAGTCAATAGGTAAAGCAAGGTGAGAATCAGCTTCAACACTGCCATGACCAGGAAAATGCTTACCCGTAGCTTTCATACCAACCAAATGTAAGCCATCGACAAAAGCACTAGCGAGTTGACAAACAATTTCTGGATTTTTATGAAAAGCTCTATCGCCAATAACAGCACTAATATCGTTAATATCAAGAATAGGTGCAAAACTGATATCAATACCGACGGCTTGAACTTCTAATGCCATTAATATTGCACTTTGTTTAGCCAACTCTTGCGCCACACTAATATTTTCTTCGGCAAAGTGCCAAATCTTACCCATTGCCGGAATAAGAGAGAAGCCATCACGAAATCGCTGAACTCGACCACCTTCATGGTCAACGGCAATAATCAATGGCTTTTTAGCGGCACGGCGGATATCAGCAGTCAATTCTGCTATTTGTTCAGGGGATTCATAATTACGAGTAAATAAAATTAACCCGCCAACAAGAGGATGTTGCAGAAGCTCTTTGTCTTCTGCCGTTAAAGATGTGCCAAGCACATCTAGCATAATAGGACCCATATACACACTTTGAAGATGATAAGTTTTTGATGTTGCTACTTTACCTAAATCAATAGTAATTACAAAGGCTGATATTGATATATAACGGTGATACCTGAAAATTATCGCTGACAGATCGAAGTATCACGGATATATCATATCAAAATGATAAAAGAGTAAGATTAAAGTAAAGGAGCAGCAACACCTGCGGCGACATAAGGGATAACTTGTTTAATCACGCCGGCAATGTCCATATTACGATCAAAATCACTTTTAGCGATATCAATTAAAGCATCACTCGAAGACATGGTAAAAACCACTGTGCCCATAGTGAAGTGCAAACGCCAAAACATTTCTTCAGCAGTAAGCTCTGGATAAGCTTTTTGCACCGCTTTAACAAAGTTATTAATAACGCCGGGGTATTGTGTAGTTAAGAACCAACGCAAAAAGCCTTGGCTATCGCTATAACCCCGTCCTAATAATTGTAAAAAATTACTGGTACCATTTTCTTTAAATTCATTTAATGATAACAAGGGTTCAATAAAAGCTGAAAACACTTCAAGTAAGGTTAAATCATCTTGTTCGCATATATTCACTAGCGATAATTCTAAACGAGGTGAAAGCTCGTTCATATAACGAGACATTACTGATTTTATTAACTCTTTTTTAGAGCCAAAATGGTAATTTACTGCGGCTAAATTAACTTCTGCTTGGCTAGTAATTTCTCTTAATGATGTACCATTAAAACCTTGCGTTGCGAATAATTTTTCTGCTGCATCTAAAATTTTGTTTTTTGTACTCATGTGCCAACGGTACCTCTTACCTGCGCCCTAAATGAAAATATTCATCATTAATTAAGACTAGTTTAAACAAGCGTTTGAAATAACGCAACAATGAATATACAAATCAATAAATTTACATTGAAATTCAACAAGATAACCTTTGTTTTGGTATAACCACCTCCTCTATTACCTATTCACAGCCAGATGAATATGGCAACGATCACAATACAGACCAAACGTTGTTATATTCGTAAAAAACGCAACGTAGACCTTTACGTTTTATTGAAGAGGATATTGAAGCGTACAAAGTACTGGAGATGACGATCAGTTCAGTCCAAGAATAAAAGTTAAGCCCTAGCATTAAATTCTACGTTTATAAGCCTAATTTAACCTTAATCACATTCGCTAAGGTTAAGTTTTACACACTGAAACTAAAGAGCATAATATGGCGATATAAAGCACTCAACGTAAAAGTGTTTAGTGCTTTTTATCGAAACAACTAAAACGTTTAGATACGTTGATACTTCCCTACTGGTTTATCTTATTTAATCTACATAGGTTATCTTTAATCTCGACTTTTATTTAACGTTAATCGCGTTAACGTTTGCCCGTTAATTACCTAGTAAGATAATGGTCAAACTTACTTAATCACAGAGTATTGTAAAAGTTTGATCAGTTTTTGCGGTCAAAGCTTTAAGCTGACTAGACAATTTTATATACTGGCGATTCATTATCTATTAATAATAAAAATATAAGACTGTTATGATAAAACTATTCAAACAAACAAGCGTAGCCTTGTGTGTATTGGCCTCACTTACTGCATGTAATGATGAAAATTCTACACAAACTGAACAAGCACAAACGCAAGTAGCTCCAGCATTAACAGCAAAAGATGCGAATGTATTTCTTAACGCTACCGAAAAAGAATTAATCGCTCTAGGTATTGAGGGGAGCCGCGCCGAATGGATTTATTCAAATTTTATTACCGATGATACAGCCGCCCTATCTGCGGCAGCAAACCAAAAATCAACAGAAGCTGGCGTTCGTTTCGCTATGGCAGCGGCTAAATTTGACGATGTCGATGTTACAGAGACACAACGTAGAAAATTAAATACCTTAAAACAAAGCTTAGTTATGCCAGCGCCACAAGATTCTGAAAAGTCAGCTGAACTGGCAAAAATTGGCTCTGAACTTGGCGGCATGTACGGTAAAGGAACATACACGACCCAAGCTGGAAAAAAATTAAGCTTGGGTGAAATGACTTCGACGATGGCAACATCACGTGATTACGACGAATTGCTAGAAATGTGGCAAGGCTGGCGAACAATTAGTCCAGAGATGAAACCTTTATTTGTTCGTCAATCTGAATTAGGCAATGAGGGTGCACAAGGGCTAGGCTACAAAGACTTAGGCGCCATGTGGCGTTCAAACTACGATATGCCTGCTGACGATTTCGCTAAAGAACTTGACCGTTTATGGGGACAAGTAAAGCCCTTGTACGATGACCTTCACTGCTATGTTCGCAGCGAACTAGGCAAAACCTATGGAGAAGATAAGGTAGCACAAGACCAACCTATTCCCGCTCATTTGTTGGGTAATATGTGGGCACAATCATGGGGGAATATCTATGAGTTAGTTGCTCCTGAAAATGCAGATCCAGGTTATGATGTTACCGAGCAGTTAGCTGCAAATAACTATGACGAAATTAAAATGGTTGCAGGGGCTGAAACCTTTTTTACATCTTTAGGGTTCGAAGCATTACCTGAAACATTCTGGACGCGATCATTATTTACTAAACCAGCAGACCGCGATGTTGTTTGTCATGCTTCCGCTTGGGATCTTGATGCAAAAGATGATATTCGCATTAAAATGTGTATTCAAAAAACCGGCGAAGAGTTCAACGTTATTCACCACGAACTTGGTCATAATTTCTATCAGCGCGCTTACCAAGATCAACCCGTTTATTTTCAAAATAGTGCCAACGATGGTTTTCATGAAGCGATTGGTGACACCATTGCACTTTCAGTAACACCTAAATACTTGAAAGAAATTGGCTTAATCGACACTATCCCTGACGAATCAAAAGATATTGGTTTATTAATGAAAATGGCGTTAGAGAAAATAGCCTTTATCCCCTTTGGCTTAATGGTTGATCAATGGCGTTGGAAAGTCTATTCAGGAGAAATTACACCAGAGAATTACAATACAGCTTGGTGGGAATTACGTCAAAAGTATCAAGGTATTGCTGCACCCGTAGCTCGTGAAGTTGATGCATTTGACCCCGGTGCGAAATACCATGTGCCTGGTGGCGTACCTTACAGTCGATATTTCTTAGCGCATATTCAACAATTTGAGTTTCATAAAGCGCTTTGTGAAATATCAGGTAATACCGATCCCATTCATCGCTGTTCAATTTACAACTCTAAGGCTGCCGGTAAAGCACTTAATACCGTGTTAGAAATGGGCTCTAGTCAGCCTTGGCAAGAAGCTTATAAAGTGTTGACTGGGAGTAAACAAATGGACGCAACCGCAGTACTCGATTACTTTGCTCCTTTACAAGTCTGGTTAAAAGAGAAGAACAAAGGCAAGCAATGTGGTTTCTAATCTTTTAATGCCATTATAATTTTTTATGACAAAAGCCTGATAATTGACTTATCAGGCTTTTTTATTGGGGAGAATGGGAACTAAAATAATTACTTAAAGTATTGGATGACTTCATAGGTAACATTTAACAACGTCGCTTGCTTGATTTTTATTTCAGCGCCTTTGAAATTAAATAGGATATGCGCACCTTGTTTATTTTCTATAGAAAAATCTTGGCTAAAAGTCGCTTTAGCCATGTTTGCTGAGTATTCAGCATAGTTAAAGTTAATTTTACCGTTTGATAATCCTTTATAAGAGAGTGTTTTTCTGAAATAGCCTTTCTCAGGGGTCTTACTGTTATCGCTAAAAATATTATAAGGGATATTTAAAGTAACACCTTCATCGCCAGCAAAAGTTCCCAATTCAAAATACCCATCTTTGTTTTCATCAAATAAACAAAATTTAACCAAACCATCATCATATTCAGCGTCATTAAAACAAGCGGCATTGCCTCCTGAGCGACTCATGCCTAACAAGGTGGTTTTTCCTTTGCTTAATCCTGGGTGTTCATCGTAAATAAACTTAATATGAGTAAGTAAACTAACAGACTGCGTTTTTTTTTCTAAGTAGCTACCTGACACTTTAGTTAATAAGTTATCACCTATGTCTACTGTAAATTCATCGGCTAACTCAGGGCTGTTCTTTTTAGCATTAACCACTATCGCGTCACTAGACAAGTTCTGATAAACAGGTAAAGAAGAACAAGCACTCACTATTACACTACCAGCAACCCAACAAACAACAGGTAAAAAACGCCTCTTTATTCTATTCATCCATAACCCTTTATCCAAAAATAATAATATGATGAGTAAGGTAGCTTAAACCTAAACTTTACGTCAACCAATCTGTACAAGTAATTGCCTTAGATATATTTTATCAACACAGAAAGTAATATTTCAACCGACAGGTCTAAACTTAATAAAGGGAAGGTTTAATTGTATTAACAAAAACTAAAAAAAGCGCTAATAATGAATAGCATTGAAAATTTTATCTGGAGTTGAGTTATCACAAAGAAATAACCGCACTAGTGCACGGTTATTTAACAAGTTATCGCTTACTTTTAAGTATTGGTTAATACTTTTATTATTGCCCTTCAGGTCTTAAATAAGCCAAATCATCTTCATCGTCAGCATGAAAGTCATAGCCACCGTCAAAGTCGCCATTGAGCTCATTAGCAACAGTGATAGGCAGTTCTAATATCTCCTGAATATAAATAGAGAGATTTTCCTGTTGATCAATAATGCCCTTAAGTTCAGTGAACGTTAATAACTTTATATCTTGCAGGTAACCTTTAGTTAAAACTGATAATTGTTCAGTAAAACTGGCAATACAAGTATCGACTTTAGTCAGTAAGGCCTGTTTATCTGTTTTGGTCAGGTAAGTATTCAACTGCTCGTACAAACTTGTAGTAAAAACTTTTTTATCACTATCAATAAGTAATAATGCAATGGCGGTGTTTAGAAATTTTTGTAATTCAAACAACAATACCTCTTCATCATCGTCAACAAGTAAACTGGTTGCACAATAATCTGTGGCAATGCTTTTATAAACTTGTAATAACTTGGCACTTTTATACCCTTCATTAACTAACGCTGTATGCATTACTCTAATATCAGTTGTATCATTGATGGCTAAAGCGTAACGGCGAATAGATATTTCTTCGAAGTATGAAGGGGATATTGTTTTTAATTGAGCATACTTTGCCCAGCCTGCCCGAAAGCAATAAACAACACCTTGGCTTTTTAAAATTTCTTTTGCCTTATCTGTGTCGTTATCACAAAGGTCTAACAAACCTAAATTGCTCATTCCCAGAACAATTTCACAGCCTTTTTTAATTTGATCAGCATAAATTATTGATAGATTATCAGACGCTATTCTCAAAGACATATCAGATAACTGTTGCTTGGTTTTATGCATAAATTCAGGCGTAAAAAAACCTTCACTTTCGCCGTCTCTTAATACTAAAAGTAAAAACGGATAATTTCTTAACTCTGCAATGTTCATTGATGAATTCCAATCAATTAAAGCGGTTATTATAAGCTAAATAAATACGGTGGCAGTTTAGCGTTAAAGAGGCGCAAACATATCGTCGGTATCCATTTCTACAGCAGTCACTCTTTGTTTATTTGCATTTTGCTTTAATGCATTCTCTATATTATCGAGTGTGCCATTGGTACTAACCGTCATTACTTCACGATAAGCTTCTTCGCTTAAGGATTTTATTTTCATTAATAATTCTTCAATACTACCAGAGGTTTGCTCTTCATCTTCTTCAATTTCTGAAAAATCATGGCCGATGAATGGTAAAGACAAGTATAAAAGACCAAAGTCGTCTTCAACTATCGCCGTTAATACTTCTCGTTGTTTTTCTTCATCATCAGAAGAAAGAAATATTTGCGTTAACAAACTATGCGCTTCTGTTTGTGCACAAAAGACGTGGTCTTCATCAATATTTTGCCAGTAAGATGGTTCAACATTTAAGAGTTGTTTTATTGACTCAGCATCCATTAACCATGTGGCAATAGAGGGAATGGTGGCATCGTGCTCTCTGACAATTTTTGCTACCGTTAAAATATCCATCTCGGTTAACACTGCCAGCATTTTTTCGTCGCCGTGCTCAGAGGCAATAGCCTCTAATGAAGTGCCTGCACGTCTACCGCTGTGTTGTGCTTGTTCTATAATATCGCTAGCTAGAATTAATGCATTTTTTGTCAAGTTGATTCCTTAAAACTTATATTTATTTGTCGATTATTTCGGTTTTTAATGGTGAGTTAAACTTAATTACACTCTTATTGATTAAGCTTAGTAGTTCTCATCATAATCATTAGATTCATCGTCATCATCGACTTGAGCGTAATCATCTTCTTCGGCTTTTAAGGGCGTTGCATCATAACCATTATAGAAATGAATCAGCAAAACAGCTTTTTTCAAGTCGTCTTCAGCATGCGCCATTATTTCAGTAATACATGCTCGAGCATCAGCATGAACGCCGACAAAAGGCTTAACGTCAGCCCACTCTGGTTCATCGTTAAGCTCGATTGTCGATAAATTTTTACTATCGATTCTTACCTTAGTTGAGATAGCCATCGCCAACTGATCAACCATGCCATTAAATAATAAAGGCATTTGCTTTAATTGTTCAAACAAATTTGATAAATAATTTGATAATAGATCAGGATTTTCTGGATCCGATAATGAATTCATATTCTCTAAATACATAGAGAAATCATCCGTTAAATATTCGGGTAAGTTAGTTTGGGATTGCATACAAATCTCCTAGTAAAAAGGCTAATTCTGCGCTTGATTAAAAGCACTTTGCCAAAAAGAATCAGCAATTTCTCGCGGATCGGTTATTACCGTATAGTTACTTTTTAAATATAATGACCGTTTTTTTGGATCAGAAATAACATCATATGCTTTTTGAATAAGTTGAAACTTTTCTTTGGCTTCAACATTATCATTTCTATCTGGGTGATATTTATTGGCAAGTTTTCGATAAGCTTTTTTAATTTCGATGGTGGTTGACACCCTACTCACGCCTAACTGTTCAAAATAATCCATAAAATTTCAACTACCTTTAGCAAGACAACATAAAAATGACTGTTGACACAATTGGCGCAATTTTACCTTCGCTATTACATAATTAACATCATTATGTTTGCTTATTTTTCGTTTATATTAAGGTATAGAGGTAATCGATTAAAACTAAACGCAAATAATGTTGTTAGGGCTAACTTAAGCAACAGATAGAAACAGTTGCCGACTTTACATTTTTATTATCTCTGGTCTCAAAACAGCTAATTTAACCAATATTTTATTTTGGGACTGATAAGAGATATCAACATCTTCCATCGCCTCTATTAACAACTCTACCACACGATTAAAATCAGCTTCATTGATATTCATACCGGTATGAATATCAATCATGCTATCGCCATTATACTTACAGGGACCATTAACCACACCACACAGATGGTTGATAAAACCGTGCTTGAAATGTTTGACGCTCGATTTGGCAAAATAAGGCAGTATTGCTTTATCCTTGACAATTCTTTTTACAAAAGCATCAACAAGTTGTTCTATCCCTTGATGACCGCCAATATCTTGATAAAGTTCATCACTTGGTATTAAATTCTTACTACTACAGCCAAGGCAAAGTTGCAGGACTAGGACAATAAAAAAACCGTTAACATATTTAATCATTAATAAGATCCCGACAAAGATAAATACCAACCCTTTTGATCGGCTAATGCAGCTATAGTGCCTAAATTAAGATAGGCGAGAGTAACGTTCAAATGTTTGTTTGGGAACCAAGCAACAAAAACATCTTGCCAGTCGTCTTCTCCAAGACCTAAATTGTCTGGTTTATGGCGATATTCAGTGCCAATCGCCAAGTGTTTATTCATTAATACGGCTACTGACATTTCGGTTTGTAATGCACCATTACCTTTTGGGCCACTAAAACCGAGTAACCCCATTTCATTTGCTTTTGTGTAACGAGCAGTGGCATTCCATAACACGTTATAGCCGGCCAACAAACCTAAATGAAGCTTGCTCGCTGCTAAATAAATATCGGTACCTGTGTCATCTTTCGCGCCTAATGAAAAAGCAACATCGGCAGTTGATAGTGATTTGTGCTGTATACCTACTGATAATTGTGGCCAAGTGCTATAAACCAAGTCACCGTACAAACGTACTTTAAGACCTAAAATTTTTTGAGATAAGGTTAATGATAATGGGTCGACCTGAAAATTTTGCTTAGCAAATGAAAACTCGACACGGTCATAAAAATTAATTTGCCCTCCGCAGCTATTTAATTGAAAGTCTTTCACGTTAGCCTGCGAACAAAAGGCAGAAAAGGCTATTTCGTCTTCCGTTGCATAACCCGCTAATTGCGCCCAAGGCACTAGACCACCGCCTCCTGAGCCCTCGACTTGAGAAACACCAGGGGTTGCTAATATTTTACCATTAGCGAAGCTAGTCAAAGGTAAAAGGAGTAATATAAGGCTAAAGAGGCGATTCATAAGTTTTATACCATTCTATAAATTTTTCAGCGCTAACAGGTCTTGATAAATAGTAACCTTGTGCATAGTCACACTGAAAGTCATTTAATAACATTAAGCTTTCTTTGTTTTCAACACCTTCAGCGACCACACTCAGCCCAAGTTTATGACCAAGAGAGATAGTTGAGGCAACAATATCTTGATCTTTCTGGCATTGTTCTAACTTTAAAATGAAGGTTTTGTCAATTTTCAGTTCATCGACGGGTAAACTTTTTAACTTAGCTAATGAAGATTGACCAATACCATAATCGTCGACTGAAATCAGAAAACCTAATGATTTTAGGTGAGATAAACGCGCAACGACTAATGCTTCGTTTTCGGCAATATCTCTCTCTGTTAATTCCAAAGTGATTTGCGATGTTGACACTTCGTGATTATTTACTGTGTTAAGTAAATAATCAACAAATTGCTCATTTTGAATATCTTGTGCGGATAAGTTAATCGCTACCTTAAAACGGTAGCCCATCTTATTCCATTGTTCAGTTTGTTGAATAACTTGTAGGATCACCCAGCGTGTTAAGGATACAATCAAACCGGCTTTTTCAGCTAAATCAATAAACAATTCTGGGTTTACAAAGTTACCTTCTTTATTTATCCAACGAATTAACGCTTCAAGTTTATCAATTTTACCGGTATTCATATTTAATTTTGGCTGATAATTCATGAAAAGTGGACTTACTTCACACTCAAGTGCCTCTTTTAACTCTTCTATTAAGCGCAACTTATAAAGGTAAGCCTCATCTTCTCCATCTTGATAAAATCGCAATAAGACCTGGTCTTGATATGCTGAAGCAACTGCCATGGTTGATCGCCTGATCAATCGCTCCGCATCGACGCCATGCTCTATAGAGTTGGCGACACCAAAATAAAGTGATAAATTAATTTTAATGTCATCAAGCCAAAAAGGACGATTAAGTTCACTCTGCAGCAATTCGATAAAATGTTTTATTTCATTGGTTTTCTGTATAGGTACAGCCAATAAAAATTCATCTGAATTAGTGCGCGCAGCAATAATATCGTGATCTAAGTTATGATTTGATTTTTCAATATAGACTAAAATACGGGCAGCAATTTCTTTTAAAATATTATCACCATTAGTCAATCCTATGGTGTCATTAAGTGCTTTAAAAGCTTTAATATTAAAAGTAATCACCACTAAGTGAATATCTTTATTAAAGTAGTCAGCTACTTTCGTTAATGTTTTATGGCGGTTGTATAAACCAGTTAATATATCGCGCTCTGCCTGATAAACAATTGACTGCTCACGATTCTCAATAGCCGCGCCCATCAATGAAAATCCTTGATAAAGTTCGCTAAATTCAACAGGCAAACGGTTGGCCAATTTAGGTACATTAAGTTCACCGCGGCCAATTTTTTTCGTGACTTCCATTAAAATATGTAACGGCGTAGATAAGCCTCGAGATAACAGGCGAGAAAAGGTGATAGCAATAACGATGACAATCACCGCTATTATCAACATAGAAAAAATCAGCCGATTAAAATCACTTTGAATTTGTGTTAAAGGCGCAGACAAGGTTGCTTTTATATCTTTAGAACCACCGAAGTTGATGGTTTTGTGGAAGTAATCTGCTCGTGTTAGCAATAAGTTTGGCGACTGTTGTTTAGTGCCTTGTAACAATTGTTTTATAATGTCTTCACGTTCGATACTTGACTCAATCAGTTGATTGTTTTGCACTAATGTTAAGTCTAAAGCGATGAGGTCTTTCAGTTTTAATAGTGCAACTTGGTCAAATTCAAAGCCAATCACGGTGTAAGCAATAACTCTTGGCGCCTTAACCGGGACAACAATAACTTGGTAAACTTTATTTTCGATACTCAGAATTTGAGCATGAACCTCCCTAAAAGGAAGTTTAGTAATATTTGCTTGAATTGTTTTTTCATCGAATGAGTGTAATGAACTGGTCGTCGATAACTTACCTTCTAAGTCTAGAATCAACATCAAATCAGCATTGATACGTTTACCGTGATTAAAGAGAACACTCTCCACGGTGTTTTTGTCGCGAGTCGCTACCGCTTGTTTAAAACCAAAGTCTGCGGCTAAAACACTGGCGGTAGTCGTTAAAACTCGCTCTTGCGACCTTAATGTTTGGTCGAGTACGTTTTGAGCAAAATACATTTGGCGTTCGATTTGGTTTTCGGCATAATCAGCAAACCTAAACCAATTACTCCCCGTTAAAATAATTACGGTTAATAAAATTAAACTGGTTAATAGCCAAGTAATTTGTGCTTTAAAACTAAACCTAGTGTTCATAGAAAGCTAACTCTTCAAAACTGCCTCTTGCTTGAGGTGCTTTTACGCTTATGGTGATAAAAATTTCATTGTTATCAATCATTTTTTGATCAACGGTTAACAGGGTATGCTTTGTTAAACCTATAGTGCTATTAGGATGCCAAATTTTTAATTGGGTATTTAACGCTAATGGTTGCGTTAACAAGACCTCTCCGTTGGTATCACTTAAGTAGGCATTATTTTCATCTGAAACATAAATATAGCCGACCATAGCATCATGGATATTGCAACCCATGACGACAAGACCTTTATCTTCGAAACGAACCGGACTTTTAGGCTTACCTGAATACAATTTTAATTCAAATGTTTTAGCTAGCGAAAAAGAATAAACATGATGTCTAATATCATCTTTATTGGGAAAGCTAACCTGACTATTAACCGGCACAACTAAAACATGAGGGGAAAATTGTTTGTTTATTTGATCCATCACGTAGATACGATCATCGATTGATTGATTTATAACGGGTTGAGGTATGACATACTCAATAACAGCATCGGGCAGAGGGTCGTTATTTTGATCAATAATTTTTATAAGTGTTTGGCTAAAAGCAGTTTCAAGGAATACCACTGAACAGAAAGATATAACCATAAACAATCGAAACGTAAACATTATCATGATGACCTAAAATGATTTTTTTTCGGTTTTAAATCATACCTGTACATATGACAAGAGTCTAATTTTATTAAGGTAATAATCAATACATCCCCTGTTAACGGTGTAATAACTTATACTTAACGATAATAGTAATGTTAAAAGACTTAGCGCTTTACCTATTAAGCATCAGTAAAAATAATCGTTATCATCAGTTTAATGAGTCCCTGTAAAAATGAACAATATCCTTTGCACAAGTATAAATATAAGTAAAAGAGCATTAGGGGATCACTTGGGAAATAATCATAAGCTACAGTAAAATAAGGGAATCACTTGGGGAGTAATCATAAGCTATAGCAAAATAAGGGGATCACTTGGGGAGTAATCATAAGCTATAGCAAAATAAGCGAGTTACTTAGCTATAGCTTGTCTGGTGATTTTTACTTACACAGTTGCAACACAAACGTCTAAAGATTATTGGCCGTTTAAAATGACTTAATTATCAATTAAACCCAGCAAACCTTTTTTGACAAAGCTAGGTAAGGCGAAGGCAGCAGAGTGAAGCGGAGCATTATAATAATCAAAACTTAAGCCTGACTTTTCAACCCGTTCAGCGTTAAAATCCTTAATAGGATGGTATTGCTTAGACGCAAAAGTAAAACTCCATAAGCCGCCTGGATAAGTTAAATTACTAAAACTATACAAATAAGTTTTAGGAAAGACATTGTTTAATACTTTCAATAGCGATTGTTGAATATCCATGGCATACCAAGAAGACTCTCCCTGGGCAACAACGATACCGTCATCGGCTAAACAGTTAAAAACATCTTTATAAAATGCTTCGCCAAATAAAGGTTGAGCCGGTCCAATCGGATCAGTGCTGTCGACAATAATAACGTCAAACTTCTCAGTGGTTTCTTTAACAAATTGCACACCATCACCGATAATAAGATCTATGCGTTCATCATCGAGGGCTGAAGCGGTTTGTGGAATGTGCTCTTTACAGGCGTTGACAACCATCACGTCGATTTCAACCATAGTACATTTTTTTACCGATAGATGACGAATGACTTCTCTTGCCGTTCCACCATCACCACCACCAATCACTAAAACATTCTTAGGGTTAGGATGCACAAACAAGGGCACATGGCTTATCATATCGTGATAAGCAAATTCGTCTCGCTCGGTGACCATAATCAAACCGTCATTTAGTAACATTTTACCATGACCTTTAGTTTCAACAACATCAACGGTTTGAAATTCACTTTTCCCAGAGAAAAGTACTTTTTCTACTTTAAATTTAATCCCCAAAAAGTCTTCAAACTTTTCTTCTACCCATAAATTAGAGTGCATGGTTTTCTCCTGAAATATCAATCATAATTGGCTCAGCAAAGACTGTCTGTGGCAGAATATAGTTGGCAAAGTTTACTAAATAGCCATTATCAAGCTTTTTACAAACACGTGATTTACTCACATATTGTGTTGGAATTAACACCCTTAATTTTTGCTCAAAAGCTTGTTCATTAAAGCTCATTAAATCAAAAGATTTTGGTGCCAGTATCTCTAAAAGTTTTGGCGCAAGCAAAAGTAAATCTATATTCGATTCAAAGCTAATATAACTACTGTCCATTTGAGGCGTCACATGAATGGTTAAATATTGCTGTTCGTTAATCGCATTAAGTGAATAACCGTAAGGGGAAAAGACAAAGTCATCAATAATAAAGCCAGGTAGAATACTATCAATACACAAAAACTGACGAATTTCTTCAGCTGACAAATTAGCTTGTGTTAAATGTTTCGAAGCCTGCTCACTTATTTGATAGGCGAGTAACTCGTAGGTAATGTCATCAGTGTCAGCAGTAAAGTCGTTATCTAAATGAAAAACGTAGTTGTGGTGACTGTCCATTTCACCAAAACGATAAGCCTTACCCGGTAAATATTGATTAATTAATTTGATATCATCACCAAAGCAGCTAGGCTGGGCGTTTGAAAAATATTCGTTCTTTCGCTGATAAGTGAGCTGTTTAATCACTTTTGTGCCAAATTTTTGAATAAAAAACTCTACCGCTTTAACTAACTGCGTTTCACCACAAGTTAATATTAATATTCTATCTGACCAGACAAATAAACTCGACTCGGACAGTAAAAAAGCTTTGCAATACTCATTTTCAATCGAAGATAGTATTTGAGCTTGACTACGATTAACTAATGCTGACCAAAATTCGTCGTCAATATCGTTAAGTAAAGAAAGCTGCTTACCATCGATTAAGATTTCAGCTTTTTTTTCTGATCCCTCAAAAAACATAACAACTCCTCATTAAAAAAATAGTGCGTCATTTTACAAATTATTTCATTTTTATCAATAAAATAATGTAGCTAACATCGAAAAAATAAACAACAAGCTTGCCATCCAATAGCCCTAGTTTTATTAACAACACTATATTTTATAAATAAAACTATACATTTAGCCTTTATTTTGGATAATTAAGAAAATATTGCCGTTAGGTATCACGACTCGATGAATATGGTTAAAGAAATTAATGTGGGTTTAATATCCCCGCCAACACCTTTTGAAGGAGCTAAAGATAAGCGAGGTATTTTTCAAAATACCAGCCACATCATCGGCTTTGAGTTTGATGGTACCGCATGCTTTAGAAAAGGCACTAAAGATGGGCCTAACGCACTTCGAGCCGTTTCTGATGGTATTGAATCGTATTCTCCGTATTTAGACGCAGACCTTGAAGATATTTCATTTGTTGATCTAGGTAATTTACCGATTGATTTATCTATTAATGAACAAAGTTGTCAAGCTGATATAGAAAACGCCTATAGTAATGCTAATGATGCTTTTAACACCTTATTTGAAAATGTTGCTTTAAAAGAAAATAATATTCGCATTGTCACCTTAGGCGGCGAACATTCTATTTCTTACGCTCCAATAAAGAAGTATTTGACCGAATACCCTGACTTAATCATATTGCATCTCGACGCACATGCTGATTTACGCGATGGTTACTTAGGATATCATTATTCCCATGCCGCTATTATTCGCCGTATTACCGATCATTTTGGTAAAGATAATAAGCTAATACAATACGGTATTCGCTCAGGTACTCGTGAAGAATATCAATGGATGAAAGCACATCAAACACTCAAAAAAAGCAGAGCTGAATTTCTTGCCAGTGTTGAGGCGATTGCACAAGATACACCTATTTATTTAACCTTAGATTTAGATTATTTTGATCCAAGCTTTTTTCCAGGTACCGGAACACCTGAACCAGGCGGAGAAGATTTTCATTCACTGATTAGCTTATGCAAAATTTTACGATCTAAATATTTTGTTGGCTGCGATGTAGTCGAGTTAGCGCCTAAAATTGACAGTACAGGAAATAGTGATGTTTTTGCGGCGAAAGTCGTGCGGGAATTATTACTTTGTTTAGCAGGGCCAAGCACAGCCTAATAGTAGATCAATATCCTAAGAGAACACCTTTAATATAACGCAGTTACATTAAAGGTGTTCCAGATTACTTAGCCATTAATCAAAAAATGAACATAGATACTGGCGCTATAGCCTAAAGCGATAGCCCAACTCCATTTAAGGTGGCCAACAAATGAGTATTTGCCTTTCGTTTGCCCCATTAAAGCAACACCCGCCGCAGAGCCAACCGACAGTAAACTTCCCCCTACCCCAGCGGTCATTGTAACTAATAACCATTGCTGTAAATCCATCACGGGGTTCATACTTAAGACAGCAAAAACAACAGGGATATTATCAATAATGGCTGAAAGTACGCCGACAGCAATATTGGCATAGGTCGGATCCCAGTTGGTATATAATAAGTCTGATACTAAACTTAAATAGCCCATAAAACCAAGGCCACCAACACACATAACAACCCCATAAAAAAACAGTAAGGTATCCCACTCTGCGCGTGCTATTTTTTCAAAAATATCAAAAGGAACGATATTACCTAACCTTTTCAGGGCTTTTTCATCATGACGGATAGTTGCTAAGGTACGTTTTTTATCTAATGAACGAGGAAGGCTTCTTCTTAAATAAAACCCTAAAAACTTGAGGTAACCTAAGCCCATCATCATTCCTAACACGGGTGGCATGTTAACAACACTATGGGTGGCAACTGACGTAGCTATGGTGAGTATAAATAAGAAAATAATTCGCTTCGCGCCACGTTTTAGCATGAAGTCTTCATCGGTTATAGGTGTTGATCTTTCATTAGAGATAAAAAAGCTCATAATAATAGCAGGGACTAAAAAGTTGACCAGGGAAGGTATAAATAGTACGAAAAATTGCTCAAACTTAACTAAGCCTGCCTGCCATATCATTAAAGTGGTTATATCCCCAAATGGACTAAACACCCCGCCAGCATTAGAGGCTACCACTATATTGATACAGGCAATGTTAATAAACTTAAGGTCCTTAGGAGCAACTTTAAGGACAATGGCACACATCAACATTGCCGTCGTTAGATTATTAGCAAACGAAGAAATAACGAATGCCATCATGCCTGTTACCCAAAACAAACTGCGTAAACTTAACCCTTTAGAAATCATCCAAACCCGTAAGCTATCGAACACCCCTCGCTCTTCCATCGCATTTATATAAGTCATCGCGACTAATAAAAATAATAATAACTGAGCATATTCTAATAAATTATGATTAAAAGCTTCTTCTGCCGCTTTAGGAATGCCGTGTTGGGTGTAAATCCAACCAATAATCAGCCAAATGACACCAGCCGCGACCAATACTGGTTTTGACTTTCTCAGATGAAGAAACTCCTCACTAATAACCAGTAGGTAAGCGATAATAAAAATCGTTAATGCAGTAAATCCTGCAATAGTGTTAGTGAGATCAATTTCACCGGCTCCAGCGGCAAAAGCAGGTGTTGCAAAGAGGAGCAGCAATACAGTCGTTATTAATTTTTTCACGATATTTCTCTGAGTTAATTTAAAATTTGTCAAAAAACGTTTTATCTCAGCGAGCAGCGCTGCATTAGATATTCCTTTGACAGAGTAAGCAAAGATAATACAAGGCAACGGTCACCATCAAAAAAAGCCTGTGGCTAACGCTTTTAAAGGCTGAAAATTAAGAACAGCCATAATATAAGTATGTTGGGGGTTTATCTGCATGTCTTGCTTACATAAAATAAATATGGGTAAATATCATCAATATATAAGCGTAATTTATCGGTTAATATTTCACACGACAGCCAACAAAACGACAATTATATTCCAATTAAAAGACAATACAATTCTAATTAAATGATAATGAAAATAACATGTCGCTATACAAACATTAAAGGTGGTAAAAACAACAGTCAGTCTTACGGTATTCATTGATCATCAAAAGGCTAACTTTGAAAAACTGGCTGCATTAGATGGTGTTAATGCGTCTTAGAAAGTGCGACAAATGATCGGGGAATATATTGATAAAAATCAGGAGGAAGTTTGCAAGACGATGTTTTTAAATAACAAAACTTTAAGAGCTTGGTCGTTGTCGACTTTTATAGTCTTTATTGTCCCTATAAAGCGCTTAGCTAGGTAGGCTGGTATCGATAGGACTAGTATCTATATTTTCGACCGCATATAAGGTGAGATTGTAGCCGAAACCTTAGGTGCTTTGTCCTTTTAAAGGGGAATATCTAATAGCTATTCATTATTAAATGACCAAAAATAGCTATTAAATTTTATTATCCCTAGCTTAAATAAACGTTAACATTATTCAGTTTTATAATCTTGAAGGGTCATAACCGCATCATGCAGGCTATCTTGGTTTACTTGGATAATACCGCGCTTAGGTCTGTCTAAATCAATGATAATAAAGACCACCAAGATGATTAAGGTGAATAATAATATCGTGGGAAATGCGGGACGCTTCTTCCCTAACCCGCTATTGTAACCAAGCATGCCGCCAACAGTAACAAAAACACTAAACAACAAAAACAATACTGGTTCGGGCACATGGAGTCTAAGCATAGCCGATCGTTTGTTTTCAATTTGAATCATGCTAGACAATGACTGATAAAAGCCATTTGCAATTAACAGTGATCTTGGATTTTCTAATTCTTGTTGTGCTAATTCAATCAGTTTCGCTTGTGATTTACTGACCTTTTTGTTTACAGCCATACGTTGCTCTGCATTGCTCAAATCTATTTGGCTCAGTGAAATACGTAGTGCTAGATAAGACTCTAATTCATCAAAAACGTCATCTTTTACTTTACCACTCAATAGTTTTGCTTGCATGGCTACTCTTGAAATAGCACCCGCTTCTTCAATAACCGCGCTACTTCGTCCATCGTACCGTTGCAGCGACATATTAAACGTGAAACCCAGCAACAAAGCCAATAAACCCAGAATACCGGCTTGAATAGCCGTCGATTGACTTTTCATCTCGGTGTTTTCTGCGTCTTTATTACGTAAACCGAAGCTGTAGCCTATTTGGTTAATAATTAACATCAAAATAAAAAGGGTAATAATAATGATAATGCTATTTTTGTCGTACATTAGTTCTTGGCTCACTAATTAAATCTCTACATTTGAATAAATTCGTGGGCAAAGAGTGGGTTGAGGGGGGGGATTGGTCAAGGAATATTTGAATAAATATCAGTATCAGCGCTAACCTTGATGAAATATTGTAGCCAAAGCGTTATTTTAAGTAAACAGTTTACTGTGCTAAGCATATTTTAATAAAATTTAAAGAAATCAGTACTGCAGATAATAGTGCGATTAAATTTTTATTATCAATAAAAAAATTGCCAACCTAATAAAAGGTTGGCAATTTTTTAGTGTAATCGCAACAACATAGTTGAGCGTTTAACGGCTGACGTTATGACGATTTTCCTTTACTAACGCCTTTACGTACTAACCAACGCATGTCATTTTTATAACGATCGAAATAGCGTTTGATATCTTCCATAATCAAATAATTTATCGGCACTAAAAACAATGTAATGATTGTCGCAAATAAAATACCAAAGCCAAGACTCACTGCCATCGGAATTAAGAACTGTGCCTGAGTACTCTTTTCAAATAAAAGTGGCATTAAACCAGCAAACGTTGTTAATGATGTCAATAAAACCGGTCTAAAGCGACGACCACCAGCGGCATAAACAGCTTCAAAAACAGCACTTCCCTCAGCACGCTTTTTGTTAATATAGTCGACCAGGACCAGTGAATCGTTAACCACCACCCCCGATAACGCTAAGACCCCCATCAGACTCAGTAAGGTTAAATCCATGCCCATTATCCAGTGACCTATTACCGCACCGACAATGCCAAAAGGAATAACCATCATCACCACTAAAGGCTGAGAATAACTTTTAAACGGAATAGCAAGCAGGATATAAATCACCAACAACAAGCCAAACATACCAAATTTCAGTTCTTGAGAAGACTCTTTTTGATCTCTAGCTTCGCCAGCCATTTCATAATTCATGCCTGGATACGTACTTATCGATTGTTGTAAAAATTCTTCTAACTCTTCCTGTACCGCAGACAAATTACCTTGTTCTTTGTTAAAGTCAGCCGTAATAGAAAGTGTTCGCTGTCGATCAATACGTAAAATACTCGAAGGACTTAATCCAGGCACGATATCAGCAATCTGCCATAGCGGAACTTCTTGACCGGCTTCGACTCTTATCATCATCTGCTCTAACGTCTCAATCGACTGTCGAGCAGCAATAGGATAGCGCACCATAACTCGCACTTCTTCACGTCCACGTTGAATACGCTGAACTTCAAAACCGTAGACTGCTTGACGAACTTGTCTTGCAACCATATTTAAATTAAGTCCAAGTAACGTTGCTTCGGGCTTAAGTTTTAATTGTAGTTCTTCTTTGCCATCAGACATTGAGTCTTCAACATCTGAAACTGCTGAGTACTGCGTTAATTTACTTTTGAATTTATCGCCTAGCTCAGCTAAATCATCAGCATTCTTGCCACGCAATTCGATATTAATAGCGGGTCTATTCCAACCAATCTCAGCTCGATAATTTAACTGCTCAGCGCCAGCGACTTGTCCAACCATTTTACGCCATTCTGCAACTATCTGTTGCGTGCCAATATCTGTGCTGCGGTCTTCTGGAGGGATTGTTTCGACACGAACACGTCCCGTACTTGAATTACGTCCACCACTAATAGAATAAATATTCTTAATAATAGACTCACCAGATTCGGGATCAATATATTTCTCTTGTAATAACTTCGCTTGCGTAGTCATATGTTGAACAATACGATCGGTACTTTCAAAGGCGGTACCTGTTGGCATTGTTAGTGTTGCTGTTGCTACTTCACTTTGCACACGAGGGAAAAATACAAATTTTGTTTGTCCGCTTGAAAGCGCACCAATGACTATAAAAAGTGACGACAACATAATTGCCAGCGTCGCGTAACGCCAGCGCAGCGCTAATGCTAATGTTGGTTGATAAAATTTAGCAATAAACGTCTCTAAAGAGGTCGATATTGCCATTTGAATACGTGTTAGCCGCGATGGCGCGCCTGTTCGCGGTTTAATATGTTTAAGATGCGCGGGTAATACCAATTTAGACTCGATCAATGAAAAGAGTAAAACCGGCACAATAACGTAAGGAATACTCTGGTACCAACTGCCTCGTCCTTCAAGTAAAGCTAGGGGTATAAAGGCCGCAACAGTCGTTAAAATACCAAAGGTAACCGGTACGGCAACTTCTTGAGTACCTCTAATGGCAGCGGTAAGGGGATCAGTACCGCGTTGCATATGTTCGTAAACATTTTCCCCCGTAACAATCGCATCATCGACAACAATACCTAGCACCAAAATAAAAGCAAATAGGCTCATTAAATTCAAAGATATACCAAAAAATGGCATCAATATAAATGCGCCCATAAATGACATTGGAATGCCAAGACACACCCAAAATGCAACGGCGGGTCGTAAAAATAAAGCTAATAGGAGAATAACTAATAGCGCACCTTGCCAAGCGCTTGTAGTAAGCGTAGCTAAACGTGCTTTTATCGATTTACTGCGATCGCGCCAGTAAGTCATCGTTAACCCTACCGGTAATGCTTGTTGTTTACCTGCGATATAATTTTTAACGGCATCGGTTACTTCGATAATACTTTGATCACCAACGCGAAAGACCTCTACCTCTATTGCGGGTATACCGTTAAATCTTGTTCTCAAGGGGGTTTCTTCAAATTCATCACGTAAAACAGCAATATCACCTAAACGGATTAATGTACCATCTTTATCAGTTAATATCGGTAGCTGGCTAAAGTCACTTGCTTTATAAGCTTGACCAATACTGCGGATAAAAATATCTCCGCCTTCAGTTTTCAAATTACCGGCGGATACATCTGTAGAGTTACGTCGTAAAGCGTCGGCAACCTGCTCTAAGGTAATATCATATTTTCTTAATGACCATTCAGGTATTTCAATCGATATTTCAAAACGCAGAGAGTTATCAACACTGACTTGAGTAACCCCAGGCAACGAAGCTATTTCATCTCGAACATCTTCAGCAAAGCGGCGTAATGTTAAGCTGTCATAATCGCCATACATCACCACACCAATGGCGTCACGCATACGCTTAGGCATTGTCACCAAAGGACGTTCAGCTTCAACAGGAAAATTATTAATCGCATCTACGCGAACTTTCATTTCGTCGAGTACTTCTCTAACGTCGAAACCATCTTCTACTTCAACAGTCACGGTTGAACTGCCTTCATTAGAGCGCGAAGTCATTTCACGAATGCCTTCGATATCTTGAATCGCTTCCTCCACTCTTATGGTTAAACCTTCTTCAACCTCTTGTGGTGAAGCGCCAGGTAAAACAGCACTAACTTGTACAGTATTTATTTCAAATTCAGGAAATAAATCTACAGGGATTTTGTTAGACAAACTATAAAGTCCAACGGCAACGATGACCACCATAAGAAGATTAGCAGCGACGTCATTACGAGCAAACCAAGCGATTAAACCATGCATAATGAGTTCCTAGTCCGTAGTCGAAGTGGATGAATTACTTGGGGATTTTTTTAAAGCCGGTAAACCTTCTTGCTTTTCACTATCACTATCTTGTATCTCTTGATTCATTGCAGGTGTTGTCATTTTCTTTTTAGCTAATTCTTCATTGGTTGTCGAATTAATGTCATTCAATGATTTAACTCGGGTACCCGCGGCTAAATTGGCCGTTGGCGTTAAAATAAGCTTATCGGTAGAATCAATAGCGCCAGCATAATTATAAATATCGCCAGCAAGTGAAGAAGCCGAAATAACGACAGACTCAACATCTGTCCATAAAGGTTCAATAGCACGTTTTTGCAATAAACCATCTTCTGCAACCGCAATCATATTATTCTGACTTACTGCTCTTCTTGGAATAGCATAGACATTCTTCAATTGTGTGCCTTCAATCTTTGCTCTTAAAAACTGCCCAACACGTAATGCGGGGAGTTGTGGAGAGCTAACAAAAGGATTATCGAGCTTGGCAACAACGTAAAGCATACGAGTAGATGAATCAAAAGCTCCTTCACTACGTACTAACTTACCTTTCCATGTATAAGTTTTACCACCTAACTCACCTTCAAAAAGAACAACAGATTGATGTTCCTTGTTGTCTGTAGGCTCGTTGCCTGGTGCATTGTATTCATCGGGTAAGTAGATGTGCGCTAGGTCTTGGGCTTTTACCGGTAATCTTACTTCAATATAATCAGTGGAATATATCTCAGCAATAGTTTGAGACGGATTAACAACTTGCCCTAAATCAACCATTTGCTTCAAAATTTTTCCGTCAAAGGGGGCTTTAACTTGAGTTCTCTCAAGGTTGAGTTTGGCTTTCGCCAATTGCGCTTTAGATGCGTCATAAGAAGCGAGTGCAGCCGCAACTTGTGGAATGCGTAGTGCTAAATCACGACCCGCTTTACTACCGGGTCTAACATTCCAGTCGCGCTCAGCGACATCGGCTTGAGCCAACTCTTCTTTGTATTTTACCCAAGCATTAGCCACCGTTGATTTTGCAACATCAACTTCTATCTGATAATCACGAGGGTCGATCGCCAGTAAAACATCACCCGCTTTAAATGATGCTCCTGCACGAATATTATTAGCGACCTCAATAACACGCCCACTGACATCTGAAACTAATTGCGTTCTAGTTAAAGGCTCAGCTGAGCCGTAAGATTCAATCCAAACAGGGTAATCCGTAGCCGTTAGTTGTACTGTTTCAACACCAACAGAAGCCGGCGGTCCTCCTCCCCATTTACGTGGAGTAGGTTTACTAGCAAACATCGCTGCAATAATTGCAAAAGCAATAGCAAAAATCACGATGGTTACAATCAAATGTATTCCCCAAACAACAGGTTTTTGGGTCACTTCCACCGGTTTTTGTGGTGAATTAATATCGTTCATTTAGCACTCTCTTAAATTATTTTTGCTGGTGTCTGCACGTTAATCGCACTTACTACCGGTGATATGTATAAATTAATATATGTTATACGATAAAACCAAGATTAAGTTTACTTTTAATGTGAAAAAATAGTTTTATTTTCAGGCGGGTACAACCAAGAAGAGATAATTAAAATTAAACACGAGGGAAAATAACAACGTCAACGCAAAGTTGTCTTATATAAGTGCTTTAAAATAAGATTTGGTGCTAAGTGTTTATAGCCAGTTCTTTTAAATCCTCAATTAAATCATCAAGTTTATTATTAAATCGATTCAATTGTTTATCTGTTAAGCTGTTCATCATAATATGAAATATTTTTACAGAGGTATCACTATTATTTTTAGATAATGTTTTGTGTTGCTCTGACTTTAATGACTCTGGTTCAGAAATAAGTTCAGTAAACATCACTTCATATTCTTGTCTATCTAATCCCATGGCTAATACTTGTTTTAAACCTGAGTGCCATTTTATTCGATAATCCATTCTATGATTAAATGTCGGTGCTAAACTTTTGGTCAGTTGACATACTTCAATTTTTTGACTTTCAGTTAACTTCCCCAACCATTTTTTGAACTGGTCTTGTCGTTCTATACATGTTTCGTTAAGCCATTGCTCTTGAGATAACTCATCATAGTCGTCGAGACGTTCTTCATTATTATTGGCAATTTCATCGACAACTTGTTTTCTTTGGCGACTACTCAGGGTATGAACTAACGATATCAGTGCCGGTTTTGCTTGCTCTCGCACTGCAAGCCAATGCTGTTTGATGATGACTAATTGATCGTCGACTTCTTCTACGGTAATACCGCGATTTACTTGGTCTTTTAGCGTGATAAGTTGCCGACTATATTCACTGAGTTGTGTTCGTCGGTGCCATGTATGCAGCTCATTAAATGTCGTATCAAATGTTTTTTGCTGTTCTTGGCTTAAGGTAACGTAATCATCAAGATACCAATTGCTCCACCAGTCTAAGTGGTTATAAATAAAACTAAAACTACAGGCTGATAGCAAAAATGAACTAAAAATCACAACAATGCCATTTTTAATAATTCGTTGCATATACCTGACCTTATTTTATTTGTGATTGATAACTAGCATGATTAAAGTAATGAAATATTGATTATTGTCAGCTAAGGGAATATTTGCCAACATAATTTTAATACGCTGTAGCGTAAAACATGGATCAATCGCTGTTATTTTAGATACCATAAATTATCGTCAGTACTATCGACGGAAGTCATAAACCATGAAAATGGTGTGAACGACATTATAAGGATTTACTTGCTACAAGATGACTAAACAAAGTCGGTAAGGCTGTCAAAAGCCGATGTATCGTCTAACACTTTTGCTAAAATCATCATCCCTTCTAAAGTAGCTAATAACTGAATAGCTTTAGTTTTCGCAATGTCTACTGCTAAACCTTTTTCGTCTATATACACGGTTTGTAACCAGTTTATATTTAATTCAAAAAAGCGTTTTATTTCTATGTTGACTTGCTCTGGCAATGCATCAGACTGTGCGCCTAACAAGCCACATAAACACATTTGATTGTCTTTTTCTAATGCCGTTTTAAAAGCATTAATATAGAGATTAATCGCACTACGGCCCTTTAACTTTGCTTTTTCAGCATTTAATAACGCTAAAAAATCATCTACGTACTGCTGTGCTAGTGCGGCACCTAAATCAGCTTTTGTACGAAAATAGTAATGAACACTTGAGCTTTTAATGCCAATTTCATCAGCCAGTTCCCTAAAGCTAAAATTACCATAGCCACCAGATCTTACTTTATTTTCAGCTAATTTGAGTATTTGAGATTTTTTATTCATAAATAAATGCTATTTGAAGGTGAAGTAAATGATGAAATTATTAAATAAATTTAATAATTTCACCCATTATCAATGACTAGGCTATTTTATTCAAATAGTTAATAATATCTCCAGATTCATACAGCCAAGATTCTTGACCATTTTCTGTAATTTTTAAACAAGGTACCTGTTTCTTTCCCCCTTGTTCGATTAACTCTTTATTAAAGGCTAAATTTTTCTCTGTGTCACGTAATTCAAGCGTAACATTGCTAGTTTTCATTGCGGCAATGACTTGTCGGCAATATGGACAATGAACCTTATGATATAAAGCATAAGAACTTTTACTCATTATATTTTCTCTCTAGTTAAGGTCATTAAATTCTTTTTTTAATGACCTAATGGTTGTATTTGCGGCAAATAATGCGCCTTCAAGGTAACCGGCTTCTTGCTGAGCAAATTCGCTACCGGCTAAATATAAATTTAATGAGGATAATTCACCAGCAAACCCCTTCATATTAAAATAAGGATGATTTGGTGGCTCCACTCTGTCTTTTTCAACGGCAACATAATGATCATTACCCCAGCTTTTTAAATAACACTGTGAGTATTGCTGGGCCTCATCACCAAATAATAAGCTCAGTTGATTAATACATAAAGCTTTAACCCGTTCTACAGATAAACCTTCTATCGCTTGTGACGAAAGCCCAATAAAACCAAATAAAGCGAAATCTTGCTGTACTTGTGCCGAGGCATCATGAATTTCTATCATAGGTCCAACACGGCTAAAGGCTTGCCCTGCTAAGCCTTTCGTTCGCCAAAAAGCCTCTTCATAAGTTGCAATAAACTTAGCTTGGCTTGCCATCCAAGTCGGCACAGCGACAAGGGCTGCGGTTAAAGCTTTACTTGCCCAATGAACGGGTGTTAAAAATTCATTAATGATCCGCGGTGGTAAAGCTAAAACTAAATGGTCGGTTTCAAAAACAGATGTCGAGTCATCTTTAGTATTTTTTACTGTCACTTGCCAGCTATCGTGCACTTTTGTTAATTGCTCGACTTGACAACTAAGCTGATAGTTATCTTTAGATAGCTTAGCCTGTAAAGCTAAAATGAGCTTGTATAATCCGCCAGCTAAACGATGTAAAAGTGGCCCTTGACCATTTTCAATAATTTGTGGCTGAGTATGCTGATCCGCATGATAAACAACAGCACCTTCAATATGTTGGTCAAACAAATGTGTTTGCAAGTCAGCCACTAATGCTTTCATCTGGTGATGATGCGGAAATATCCACGTCGGACCTAAATCATGTAATGGTTCATTTTCATCATACACTTTCGGTTGCTCGCTATATATACGGCCACCAAAAACATCTTTTGCTTCAAAAAGAAGATAAGGAATATTCAACTGTTCTAGTTGATAAGCGGTATATAAACCCGCTAATCCCCCACCGACAATAATCACACGTTTATTATTCATATGTAAACTTTAAAAAAAACTATCTACTGATAGATAAATATTAACTAGCTCGACTTGTAAAAGCAACTTTAATTTTTAAGAGACTTGAGTTTTAAATAAAATTTGACAATATAATTAAAAATACGCAAACTACCTACCAGTAGATAGCCAAGTAAACAACGATAACCAAATTAATTGGAAATATAAAATGAAAATATATGATGTAGAAGGTTTTCCTAACCCATTGCGTGTCCGCATGGCGTTAGCAGAGAAAAACGCCTCTGACAAGGTCACTTTTATTGCTGTTGATGTGATGAACAAAGAACATCGAAGTGACGCTTTCCTCGCTATGAACCCCTTAGCCAGCGTACCCGTATTGGCATTAGATGATGGAACTTACATCGCTGAATGTTCTGCTATTATTGAATATATCGACCACACTTTTGAGGGGATATCGTTAACAGGGTCAACGGCAAAATCGCGTGCCGTTATTAGCATGATGCAACGAAGAGCTGAATTAATGGTACTTGATGCTGTCGCTACTTATTTTCATCATGCTACCGACGGCCTAGGACCTGAACTTGAAACATATCAAAATAAAGAATGGGGTAAGAAACAAGCCGAGAAAGCACTTGCTGGTTTTAAATACTTTAACACTGTTTTAAGCAACCAGACTTATGTCGCAGGTGAAGCTTTTACTGTCGCTGATATTACCCTGTTTGCCGGTCTTGGTTTTGCTGACTTTGCAAAAATAGCCGTACCCGATGAATACACACATTTACTCAATTGGCGTGCTAAGGTTGCTGAACGTTCAAGCGTTAAATAAAAAATGACTGTTAGTCATTTTACATGAAGGTTTTTACTAAATGTAAAATGGCTCACTTTCACCCTTACAGTTTTAAAATAGGATTGATTATGGAAATTTTAGCTAACTTTGAACAAAGAGCTATCGTGCACAGTACCTCATTAGCGTGGTTAGCTTCACCTATGCCTGGCGTAGACAGAAGACCATTAGACCGAGTAGGCGGTGAAGTGGCCAGAGCAACATCAATAGTAAGATATGCAAAAGGGAGTAAGTTTTCTGCCCACGTTCACACCGGTGGTGAAGAATTTATTGTACTTGAAGGTGTATTTCAAGATGAACACGGCGACTACCCTGTCGGCTCATATATTAGAAACCCACCACAATCTTCTCATACACCACGTTCTGATGAAGGCTGTATTATTTTTGTAAAACTTTGGCAATTTCAGCCAGAAGATAGAAGCCATGTTTGTTTACAAACACAGCAAATGTCTGCAACACCGACAGAAATACTAGGCGTTTCAATTATCCCACTACACCAAGATACCATTGAAGAGGTCGCTATTTTATCTTTTGAACCGAGCGCAGTAATGAATATTGTCGCGACTCAAGGGGCTGAAGTTTTAGTGTTATCAGGGGAGTTACAAACAGCCAGTGATTTATTACAAAAGCATAGTTGGGTACGTTTGCCATTAGGCGATACCTTAACGGTAACCGCTGGTAGCGCTGGCGCAAGAATTTGGCTTAAGACAGGTAATTTAACTGAGGTAAACAAGCAAATAAAACGAGTAAAATTGGCGGGTTAATATTTAATAGCACAGACAAATATCTACCGGGTATATAACTGTTCAAAGTTAGGAATAGCCCGCTCCCAAATAGGTATTTCTTTTCCTAAATACTCACGAACCGCATCAAAAAATAATCGCGTTCTAACGGGTAGAT
This sequence comes from Colwellia sp. BRX10-1, assembly GCF_014077545.1. Taxonomy (NCBI): domain Bacteria; kingdom Pseudomonadati; phylum Pseudomonadota; class Gammaproteobacteria; order Alteromonadales; family Colwelliaceae; genus Colwellia; species Colwellia sp. BRX10-1. Next base: position 82,400 of record NZ_JACGWC010000015.1, read on the forward strand.
CGCGATGTGGATATACTGCATAGATAGCGCCATACTCCATTAATCTAACGTCGGTCAATAAAGGTACTAAACGACCATCTTTCACTTCGTTATCAAGTACGAAAGCTGGCGCAACAAAAAAAGCGCTACCTGATAATGTTTTCATCAATAAAACTTCGGCATCGTTTGCCCTAAAAATACTATTGAGTTTTTGTTCCTTGGCTTCACCATTTTTATCATAGTAGCGAACACCTTCGACTTTAAACGAGGTGCTAGCGTAACTTGCCGCCGGTAATTGCGTTAAATCTTCGATAGTTTGAGGTAAACCATAATTAGCAATAAATGTCGGGGTCGCTAAAATTAACAAACGATTACGCGCTATTTTACGAGCAATTAACGACGAATCTTTGGGCTCTCCGATACGAAACGCAAGGTCAAACCCTTCTGAGACAATATCAATAACACGATCATCTAAACGCAATTCTACTTCAACCTGCGGAAAGCGCATTTGAAAATCGTTAATGACTGGCTGTAAGTAACGTTTCCCAAATAAGGTAGAAGACGTTATTTTGAGGACTCCTTGAGGCTCCAAATGATAATTTTCAGCCATTCGTACTGTTTCGCCCAGTAACTCTCTAAGTTCAGCTGCTTTTTTAACCATCTCAGCGCCAGCAGCCGTTAAGGAAAATGAACGTGTAGTGCGATTAAGTAATCTAACGCCTAATTGTTCCTCAAGGCGGCTTAGCTGTTTAGAAATAACCGAACGGTCAATATTACGTACTTCAGCCGCTTTAATAAAAGAACCTTGTTCAACCACTTCAAGCAACATCAATAATCGGCTAGTCGTATCCATACTTTATTACCATCACAATTCAATTGATGCCATTTTGGCACTAATCAAATGCAAAATCTATGGTTTTTATCAACAGGTTTGTTACGTAAAATTGCGCTCAAATTAAAAGAGGTCTTATTATGAATAAACATTTAATCGCAGTAGCTATTGCTATGGCAAGCTTAACTTTATTAGGTTGCTCAGAAGCGCCTAGTCAAAAAACACAGCAGCAACAACTACAGTCGATTGATGTGGCAGAAGTGCTAGTCAAATCTGTACAAAATTGGCACACCTATACCACCCACTTAGAAGCTCCCGAGCAAGTTGCTTTGAAACCACGTGTTTCAGGGGTAATAGAGTCGATTGCTTTTGATGAGGGTCAGCAAATTAAAACGGGCGACCTTCTGTTTAAACTAGATGATCGACCATTTTTAGCTATTGTTGCTAGCCTTCAAGCACAAGTTAACAGTGCAAAAGCTGCATTTGATCAAGCAAAAAGTGAAGAAGAACGTGCAATACGTTTAACTCAACGAAAAGCGATATCCACTGAACAAGCAGAGTCTCGCACGTCAACATTACGTCAGCGCGAAGCACAACTCGCTGCATTACAAGCACAATTAACAGCAGCACAACTTGATTTAGAATTTACCGCTATTCGTTCACCTATCGACGGTATTATTTCTCGCGCCAACATTACCAAAGGCAATAACATTATCGCCGGACAAAGTGTGCTAACAACGATTGTTTCTAACCAAGCGATGTTTGCTTACTTTGACATTGATGAGCGCACCTGGAATAGCTATTTTGCTAATATTAGTGCCTCCGATCAGCAAAAAGTCATGATGCAAAAAGTAGGACAAAGTGAGTTTGCTTACCAAGGCTATATTGATTTTATTGATAACCAAATAAATTCGGCAACCGGCACATTGCGGGTAAGAGCGGTATTTAATGAAGAGAAAAACCAACTCCGTGCAGGCTCTTTTGCACGCATCAAGTTGGCTGCAAATGCAATTACCGAAAAAATTATCGTGCCTTCACGCGCTATTGGTACCGACTTAAAAAATAATTTTGTTTTAACTGTTGGTGAAAATAATATTTTGCAATATAAGCTGGTTAAATTGGGTGAGCGTTACGGCAGTTTACAGGCAATTACTTCCGGGCTAAAAGCAACAGATGTTATTGCTGTTAATGGTCCTGCCCGCGTAGGTCCAGGCATGCCTGTCGCACCTAATAATGTCACCATTGATAGTGCTGGTATTGCCTTTACTTTATCACCTGTTGCTGATGCCAGTTTAACGGCAAAACTAACGTCAGAATAATAAGAGTTAACCATGAATTTTTCCCATTTTTTTATACAACGCCCGATATTTGCAGCTGTATTGTCATTTGTCATTCTACTTGCTGGTGGACTTTCACTTTTTCAACTACCCGTTAGTGAATACCCTGGTGTTGTGCCACCAACCGTGGTGGTTACGGCAAATTACCCGGGGGCAAATCCTTCGGTTATTGCACAAACAGTGGCAACCCCACTTGAGCAAGAAATCAACGGCACTGAAAACATGCTATACATGTTTTCACAAGCCACTGGCGATGGTCGTATGACCTTAACGGTGACGTTTGCTCTTGGAACTGATCTAGATCGCGCGCAAGTACAAGTACAAAATAGCGTTAATAGTGCATTATCTCGCTTACCAGAAGAAGTGCAACGTCTGGGTGTTGTTGCAGAAAAATCATCGCCTGATTTAGCTATGGTGGTACATTTATATTCACCCCAAGAAAGCCATGATACCGCATATTTATCTAACTACGCCGATCTCTACGTTAAAGATAAAATCTCCCGCTTACCCGGCGTTGGTGATATAAAATTATTTGGTGGTGGTCAATATTCGATGCGCGTTTGGCTTAACCCAGATGCATTAGCTGCGCGTGAATTAACCGCAACCGATGTTATTAATGCATTACGTGAGCAAAACCAACAAGTTGCTGCCGGTAGTTTAGGCTCTCAACCTGCTGCTAACGACAGTGAATTTCAAGTATTACTCAATGTAAAAGGCCGTCTTGATAACATTGAAGAGTTTGAACAAGTAATTATTAAAGTCGGCGAACAAGGCCAGCTTACTCGATTAAAAGATGTCGCTCGTGTTGACCTAGGACAAAATACTTATGCCTTGCGTGCCATGTTAGACGGGCAACCTGCTTTAGCTATGCCTATTTTTCAACGACCTGGTTCTAATGCTATTGAGTTATCAGATCAAGTACGGGCAACTATGGCGTTATTATCTGAAGACTTCCCTGCTGGTGTCGAATACGACATAGTTTACGATCCCACTATTTTCGTCCGTGACTCTATCGATGCAGTAATAACGACCTTAATTGAAGCCATTGTTTTAGTTGTGATTGTGGTAATACTATTTTTACAAACATGGCGTGCTTCAATTATCCCGTTAATTGCCGTACCCGTGTCGTTAATTGGTACCTTTGCGGTAATGCAATTACTTGGCGTTTCAATTAACACCCTATCACTCTTTGGTTTAGTACTGGCAATAGGTATTGTCGTCGATGACGCTATTGTTGTCGTTGAGAATGTCGAGCGTAACATCGAAAAAGGGCTAAGCCCTTTAGAAGCAACACGCGTTGCCATGACAGAAGTCACCGGACCTATTATCGCTATCGCCTTAGTATTAAGTGCGGTATTTATACCAACGGCATTTATTAGTGGCCTATCGGGGCAATTTTATAAACAATTTGCCTTAACTATTACGATATCAACGATAATATCGGCCTTTAACTCTTTAACGTTATCGCCAGCATTGGCGGCATTGTTATTAAAATCACACGATAGTAAACCAGACCGATTAACACGCCTACTTAATAAACTTTTTGGCCGTTGGTTATTCGCGCCTTTTAACCGTGTTTTTGAACGTGGTAGCCATGGTTATCAGAAGCTGGTTAAAAAATTAATGCGTATGAGTGTTATCGTTATTGTTGCCTATATCGCACTCTTGGGTGGAACGGCACAGTTATTTAGCAGTGTGCCCGGTGGCTTTATTCCAACACAGGATAAACAATATCTTATCGCTATTGCTCAATTACCTGACGCAGCAAGTCTTGACCGTACCCATGCGGTGGTTAGAGAAATGGAAAAAATTGCTCTAGATATACCAGGTGTTGCTCATACTGTTGCTTTTCCTGGCTTGTCGATCAATGGTTTTACTAATAGTCCTAATAGTGCGATTGTTTTTCTTCCTTTAGATGCTTTTTCTCTGCGAACTGATGATAGTAAATCAGCTATGGCAATTGCAGCGCAATTAAACCAACGTTTTACAGCCATAGATGAAGCTTTTGTTGCGGTATTTACACCACCACCAATCCAAGGTTTAGGTACAACCGGCGGCTTTAAGTTACAAATTGAAGACCGTGGTAACAAAGGCTTTGAAGTGTTATTTAATAGCTTACAGGCAGTTATTGACAAAGCAAGACAAGACCCTGCATTGGTAGGACTGTTTTCAAGTTTTAGAATTCAAGTTCCACAAATGGATATAGATATCGACCGTGAACAAGCCTTAATACAAGGAATTCCACTTGATGAAGTCTTTAATGCCCTGCAAGTCTATTTAGGCTCAGTTTATGTCAATGACTTCAATATGTTTGGTCGTACTTATCAAGTAAAAGCGCAAGCAGAAGCTGAGTTTCGCCAAGACCCTGAACAAATATTAAACCTCAAAGTGCGCAATCGCCATGGTGATATGGTGCCGTTAGGTTCTGTTTTAACCGTAACGCCAACAACAGGTCCAGACCGTGTAATGCATTACAATGGTTACCCAAGTGCTGAGCTTAATGGTAGCCCTGCCCCTGGTTATAGTTCAGACCAAGCACAAACGGCAATAGAAGGTATATTGGCCAATACCCTACCCAAAGGTATTGCTTATGAATGGACAGAAGTGACTTACCAACAAATATTAGCCGGCAACACTATGGTGTATGTTTTTCCGCTAGTGGTGCTTTTAGTCTTTATGGTTTTAGCTGCACAATATGAAAGTTTGCGTTTACCTTTAGCCATTATTCTCATTGTACCCATGACTATATTCTCTGCTTTGTTAGGTGTTTGGCTCGTTGGTTCAGACAACAATATTTTCACCCAAATTGCGTTAATTGTTCTGGTCGCACTGGCCTCGAAAAATGCTATTTTAATGGTAGAGTTTGCTAAGGATCAAAACGAGCAAGGCTTATCTCACTTTGACGCTATTATTGAGTCATGTAAGCTGCGTTTACGTCCAATACTCATGACTTCGATAGCCTTTACGGCTGGTGTACTACCGTTAGTTTTTGCTACAGGTGCTGGAGCAGAAATGCGCCATGCTATGGGTAATGCGGTGTTCTCAGGCATGATAGGCGTGACTGTATTTGGCCTGCTCTTTACGCCAGTATTTTATATTTTAGTGACCAAGACTAAACAAAAAAAGGTTGAGGAGTAGCCAATGATTAAGTTACTTACCCGTAGTTTAAAAGCCAAGCAATTTAGCGCTAAACCGCTAAAAACCAAGTTAACTGTCGGTGTCGTTTTAGTCGCCAGCTTATTATCGGGATGTGCCACCAAAATTGATGAGCAACAGCATCAACAATTAATGAAAAGTTTTATTGCTGATGCTGATATAGCCACACAGTTGACCGGTCAAGACGAGATTAATTGGTGGCAACAACTCAACTCAGTACAATTGAATCAATTGATTAAAGATGCACTTACCAATAACCATGACTTAAAAACAAGTCAGTTACAATTGCAAAGTGCTTTAGCTAAACTCAAGGTAGAAAAGAGTGATTTTCTACCACAAGGTGGGCTTGAGATTGGTGCGCAACGCACCAGCATAGCTGATAATATTAGTCGTCAATCAAGTGCTAATCTAGCCTTAAGTTGGCAACTCGATTTATTTGGTCGTATTAATGCGTTAGTTGATGCCGCCAATGCATCAGCGATGAGCCAGGCTGAACAATTACGCGCCTTGCAAATCGAAGTGATTTCGTCTGTTGTTAAAGGTTTCATTAGTTATCAGGGCAATATGCAAAAGCAAGAGATTATTAGTCTGCAAGTTGCTGCGCTTAAAAAAAGTATCTTGGTTCTTTCCGCCAGGGTTGAAGAAGGCATTGCTAATGAACTTGACTTAAACCGCACTCGTGCCCAGTTAAGTCAACAACAAGCATTATTACCTGAAACAAGTTATGCATTATATAACGATTTATCTACGTTGGCCTTATTAACCGGTCGTTTAAGCGGCGATATAAAGCTTAATAATGAACAAAAGATCTTTGACTTACCCTTTGAGGTCACTTTAGCGCAACCCAGTTCGGCTATAGCTTTACGTCCTGATATTAGCCAAGCCTTATATCAATTTAGCCAAGCTAATTCGTTAAGTGTAGCCGCAAGTAAAGCCTTGTTACCTGACATTAGTTTAAGTGCCTTTGTTGGTGTGCTAAGCCTTGGCAGTAGTCAATTAAATAATAGCCAGCATCAATGGCAAGTCGCGCCACAAATACAATGGTCATTATTAAGCTATCCAGCTTTACTGGCGCAACGTGACGCGCAGCAATATTTAAGTGAAGCGGCTTATAGCCAATATCAGCAGGTTGTTTTAGCGGCTATTAATGACAGTGAACTATCGTTACAATTGCTGACAAAGCACCTTGAACAAAAACGCTTTGCAGATAAACGTTTTCAATTTGCTCATCAAGCTTTTATGCAAGCTAACGCTATGTATCAAGAGGGGCAAATTCCTTACTTAGAGTTGTTAGATGCGCGGCAGGATGTTTTAATAGCCCAAGAAAATGCAGTAAACGCGACCATTTCTTCATCTCTGGCCAAAGTAAGTGCCTATCAGGCTTTTAATGGTCGGTGGAGTTACGGTTTAATCACCTTGTAAAGTTTGAGTTTTTTTATGCTAACTACTGAGATATTGCCCAACATTGACCAACCTACTTCTATGCGAGCTATAGTGCTTGAAAAGGCAAACGAAAAAATCCATTTATCTGACGTGCAATTGCCGTTACCTGAGTGCGATGAACACGAGCTGTTAGTTAAGGTTGAATATGTAGGTCTCAATCCTATTGATGCTCATTTCGCTAAAAGTGGATTTTCTCAATGGCAATATCCTCATATTCTTGGCTTAGATGCAGTTGGCATTGTCGTTCAAGCTAAAAAAGGCCTGTTTCCTAATATTGGCGATCGCGTTATGTGGCATGCCAATATTGGTCAACAAGGCGTGCTAAGTGAGTACGCTAAAGTCCCTAACTTTGCCGTTTCTATTGTGCCAAAAAATGTTACAGCAAGTGAAGCGGCAACACTTCCTTGTGCCGGTATGACGGCTTTAATTGCTTTAGATAAATTACAAGTAGTACAAGGCGATACTATTTTAATTGAGGCTGGTGCAGGTGCTGTTGGGCAATTTGCTATTCAGTTTGCCAAGGAACGTGGTGCAGATGTGTTTACCACGGCTGCTAAGCATAATCATAAATTAGTAAAGAAACTCGGTGCTGATGCAATATTTGATTACCACGATAAAAAACTTTGTCAAAAAATTCGCCTAGCATTAGGACCACAAGGTTTTGATGCAGTTCTTGACTCTGTTGGTGGTGACTCAACAATGCGTAATATTGAGCTGATGAGGTTTTGTGGTCGTATTGCTTGCTTGCGTCCCTTGCCTAACATTGACCAAGAGCTCATGTTTAGAAAAGCGCCCAATATCGGCATAGTATCACTCGCTGGTGCGTGGTTAGCCAATAGCTTGTGCGCACAACAAAAAATGAGTTTTAAGAGTAATCAATTACTTGATGCACTAGCAAAAGGCAGTATTCAAACGCCTGATATTACCTTAATTGAATTTAACGCACAGCAGGTTTCTCGTGCCCTGCATATTCAAGTTGATGGAGGTTTTACCGGTAAACAAGTGGTAAAAATATTTGCCTGAGGGTTTTATTTAGTCCCTTGGCTGGCTACTTTTTGAGTGCCAATCTGAGATACCATAACGCTGCAATATTTTTGACAGTTGTCCTTCTGATCTTAGTTTTATTAAGCCTTTATCAAAGGCACTAATATAGTTAAGTTTAGTGTCTGGTGCAAAGCCGATAAAAAGCGGAACAAATATACCTTGGGTACCGGCATATTGTAAGTTAGTGATTTTTTTATCCTGAATTTCATATTCAACATTAAAACGCGAATCAAGCAGCACAGTTATACGCTGCTTACTGAGCATTTTTAAAGCACTGGATAACGGCTTATCTCCCGAGGCTAAAAATATAAATTCACCCGAGGTTTCTTTTAGGCGACTCACTGCACTGCCGTATTCATAGCCATTAATAAGCCCAAGAATATTGCCCTGTTCAATGAAGTTTTTAAGGTTCTCTATGGTAGAAAATTTCCATTGAGTTTCGTTACTAACATAAAAGTCATTATACAAGCCGCCATAAACTTGTTGGCTTTGCCTTAAATCAAAAGCTTCAATGTGTTCTTTTGTTAAAGCGAGGACCATGTCTAACTTTGATTGTTGAAGAAGCCTTAATGAACGAGCCAGCGGCATAAGGGTAAAATTAACATCATAGTCTTGAGCTTCAGCAATTTCACTGATGATTTCAATTAATATACCTGGCTTATCATCTTCATTACAAATGTAAGGACACCATTCGTCTGAAGCAATGTTTATGGTGTCATTTGCCCCAACTTGCAGTGACCATGAAAAAACAATAAATAATATATATTTATACGGCATTTAGCACCATCGTTTTTACCTAATTTCAACGGTGAAATTAGGTAAAACCCCATAAGAATGTAAGTAGATCTATTGGTATATTAATAATTATAACAATAGTCAGCTATTAGCTTGTTAAAGATTAGCTTATTTTTAACTTTAACTTTAACAGAAACGACCGATTACTTGTTACTAGGGTCAAAAGTAACAATACCAATTTATACCTTACAGGCATTGCTAATGTAAAGTCGCTCGTCAAACAACTGGCCATTCATCCCATGATTGTAATCAATACACCCCGTTATTTTATCATGTCAGTGGCAACTACCTATTTGAAAACCTAGCATTAAATCAAGTCTTTGCCTTAACAGGACTACAGACCATAACTGCCGGTAAAGTCTAAAACAATGACATTAACACATGCAAGGAAATGTACAGGTAACATTTTATCTTATTACTTGCGAAAATAAATTATGTAGGATCAATAGGTACACAAAAATGATCATTTATTGAACTGGCAAGTGTCTTATTGCATTGATTTTATTGTTGTACACTCCCAAAAGTATCATTAACATCTTTTTATATTTATCTCAGCCATTTGATTTAAGTAATCTAGCCTCTCTTATTTAGATACTATTAGCCTTATACACCTAAAATTTAGTAAGATGCTGGCTAATCTTTGTCACTTAATAGCATGCTAAAGATTTAAAATAACGATGCTTGGTCAGAGTATCGTTAAAGTAATCATAATTCTTCACTGCATATACGGTAATATTTTTAGGAAATGAAATGAAGTTAAATTGCGACCTCGGCGAAAGTTTTGGCTCTTGGAATATGGGCTCAGACGCAAAAGTAATGCCGCACATTGATCAAGCAAATATTGCTTGTGGCTTCCATGCCGGCGATCCTTTGGTCATGCAAAAAACATTACAATTAGCTAAGCAGCACAACGTTAGTGTTGGCGCTCATCCTAGTTACCCTGATTTAGTTGGTTTTGGTCGTCGCTCAATGAAGTGCTCCACAGAAGAAATTATTGCGTTAGTTTTATATCAGGTGGCGGCTATTGATGGCGTTGCTCAGTCTTTAGATATTGAGCTTAGCTATGTAAAACCTCATGGTGCACTATATAACGACATGATGACTAATATTGAAGTGCGCGAGGCGATACTTTCAGCCATAGCCCAATATCACAAACCACTTAAGCTAATGATACAAGCAAGCTCAAATATTAAAAAACATCGCGCTCAAGCAGAAAAATTTAACGTGGAAATACTCACTGAAGCCTTTGCTGACAGATGCTACAACGATGATGGCAGCTTGTTATCACGCAACATAACAGGTGCGGTGCATAATAGAGAAAAAATGATCGCACAAGTTAAACTGTTAAAAGAGCAAAGCAGTGTCATCACTATTAATGGTAAGCGCTTACCTTTAGAAGTAGACAGCTTGTGTGTGCACGGTGACAACCTCGAGGGCGTAGAAGCAATAGCCACTATTAGGGAGCTTATTCGTTAATGTCAGCAACATTTAAAATAGAAATTGCCGGTGAAAACAGCTTGATCCTTTATTTTGACCAACCCGTTAATGATGAAGTTGCCGCAAAAGTACAGCAAGCACAATGGCTGATCAGGCAAGAGATGAGCAATGATATTATTGATTTAATACCATCTTATGCTTCAATATTAGTGATGTTTAATTTACACAGTATCGACCATCATCAGATCACTAACAAATTGCAAAAGCTATTAATAAACTCACCAATAATTAATCATAATCAAGGGGCACTCATCGAATTACCTGTTTATTATTCGAGCGAGTCAGGACCCGATTTAGCGGCTATGGCTAAATCTAAAGATTTAACCATAGAGCAAATAATTACCCTACATCAGCAACAAGAATATAACGTATATGCTATTGGCTTTGCGCCGGGCTTTGCTTATTTAGGCGAAGTTGATCAGCGTATTGCGATGCCTAGATTAAGCACTCCTCGTATAAAAGTGCCTAAAGGGGCTGTTGGTATTGCTGACAGGCAAACAGCTGTTTATCCAAGTACTTCTCCTGGCGGTTGGAATATTATTGGTCTTTGCCCTATTGAAATGTTTAACGCCAATAAAGCGCCAACAATGCCCGTTCAAGTAGGTGATAGGGTTAAATTTAAAGCGATTTCCAAAGATGATTTTTTTGCACTAGGTGGTGTATTAGGTGCAACATATGATTAGTCAAAGTAAAGCTTCTTTAAGAAGACCGGCAATAAACTTAGGTTTTATTGTTAAACGACCAGGCATATTAAGTCTTGTTCAAGATGAGGGTCGTTATGGTGCTTTTAATGTCGGTTTAACCAATGGTGGTCCGATTGATAAGCTGGCTTTTCACTGGGCAAACCGCTTATGTAATAATGCCCTTAATGTTAGTGCTATTGAAGTGAGTGTTGGTGGTTTTGCCATCATTGCACAAGTAGATGCTGTTATTGCCGTAACAGGCGCTGACATGCCATTAACCATTAACGGTCAAGTAAAAACGTTATGGCGCAGTTATCAGGTGAAAGCCGGTGACTTAATCGAACTAGGTTTTACTAACCTTGGTATGCGAAGTTATTTTGCTGTTGCTGGTGGTTTTAATATAACACCCAGTTTTGGCAGCACTGCAACCGTTTGCCGTGAAGGTATCGGGGGATTAAAGGGCAAAAAATTAGCCGCGAACGATATACTCCCTTGTGTAACAACAAAAGATTCTCAATTAGTTAATTTATCTATAGAAGACCAACCTAAATATAGCCAAGAAGTACTGCTGCGTATTATTCCTAGTTATCAGAAACATCATTTCAGTGTAGAACAGCAAAAATTGTTTTTTTCAAGTGAATATAGCGTTGGTAAAAGCTTTGATCGGATGGGTTATCGTTTAGAAGGTCAAAAAATTGTCTCTGATATTAACGGCATCTTATCAGAGGGTATTTGTCATGGTGCCGTGCAAATTCCTAGCGATGGCCAACCAATAGTATTAATGAATGATCGTCAAACAATTGGTGGCTACCCTAAAATCGGTGCAGTTATATCCATTGATACCGCCAAATTAGGTCAGTTATCTCAAGGCGGTAAAGTACGCTTTGCGCCTATTACGATGGAAAAGGCACGTGAACTTATTCTCGAAGATTTAAGCTTATTTGAACAAACCCAAGTTAGCGTCTGTGATTAATATAAGTCACACAAATAAGCTATTGGTTTAGTTTGAAGCTATGGTTGTATTACTTAGCGCGAGTAAAGACCTGCTTATAGTAATAATGCAAAACATAACCAGAAGCGAGTACAGGGAAAATAATAGAACTTAATAAATTAGCCCACTGCCCTGTTGATGGCTCAAGTAGAACTAAACTAACCAATAGACTTAGACCAAGCCCAAAAAGTGCACATAATACAACAACGCCGAATAAAACGATTTTACTGGTAAAATAACAATCATCTTCTGCTAACTTTTTAACACCTACACCCATTAACTGCCCTTATTAAGCTAACAACTTATTATAACTGTGTTTCATTATATCTATAAAAATTAGAATAATACCTAATAAAAACAATATCACACTAATAATAATGAAGAAGTCTACGTTTATTATGACTTCAACTGCAGATATTAACTCGTCTAGTTCTACAGTTGATTCTGATTAGTTTTGCAACGCTATTTGGTCGCTCTTCAACGTTGATACTCAGTAGCGTTTTTAGCCAAGCCTTGATTTATTTTATGTTGCATATAAACCACATGTAACAACGATGTAATAAACGGGTTTAACCAAAGTTTGTCTCCTTTATTAGCGCCTGCAATTAGATTAATACGATTACGCACCATAATTATCCAGGTGATATCGAAAATAGATGAGATAATATGAAAACCTAAGGTGAAATTTAAAATACCAGGCTCTTGCCAGTTTACTAGTGCGTGAATTAGAGTGCCAAACGAAATAATATATAAAAATATAGTGATAAAAATAAAAGTCTTAGATATTTTTAACGCTGTATGTTTATTAATTTGCTTAGACAACAGGTAGAGCTTATATATCAAATATGAGCCGATACTTAGAATACAAAGAGCTAAAGTCTTTGTTACTGACGCAATATCAAAAACGCCCATAAATCCATTTTTCATTTATTCTCCAAAGGTAAAACACACTAATACTATTTAGCTACACTCCAATAAGGAGAGGTTAAAAGTTTACTGAAATGTTGAACGAAATAAAAACAGCCAATTGTTAATTTTCATTATTGAGTGGCTTGTCAGCTAGATACTGAAATTTAGAATATAGTATATCGTCATTACGCCTTAATAAAGCCAAAGCTCATTTTGGTTGCCAATGGTATACGTAAATAGGTGTTTGATAGAAGTCTCTAAGCCTGATGACTCTTGTTGGTTGACATAAAGGTAAGGCGAAGGTGTTACTCACAATAGTAACCTTATTAAAGACTTCATCTACTAACTTTTCTTGAAGAGCGACCATGCCTTCAGGAAAAAGGTAACAAACTAGGGTCGAGGCAGTACTGAGATCAGCGTTTTTAAAGTCTTTACGAAAGAGAGTAAGGTTATCTAAACGTAAACTGTGTTTCAAAATTTTTGAAACCAACCACGGAAACCAAGATAACTCGTAGCCGATAACTTGCTGATTGGGGTGTTTTTGGGCAACAGCTATAACCAGCGTGCCCCAACCAGAGCCTAGATCAATTAAAGGTCCTTTTTCATACGTATCTATTTCAGCAAGCATGGTTTTGCACGCTTTGCTTGAACTCATCATAGGGGAAATCCCCGTTTTCAGCGTACTCCAAACAATGGATAATACTATTAGAATAACTATGACAAGAAGTATTAGAGAAAAAAAGTCCATGTTAACAATAGCCTAAAATAGTTGAACGCTGATGATTTCGCTTACACCTAACACCGCAACAAGCGGAAAAAGCCAACTGTTCATTTTACCTTTAATAAAAATTAACAAGACACTCATCCTAAATGTGAGTTAATTTCCCCCTACCTATAGCAGTTTATAATAATCACCAAAGCCAGCTAAAATATTCGTGATAGCAATAGATGAAAGAATGAGTCCCATAACTCGACTGATCACACTTGCTCCACTTGTCCCTATAATGCGGTTAATGAAGCCAGCGAGTAACATTAAGATATAAACTAAAATTAGGACAGATAACATAACTAATGCAGTTTGCGTTTGCTCCCAGAGTGAATATACAGAATTTTTAGTTAAGAGTACGGCCGCTAGCATGGCTCCGGGGCTTGCAATGGAAGGAACCGCAAGTGGAAATATGGCAGTTTCTTTATGGGAATCTTGTAATGATTTTATTTCTTCATCGGGTTTACTATCGCCAAAAATCATATTGAGAGCAAAAAGAAACAAAACGATCCCTCCAGATATTTGAAATGCGGGTAATGGAATGGATAACGCCGTTAAGACTATTTCACCAACAATCAAGAAAAACAACAACACACACGCAGAGACAATGGTGGCGAGTAAGGCAACACGACGCTTAGTTTTTTGGTCATATTGAGCTGTTACAGCTATAAATACTGGTATTGTGCCAATTGGATCTACAACAGCAAAGAATGTTATAAAAACCGCTAAAACATCTATCATTTTACATGTCCCCCAGATTTAGAAAAGTTTAAAACACGATTGTATTATTTAAGTCGAAAACTGGTGAAGTATACAAGATATAGACTTTCTAAACGATTTTAATTAAGGTAATTATCCCTTCTTAAAGATTGATCCCCTCAATAATAATACCTTAGGCTTTTCAAAATATTACATCAACTAAGTCTAAATAAGAAACGGTTATTAAACACACAACACCAGCTTTTAAATGTGCTTCTACGCTAAAACCTTCTGTTCCTTTTACGCTATTTACACCTACTATCAATTATCTCAGATAACTTAGTGTATTATCGACTTTCAATCATAAGGAATTGTTTGCGGCAAAGAAATTGGCTGATGAGTCATGGGTCTATCAATTTGATGGGCAATCAAAGACTGAGGCAAACGCGGATGTAACAAATGTTCAAATTGATTAAGTTCATCACATTGTGGATCTAACCACTTGTCTATGAGTGATAAATTTTGCGGGAGTATCAGTGGCATGGCTTTGCTGTGGATATGTTTTAATTTTTCATGTGCGGGCAGTGTTATCACCGAGCAACTGAGTTTTATTTCACCCGTTTTATTGTGCTGCCATGTTCTATACAAGCCCCCCAATATTAAACCGCCAGACTCTGCTTGCATATCAAAGTAATGAACCGGCTTTTTATCGACAAATTCAGTTTCACCAAAGCCTTTAACGGCAATGATACACCTAGCGCTCCGATACGCCTGATAACCTGCACTTTGGGGAGTATTAAGCTTATCAAATCGGGTATTAAATGAAGTAAACCGAGAGGGTTTAAAGTCATTTTCAGTTTGATCTAGCAATAACCACCACATAGCACTTTCTACTCGGCGTTGTTCACCCACATTCCTCACAATGGAAACAGTGTCTGCAGCTTTAACAAAGCGACGATCAATCGGCCTATCGATAACCTTATTTATTTTTAAGCGGGTATAAAGCTTTTTTACACCGCTATCAAACGTCGTATTCAACCGACCACACATAATACTATCCTTATTTATATCGGCCAGTGTAGCAACGAATATTAGCTGTGTCTTGCCAACGAATGTAACAAGTTGGTGTTAAAGAGAAAATGACTTAGTGACGACTGATGATTAAAAAGAAGATGTTTTTAATGATAAAAGTGAGCCTATTCAACTCACTTTCATATGACTAACAAGGGTAGTTACCCAATTAGTTAAAAACGATAGGTAGCGTAAACACCTGCCACACGATCAAAATTATTATCATATTGATAACCATTTTCTTGGGCATCGAAGCTTGAATAACCAACAAACATCCCAATGTCGGTCTGTTTGCTGTAATTATAATTAACACCAAGACTAACTTCATGAGCGGATTTTTGCTGAAAGTCTTTTAAATCTCGATAAGTATAGTTAACGTTAGCCGTCCAATCTTTTGCTAAGTGGGTTTGCACACCAACAGAGTAACGGTATTCATCTTTATTTTGTAGCTTCTCTTCATCCCACTTTACATAACCTAACGAAAAAATTAGAGCTAAGTTTTTATCAAAGACATACTTACCCTTTAAGTCGGTACCATAAGCAACCGAATCTCCATTAATGGTTGACTCTTGAAAGCCCCTTAAACCTAACCCAACCGCTAACTCAAAGCCTGCTTCATTGTCAGCGCGAGCTAAAAGTCGGTAACTAATACCATTCAAACCAATCGTTAAATTGTCAGTCAGCCCGTAGCCCAGATTTAAATTTAGCGCTGCGTGTCTTTCATCCTTCTCTTCTCCCCACGCTAAGGCACCACTGACGGCAATGGTGCCATCAGTTAATGTTAAAGGTCTTAATATTGGATTGGTAGGATATTCAGTTTCTGCAAAAACAGTCGATGAAGCTAAAAGTAATACCGTACTAATAAGTGATTTTTTCATAATAATTGTTCCCTAAAGTTTATGTTTTGTAATTTATGGGGGTATTATAAAAACTTATTGCGTTCGGTTCCTGAGGCTTTTTGTCTATCAAATGTCAGCGTTGTGTGAAAAATTGTAAGAAAGCGCAATCCGATGGAAGTCATCACTCATCAATAAAAGGTTAACAGGAGAGGTTTTTGTGTAAAAGCAGATGTAACGATGGGAGAAATATGTAGCCCGTAAGATAGCGGATATAATGTTAAGAGCGTTATTTTGGCAAAAAATAAAGCAATAACACTATGGCTATTGCTTTATATTTCAGAGCGATTTAAAACTGAGACATTAAGGGTTATGCCTAGGTGATTTAAGCTTCTTCGCTTTCTTCATCTTCTACACGAACGCCCCAAACATCATGCTCGTCGGCATGAATAATTTGTACCCACATTAGGTCGCCTGGCTTAGCGTCATAATCATCAGACAAATAAACTTTACCATCAACTTCTGGCGCATCCATATAAGAACGCCCAACAATACCAAGGGCACTTACTTCATCAACAAGAATTAAATATTCTTGGCCAATACGTGCTTGTAGTTTTTCGCTACTTATTCTCGCTTGTACTGCCATAAAACGTTGTAAACGATCTTCCATTACTTCGTCTGAATTATGATCAGGTAAAGCATTAGCCGTAGCACCTTCAACAGGTGAGTATTTAAAACAACCGACGCGGTCTAATTGCGCTTCTTCTAAGAATTCTAATAACTCTTCAAATTCTTCTTCTGTTTCACCCGGGAAGCCAACAATAAAGGTTGAACGAATCACTAATTCAGGGCAAATCTCACGCCATTTAGCAATGCGTTCTAATACACGGTCAGAGCTACCAGGACGTTTCATTAATTTTAAGATACGTTTATTAGCATGCTGAAAAGGAATATCTAAGTATGGCAGTATTTTACCTTCAGCCATTAATGGAATAATTTTATCAA
The DNA here is from genome assembly GCF_014077545.1 of Colwellia sp. BRX10-1. Classification (NCBI taxonomy): domain Bacteria; kingdom Pseudomonadati; phylum Pseudomonadota; class Gammaproteobacteria; order Alteromonadales; family Colwelliaceae; genus Colwellia; species Colwellia sp. BRX10-1. The sequence continues at coordinate 99,443 of NZ_JACGWC010000015.1, forward strand.
CATGTGGGTACGGGTAAACATAATGTAGACGGATCCAAACACCACGCTTGGCTAATTCTTCACATAACTGCTGCATGTGAGTCTTAACCGGCATGCCATCCCAAAAATCAGTTTTGTGTTTAACATCAACGCCGTAAGCCGAAGTATCTTGAGATATAACTAACAATTCTTTAACGCCAGCATCAACTAAACGTTTGGCTTCACCTAAGACATCGCCAATAGGACGAGAGTCTAAGTCGCCTCGCATCGAAGGAATAATACAGAACGTACAACGGTGGTTACACCCTTCTGATATTTTTAAATACGCGTAATGCTTAGGGGTAAGTTTAACGCCTTGTGGCGGCACTAAATCAATAAAAGGGTTATGAACAGGCTTGGCTACATGTTTGTGCACTTGTGTTAACACTTCATCGTAAGCATGAGGTCCCGTAACACCTAAAACATTAGGATGTAATTCGATGATTTCGTCTTTCTTTACGCCTAAACAGCCAGTAACCAATACTTTACCGTTGGCAGCAAGTGCTTCACCAATAGTGTCTAAAGACTCTTGAACGGCTGAATCAATGAAACCACAGGTATTTACAATCACTAATTCTGCATCATCGTAGCTATTGGTTACATCGTAACCTTCAGTGCGAAGCTGAGTAAGGATGCGCTCGCTATCAACAAGATTTTTTGGGCAGCCCAATGAAACAAATCCGATTTTAGCCGCTTTAGAGGGCTGTTGACTATTCTTTTGCTCTTCAATCATCTTAGACGGAATGTCTAATGTGGTTGTCTGGCTCTCGGCTGAATTACTGCTTTTTTTAGTTGCTTGTGGATCGAATTGTTCTACGGTCATATAGTGTCTCAACTTACTCTTATTGTGTAACTGGTGCTTTTACTAATGAAGAGCAGCGTCATAAATGTTGGTTTAACTGTCTTTATAGCTAACTTTAGTGTGTTTGCTTAGGCAGTTGCTTAATGGCAAGGATTATACAGGAATGTTTTGTTCGATGGTAATGGATTTGATGCTACCTGGCTATAAACTCCGAACAAACTGAATAAGAGAAACTATACTTTTCTCTCTTTCTAAAAGCGCTTCCATCATCTTTAAGTATTTAACAAATATGCAACCTAATTCCATTCTCATTTAACAATATTTACATTTATCGACCTAATCTTATTGGCCTAATTTTTAACAACACTAATTGGCAACTTTAACCATTTCAGAGTCCGCTCATTTTATGATGGCGTTAAGAAAAAAAGAATGGCTAAAGTAATAGCAGTGCTTCCTTGCACTGTATTAGGGGGGTATGTGCGAGTCTAAAAGCTACTTTTCTTTTGTTTTCAAAAAATCTTGATATTTCGCAATATGAGGCTTTTCTATTAATACTTTACTCATAGGATCAATAATCACTAAATCATTGGCGGACACTTTAATCGTTTGTGGTGTATTCATGGTTAATGTCGTGATCTTGCCTTGAGTTCAAATGGTCAATGCAATGCTATCCTTAAACAAAGGAGCGCAGCTATGAAAAGAAGAACTCGTATTATCTATACTGCTCAGCAAAGAGCTTTAATGTGGGAAAAATACCAACAAGGAAGTACGCTTAATGATATAGCTCGATTGTTTGACCGACATCATCCTTCTATATCCCGCATTATAGCGGCGACTGGAGGTATACGACCTAACAACAAACA